>JBELAT010000212.1:0-2888 GCA_049508565.1 Endomicrobiales bacterium | reverse complement strand
GTGGGAGCGTGCGTACAAAATGCCGGGACAGCGATGCAGTTTTCCGACCAAGCCGAACAGCTTCCGCTGACGGCTAAAGCCGGATGCGCCTACAGCCTTGAAAGCGGGCTCATATTATCGGTTGACATCGATGCGCCGATCGATAACGCGCCCTATTTTTGCGGCGGGACGGAATACACCTGGAAAATAGACAAGAGTCTCTCCGGCTCGGTGCGGGTAGGGTACACGACGTTGACGCAGAATGTCACGGGTTTTGAAGGGATCAGCGGAGGGGTGGGCTGCACGTATAAAAATTACAGTCTCGATTATGCGTTTATGCCGTACGGCGATCTGGGGTCAACCAACAGGATATCTCTGGGAATCAAGTTCTAGGACAATACAATTGGCAGCAAAACAATTGAGAAGAATATCTGCAACATAATGAGACATGTTCATTGTTTTTTTCTGCTTATAAAGGAGATTCATGGAAACGGAAATAGATTTTAATACCATTGTGCATGCGGTGAAGAGACTGATTATCCTCAACGGCGTATTTCTTCTCTTCATGTCGTTGTTTAGACTATTTTTTTATTTTTATTTTTCAGGTCACGAAAGTTTTGCGGGTCTTCATGCTTATATAGCTCAGGCATTCATTTTGGGGTTTCGCTTTGACCTTTCAGCGATAGCATATGTCAATATTCTTGTAACGCTATCTCTCCTTATTATATGGGGCTTCAAAAAAAAGATATATTTCACTTACTGGATGAAGTCGCTCGTGTACTATTACTGGGTCATATTCAGTATTATTCTTCTGATACTCGTAATAGATTTTGGTTTTTACTCTTATTTTAAAGACCATATTAACGTAATGATTTATGGCTTTTTTGAAGATGACACGCGTGCTCTCATTAAATCAATAGTGCACAATCACCGTTTTCCCGAAGCGCTCTGTATACTCTCAGTCCTACTAGTGAGCATATATATTCTGTGTAAGAAATTAGTGCATTCTATTGCTTCAAAAGAGTTGCCCGAGTTACCACAATATGCGTTAACAAAGACCGCAAAGACTGTTTTTACTATAGCGCTTATCGTGTTGAACGCGCTGGCTGCGCGCGGCTCCTTTCGCATGTTCCCTTTAAGTCCTATTTATGGGGAAATTTCTCCCAATGCGTTTATAAATAAATTAAGCGTCAACGGCGTGTTTGCTTTAGGCGAGGCAATAAAATCTCACAGAGAAAATAGCGTAACCCGGCTCAATTACCTTACTAAAGCCGATGTGCGCATGGCTTTCGAAGATTATTGCGGAATGAAGGACAATACCATTGAAAACAATAATCTGCTTGCCAGTCTTACTCATACAACTAAAAAAAATGCAACAATTGAAAAGATCCAGCCAAACGTCGTCGTCATTGTTATGGAAAGTTTCGGTGCAAACTTGCTCCGTTACGATTCAAAAGATTTTGATCTTCTCGGGGAAATGAGAAAACATATGGAATCAGACTATGTTTTCCATAATTTTCTTCCCGCCGGTATTATTACTATCCATGCCCTTGAGACCATAATCTTAAATATTGTCCAGAGACCAAACAATCTTTCAGTAACCCAGACACCGTTTGCGTATAAGCATTTCATTACGGCGGCAACGAGACCCTATAAGGATGCTGGCTATAGTACAGCGTTTTTTTATGGAGGAAGTCTTCGCTGGCGCCAGCTTGATACGTTTCTGCCGAACCAGGGTTTTGACGAAGTCATCGGCGAGGGAAGTTTACCGCAGAATGCCGAAAGGAACGAATGGGGTGTTTATGATGAGTACCTGTACAGCGCTATTTTAAATAAACTCAAAGAAAGCAGCGGCAAGCCCCGCTTTATAATGGTTATGACCACCACCAATCATCCACCATATTCTGTTCCTACTACATACAAAAGTAAACCCTTGAAAATCCCTGCTGATTTGCGCAAGGTCATCAATAATGATGAGACTCTCGCACGGCAACGTTTCGTGACTTACCAATATGCAAATCATAAACTGGGTGAGTTCATTTCCCAGATCAAGAATTCCGCGCTCGGTAAGAATACTATTATAGCCGTAACCGGCGACCATAATTTTTGGGATATTTTTGATTATCATACGGGTGAAGAGTTTTACCGTTACAGTGTTCCATTTTATCTCTATGTACCGGATGCTTTAAAACCCAAATCTGCAGATCTCACAGTGTTTGGTTGTCATCGGGACATTATGCCGACACTGTACAATCTTTCGCTTTCTGGTAAACAATATGTTGCCATGGGAAATGACTTGTTTGATAAAAAGAGGGTGAACGGGCCGGTCTTTAACTCTGAAGGATTTATTGTTTCAAAAGAAGGCGCAACTCTGCACAATACGCAGACAGGTATTAACCATCATTATAGCTGGGACGATAAGCGTAATGGTATGCTGGTACCAACTGAAGACAGTTTGGCAGTTGTAAAAGACATCACATACTATAATGCTGCAATGGTAGTTGCTGAATATATCATCAGTAAAGCAGAAAAAAAATAAAAGTACGTGATAACTGTAATTCGCTCAAAGGGATTGCTGATTAACATTGTGTGTTTTCTTAGAGGAACAAAACCGATATAGATGGATAAACTGTTGTGTGCATGCCCAAAACAACCAATCTTTAGTCATACTTACATGTTATTAGGTCTTCTCGATGCGTAGTCAGGCATATTTAAAGTGCTTTTTTGTGTTGCTCTGTTTAAGTTCGATTCGAAATACCATTGACATAAGAGAAGTAAGTTGGTATATAGTTAGTCGATGCTGAAAAAGGTCTCAAGCGAACAATCTGTCGACGGAAGAAAAGTTGAATACCGTCAATAATAGTGGTATAATATTGCAAGGAAAGCCGAAAAACCGAGAGGAAACCTTG
>JBELAT010000211.1:0-2889 GCA_049508565.1 Endomicrobiales bacterium | reverse complement strand
TGAAACATTAAAAAAACAATACGCGTTTCATTTTAAAAACGAAACGCGTATTGCATGAAACACATGAGCTGATCCCCGTTAGAAAGAATACGTAACAGTTAATCGATTGGTATTTCCCAACAGGTTGCCGGGTATAAGTGCATACCCAAACTTAATTTTGTTTACAACAACCGTAATTCCTACGTGCATATCATACTCTGCCAGATTCATTCGGTACCCGGCATTGAGAGAAATATTTTTGTAGTCATACTCACAACCAACTTCCGGCTCTGATAAAGCGTCAGTGATCATATATGTTACTCCGGCGCTTGCCAGCAAAAGACCGCCTTCAACAGGCATGGAATAACCGATTCCGGCATAACCAGCTGTCGGCAAAGCATTCGCCTGATTAATGAAATTGGTTGAACTTCCAATATTCTGAGCTGCGACAGACACTGACAGATTAGGAAGCGGCAGATACAGCATTCCCACGTCGCCCACGTATGCGTAGGCAGTTTGCTGTTGGGCAACTTGGCTGGATGCGCTTTTAAATGACACACCCACCATAAAGTCCTTTGACATTGCGTATCCGAAAGACACTATACTGAGCATATCCTGTTCGAGTGTCACTGTTTGTGATTGTATCGAATTGTTATCAATCCAGTTAAGTTCAACCGGGCCGGCGTTGTAATACCCTGCCCCAACAGTCAGCATGCATTTATCACCGATTGGCTGGCCGTATAATACTGCTCCCAGAGTATCATTGGTTGAGCCTATATCAGATGTAAATAGCCATTCTTTCCGGTGCAATGCTGCGGGAACCGCCGGATTGTACAATGCTGATGTAAGATCGGAATATCCCATAGATGTTAAAACATTTCCAATAAACTGCGATGACTCTATTCTTTGAAAGATTGTCCAGCCTGAATTCTCTGCACCTCGAAGCTTCATCAGCGGAAGCGCCACTAAAAACAGAACCATGACGATGAGTTTTTTTGTTAGCATTACTTTTTTTTCTCATACCACGTTCCCCCGGTGCGCGATACCCTTAATTGGCTTTCATTAACATTAATGGTATTTTATGCTGCGCTTACCCACTTCATAACCTTTGTGATATACCCCTGCGAACAATTGATAAAACGTGCAATCATAGTAGGTGCATATCCTTCTTTTGCCGCTTGCCTGATAAAAGCTTTTCGCAAAGCACTTATTTTTCCCTGACGGGACTTTCCCCGTATAGACGCAATCGGCACATCTCCCTGCAGAGCTATTTGTGCAACAATGGTACTGAGTTGATCAATCTCCTTATTATCCGGGATACCTTTCATCATGGACTGCCGATCCGCCATACGAGAATGTTCATCCCGTAAACGGTCGACAAAGACCTGATCGCCCAGATAGGGTAATTGTGCGCACGGATAGTAATCTTTGCGATGCCCCACATCCAATCCGTCGCGCATTAAACCGTTATACTTCAATAAAGAATCTTGCTCGTTGTCCCCGAGAAAGTTCAATAATACCTCACGATCCACAATCTTGCTGGGCGCAGCATTCATATATTCTCGGTGTCCTGACCACTGCCATTGACCTGCATCTTTTACAAGCCCTGAACGTACCGGGTTTAAATGAATGTACCGTACCAAATCACAAAGATACGTTTCTTTTTGATATATAAAAGACTTAAATCGCCCCTGAAACACGTGTCCCGTTTTTTTGTGCGTGCGATTATACTGAAGTGTATATCCTGTCAAAAGACGCTGCATAATTAGCGACACAGAACATTTTGCAACCTCAAGCAGCAAATGCACATGGTCCGGCATTAAGCAATATGCATAGATAAGAAATGGATTTTTAGATTTTATGTGTGAAAGTCTGTTTTGAAAATCTCTACAATCTTCATCACATTTGAAGATTTTCTCACGGTTATTGCTTCGGGAAAGAACGTGACAGAGCGTTCCAGAAAAATTCAGCCGACGCGCTCTACCCATGGTGAAAGATGCTCCCTTTTTTATAAAATTACTCACAAAGCTTCTCAACTACTTTGACTTTTTGTTACTTATTGCTGACTTAACTTGTGATACTATAACACAAACTCACCAATAAGTCAAGTTAGTAAAGCCTGACACTATAAAATGGCCATTAAGCTGCCTTTCGCCATGCAGTGTGGTTATTGAGTAAATACGGTGAAGCGGGAATCAAGAAATGAATTTAAGGTGAGGTTGAAACCTGAGAAAGCATCGGACTATCAAACTGTATACTACTATAAGGACATATAAACAGCATGAATATGTGACGCCGGAAATTTCCTCAGCTCTGTTACATCGTTCTTTTCCAGGAGCACGACTCTGAACCATTTAACAAAAAATACCCCCTCCCCGAAAGTTGAAACACTCGTATTAGCCCTTCCGAAGAGTCACAACAGCGTTCGCAACAAAATGCGGCCTCGTCTATTACTTATAAGTAAGATAAACATATTGATTTAACTGATCCGAAGCTTCCTTAATATCAATAGACTCATTATAGACTGGACACGAGACCATATAATTTCTATAGCTTTCAATGACCTGCGGGTCTTCACCGTTTTCAAGAGCCTTTATGACATTATACATTTGCCTGGCTGTTACGTAGTGCAGAATATAATTTTTTTTGTCACTGTACTTCCTTTCAAAATACGACAAAATAAAATTCATTTCGTCACCCAAAACCGCCTCATAATCGGTTGCTCCGTGAGTATGCGTTTTGATAAATATAACATTGTTAATATTTTTTATTCCTATAGATGTACTGACCCATCTATCAATGCGCTTATCGGTAACACGGATGTTACCATCTATAGCATCGCCTAAAACTCTCAGGCTTAACGGGGAACGATTTTTATAAAATGGCACTAACGGGCCCTGTATCATCATT
>JBELAT010000210.1:0-2903 GCA_049508565.1 Endomicrobiales bacterium | reverse complement strand
CTCTACGGTGCACGTGCAGGAGGAGCGCGGTCAGACGGTGATTTCCACCGGACCATACCACTACGTGCGACATCCCCTGTACTCTGCAGCGTTCATTTACTTCTTCGGCACGGCACTGCTGCTTGGCTCATGGCTCGGCGTGTTATTTGAAGTCATATTTTTTGTTATGTTCGGGGTGCGCGCCGTGCTCGAGGAGCGCCAGCTTGGAGAACAGCTCAAAGGGTATAGCGAGTACCTGGAAAAGGTGCGCTATCGGTTCATCCCCTACGTATGGTAAGAATGATTCTGTCAATTGTCCCTATGTTTTGCTTCATTGTCATCCCCCGTTTACCCAATGCTGAGCGATCATCACTATCGCTGTTACAAGTCCGGCGCACGGCAAACAACTTACCATGATCTTTATAACGTCTTTCATACGTACGCGGGTTTCTGCTTGGGAAAAAGCGCATTGGCAGCCATCTGGAGAATGGGTTCTAACAGCAATCCGGGGAACTGTCCGTTCATTCTTTTAATGACTTCTTCCGCTGAATGCGAGCTTTCAATAACGGTATCGAATGCTTCAATATATTTCTTAGTGAAAATAATCGCATCAAGATCATCTTTTGCTTTCGGGTTTTTATGTCCGGCTACCACGGTCCCGGGTTGCAGCATCATAAGTTGATTGAGGGTTTCCGCCCACCGGGTGCGACCCGCTTTGTCCGTATCGAGTGTCCATGGATGCACACCGTTATAGACCGTGTCGCCTGCGATAACTGCATTGAGTGACCGGATCACAACCGCGGAACTGCCTTCCACGTCGCCCTGCCCTTTCCATATTTTCAGAACATTTCCTTCGAGTTCAAGCGTTTCTCCCTCAAGGGCCGTTGGAATGATCGGGTTTTCTGGAATATCAGAGCCGAAAACGGGATGCCACTGGGCATACTTTGCAACCTGAAACCGGTTAATAATGTCAATGACTGACTGGATCGAAACGATCCGTGCTGCAGGGAACGCTTCATGAATGGCATTGATCCCCCAGTAATGGTCGGGATGACCGTGAGTGATGTAGACCGCCTGTAGGTTTTTCCCGGATTTTTTAATCATCTCCACGACGCTGCGACCCCCAGTTAGTGTTAGTTGCGCGTCGACTAAAATAGCGTCTTTCTCTCCCTGAACGAGCGTTGAAGTAACGTGAAATGTTTCCGCGGAAGAAGTGTAAACGGAAAGCGTCAGAGCCGATACTTTTGCTGCAGTGGTAGATCTCTCCATAAAACCCCCTTTAAGTGGTTGTGCTATCAGAATATCAGTTATCGCCGGCAAGCGGTATTGTCTCATTCTACTTTTTGCCGTCCGGATTTCAAAGCAAACATATCTTTACCTCAAGAACTTAAATATTTATCAGTTCATTTACAGATGGATAATCTTGTGAGAGAAAAGATGTCATGAGAGGGCACATAAACACATTGTATTAAACAACAGACGCCACTAATAAAGGGAACATACCATAAATATGGTATAAATCGTGCTATAATTGTAATTAACGATGCATTATTTATAATAATCTTTATACTTGCCAAATAATCATGAATATCAAAACCAAAATTCTCTTCGCTGAACTGATCGAAATTCCAATCTTTGCAGTGCTATTGTTTTTACCAGCAGGAACTTTTACCTGGATCGCCGGCTGGGTATTTCTGACAACTTTTTTTTGCTGTTGCACGATCCTTATTTTTTGGTTGATTAAACACAATCCAGAGATACTTAATGAGCGGATGGGGGGGTTCAAGCCCGACCAAAAGAATTGGGACAAAGTGATCATCGTTTTGATTTTTGTCCTGTTTATTGCGTGGCTGATCTCAATGCCTCTGGATGCAGTGCGGTTTCATTGGTCACGGGTCCCGGTTTCGCTGCAAGTGTTCGGCCTGCTGCTGATGGGATACTCCTTTTATCTTTTTTTCCTGGTCTTTCGAGAAAACTCATATTTGTCGTCGCTGGTACGTGTCCAGAAGGAGCGGGGACATACGGTGGTTTCAACAGGCCTATACCGGTATGTGCGCCATCCCATGTACGCCACCTCTTTACTCTTTTTTGTATCAACCGCCCTATTGCTGGGCTCATGGTGTGGCATTATGGTCGGACTGCTCTTTGCGCCCCTCTTAGGCATTCGTGCAGTGCTTGAGGAGAGCTTGCTACGAAACCAGTTAAAGGGATATGCAGACTACATGACCCAGGTCCGTTACCGTTTCATCCCGGGGATATGGTAGCCTCAGAATTTACTGGCTTTAAAAATCACTAGATGCTGACATGAATTAAAAACTATGCTTTACTATTAGGAAAAAATGGAGAAAAGATGAAACCTAAAACCTTTCATGGTTACAAAAACTCTATCGTTACAAGCGTGTTAATGCTGATTCTCGCAATCAGCAGCACGTATGCAACTGGAAAATTTGAGCCGCCAGATGGCAAGACACTTCTACTCATCGGTGAGAATCAAAATTCAGTCAATACATATGTGAAGGAATTTAAAACTATCCCGGCCGGATTTATGGTTTACACTAATCTTGACAATGTCACGGGCTTGAGTGAACCGTTCAATTGCGGTGCTGGCGTTCAGTATGGCCAGCTTATTATAGACAAATACCCCGACACCGTCATTCAAATTGGTCTCTATATGGTAGATATGCTTGAGGGTGCACTGGCAGGCGATTATGATGCCAGCATAGACCGGCTGGGAGCATGGATAGCTGCAACAAAGAGACCCGTGTTTCTACGAATTGGATATGAATTTGACGGGCCTCATTTTCATTATGACCCGGAAAAATATGTACAGGTGTATCGCTACTACGTTGTTAAGTTAATTCTTAATAGTGTCATATACTTTATTAAGTTTTTCGCGAGCCTTGTTCTTTGTAAAACTCCAGGTA
>JBELAT010000021.1:0-17642 GCA_049508565.1 Endomicrobiales bacterium | reverse complement strand
AATCATTGACCATCGCAGCGCCATCGGCAGTTATGCCAACACTGGAATGATTAACCTCATAACCCATGATAACATAGATACCATTTTTCGCAGCCGCATCCAGAAATGCAGTCGTGATCCCCGTCGTATTATACGTACGGATGGTATTGACACCCATGGATTTAAGCAGAGCAAAATCGTTCTGATAGATCGATTGAACGTCCCACCAGTCAAAGGTGGTTGGGTAATATCCGACAGGGGTTGGCGAATAACAAACCCCTTTGATCGTAAAAGGAGTTCCATTAACCAGCAATTTCTTCCCATTGACGGAAACGACGGTCGCTCCTGCTGAAATGACGGCAAAAGAAAGAATGATGAGACAGACTGAAGCAATGTTATTGCGCATTGTCATGGTCAGGTTGAGGATGTGTAAGAAAATCTGGTTCAAAGGGATGGGATTTTTTCCATAACTCATCCCGGTACAAAAAATATGTTTTACGCAACTGTCGTATGAACGGTGCTTTGGTGCCATCACCCTGCCCGCAGACACCCATCCACTCATCGCAGAAAAAACCGCCTCTGTTCGGGCCGGGGCGTGCCCCGAGCTCAGTGTCGTGTATACGGGGTGAACCGATAAGCCACCATTTATCCATCCAGCAAAAAACAACACCGCCAATAGCATTGCCTTCTTTTTTCCCCCAGAAACTGTTGTTTTCTATGTCCTGCCAGCTCTTTTTATGATAGTGCGCCTGATAGTCCTCATCAACAACTTTATTTTTCAGGTCATAACAATCAGTACCGTACTCGGTAATCAAAACCGGCCGGTCAAACGTCGTCTTGACGCGATGCCAGAGAGAACCAAATCCGAATGGCCCTGTATACGCATTGAAACCGATGATATCAAGTGCGGGGGCATATTTTGCAAGGTAGGGTAACAGTTTGTTTGTTGCAAGACATATGCCGATGGGATGGTTTGGATCCATTTTTTTTATCATGAGACATACTTCATTGATAAATTTTGCGAATGCTTTAGGTTTTTTGGCCGCGTTGGTGTTATTGAGGGTAGAATTGTCGGCGCTCCCGAGCGCATCATTTTCATTGCCCAGCATATACATAAGCAGGTATGGTTCATCCTTATTTTGTTCAACCATTGCCCGGACGTTTTCCTTCATTTTTTCGCATTGACGGGAGTTGGTGTAATCCGTTCCTGAAGTCCAGTTGGCCCCACTGCCGATTGTGTATGCACCGAGAAAATTCCCCATGATGACACGTATGCCATAGGTATCAAAAAGATCCCGCAGCAGGGGGACATTGAGGTTATCCGAATGGTAGATACGGATAGTGTTACACCCCATGTTTTTGAGAAGCTGGAAATCGCCGATTGGATTTTCCGACGCATCCCGGAAGTTATCGTTGTTTTCATCAACCCAGGAATCGTATGGTGCATCGATTTTCCCGTTGCCGTCTACATCCTCATGCATCCATTGGTTCGGTTGATCCGGATATTTCCCGGCGGGATCTGGTGAGTATTCCATACCTTTGACAAAGTACGGTCTGCCATCAACATACAACATCCAATTGTTATTTTCCCCTCGTTCAATGGTTGTCGCGGCAGTGATGGTAGATGCACATACACAAAGGTTCAGCCCACAGAGCAAGGCTGTCATAAATCGAACGGTCATCAGCGATATTTACTCCACAGTTTCTTATACATAAAATATGACGGACGCAACTGCCGCAGGAAAGGGCTGAGTTTTCCGTCCCCCTGGCTGGTGATGCCCAACCATTCTTCATAGCCCCACCCATCAAGAAACGGCATACCGCTTTGCGGAACTGTATCATGAGCAGCAGGATCGAATTCCGGCGGGGGACCTGCTTTCCACCATTCATCAGACCATTCAAAAGCAATACCACCAAGCGCGGTTCCGGCACCTGAACCGGCAAAATTCTCTTCCATGTTCAGCCAGCAGCCGCGATGATACTGGGCCTGCCCTTGCTCCGCACGTTCCTGCGTCCATCCTTTTGCATAAGCTGAGCAACCATATTCGGTAATGACAACAGGACGGTCATACACATCCGCAACGTCTTGCCACATTGATCCAAAACCTATTTCACCGCGGTAGGCATTGGCTCCGAATATATCGATTTCCGGTGCCTGTGCCGCACAGATGTCGAGATACAGCGTGTCGCCGTTACAAATCGCCACCGGACGCTTCTGAGGATCAAGTGATTTGATCAGCTTTGCCGCTTCATTGACAAAATGGTAGTAAGCTTCAGGCTGTAGTTTCGCCCGGCATCCCTGCCCCGGGGTTACTCCTGCTTTTCCCGGTGCTCCGTAATTATTCTCATTGCCTAAAACCCACATAAGAATATAGGGCGCGTCCTTATATTCTTCAACCATCTGACGCACGCTGTCGAGCATATTCTTCTGTTGATCTACGTTAGTGTAATCAGTACCGTTATACCATTCGGCTTTTGATCCTACCGCGTACATGCCGATAAAATCGCCCATGAGATATCTGAAACCATATTTCGTGTACCCTTCCATAAGCAGTTTATTGTTAAACCCGCCATGGTGATATAGCCGCAGGGTGTTAACACCCATGTCGTGCATCAACTTGAAATCTCCGACTGCTTTATATTTGTCCCGTGTATTAGTGCGATTTTTGTCAACAAATGCTTCATAGGGACCGTCAATGATCCCATTATTATTGACGTCTGACCACATCCAATCCCGTGAAACGTTGAGTGTCCCGTTGTCAGGGCTGAGGCCTACCTTGCTCGGCGAGTATGCCATTCCGCGAACATAATACGGTTTATTATCAACCATCAATTGCCAGTGATGATTTTCATACTGCTGCAGTTTAACGTTTCCTGTACCGATGGTTTTAATAATCTTCAGCTTTGATACATCTACCCGTGGCTCTATAAGCTCAGAAGCCTTGGTAATATGTATCATTCTTCCCGGATCGACAATAAATACGTCGTTCCAGCGATTATCATCAAAACGATTGAGGACTTTTATGCTGGCTCCCACAATCTTAAGCTTCAACTCGGGATGATCGCGCGTAAGATACTTAATCCGGTCAATGGCAACCGGCCCGATATACCACGGTGTTTTCCAGTAGGTATAGCCAGTCGCATCAGGGAAATTGACGACGATTGCATAATAGGCCTTAATCGCCTGTTGTAACTGGCCGGCGCGTTCCAGATCCAGCGCTACATAATACTGTTTCACGCCCGGATCTTCCGGTGCCGTGCACCATTTATAGAAATTGTTGAGATTGTCATCCTGCGTAACGTATCTGGTGAAATCCCAGTGACTACCCTTAAGCTTTCCGGCGGCAGTACGTTTTTTAAACTCTGGATCCCGCAAGACACTGGTGACATTGGGAAAAATTCCTTCTCCCACTGCCTTCTTTAAAGCCGCGTTGTCGAGAATTGTATATTTATAATTTTTTGTTCCGATCCCGGTGAATGTCCCGTACGCTGAATAATCAACTATTTCCTCCGTACCGGGATCATAAAGCTTAAACGGTTTTTCTTCGGCACTTGCCGCAACAACAATGGAGGCAATGACCCCGACAGCTAAGAGCATTTTATTGATATTCATATCGTTCTCCCCATCCCTGTATTTTTCCCCGCTAGCATACGTGCAACCAGAGAATATCGCCTATTTTAAAAAACAATATTGTGGCACCGGCTCTTGTGATCTTTATGGTGAATCTCAGAAACACAAAAGAACATGGCATTCACGGATGTCTTTTGTCATTACCACGGTTTAATCGGTACTCAGGGATTTCGAATGCTCAAAACACAACGCGATCGCCGTGAGTCACGGGGGGATGATTAAAAAAACTTCTTACTGACGAAATTATGGCCTAAAAACTAGTGGGCAGTACAGGGCTCGAACCTGTGACCCCTTCCTTGTAAGGGAAGTGCTCTTCCGCTGAGCTAACTGCCCGAAAGAATCTTTTGTTGCCGTGTGCGAAAACTATTGTTTCTTTGATGTTCTCAGAGCCGTCATCTGAGCATCCTGCTCCAAGCGACGCACGTGTTCCTGGAGCGCGCTTTCCCGCTGTTCTACGGCCAATATTTTTTTTTGTAGTTCTACAAACTCTTTGCGTTCCTGGGACAAATGGACAATAGCATCCTGCACACCGGCCTGCAGTCGTGCTATATCAGTATTTTTCTGCATCAGCAGCGCTTCATTTTTTATTTTTTCCTGATTGAACACTTTATGCAGAGCAGCCAAATCTTCGCTTAACTGCTGAATTTTTTCCGCCTGCTCACTTTTTTCCGTCAACCACACTTTTTCTTTAATGAGCATCTGTTCTTGCAAGTCTGCCATTTCCTCTGTTTTTGCATGCATGTGTTCATCAAACTGACGTTGACGCTGAGTATAATTTTTGCGGATCTGATTCATTTTTTCCTGTTCCGCAAAGAGTTTCGACTGCGTTACAACAACCATGTCTGTCATGGTTTTAATTTCCGACAACACTGTTTCAAGTTTTTTCTTGTCAGAGAACCGCTTGACGTCCAGTTCTTTGACGACTGCTTGAACATGTTCCCATTGTACGGCCTGCATTTCCTGATATTCTTTGCTCTGTTTCGTACACCGAGCCTGAGCATCTTGAACCTGTAAACGAAGCTCTAAAATCTCCCGGTCGCGCTGAGCGACGATGGCTTCCCACTGGTCTCGTTCGCGGTCGTATTTTGAGCGCAAAAGCATTAATTTCTCAGCTGCAATATGGCGTTCTGCAGAAGATATATTACCGACAATATCATCATGAGATGGTATCGCAAACGATGACACGATGGATGGTGATGATGGTGAAAGATATTTCCTTTTATTCATTGTCTCATTTTCCGACTGGCAGCGTGACGATAATGGTCGCTCCCAACCCTTCTCCGTCACTGTTAACAACTATATTTCCTCCGTGCCGGTGTACAATGCCATACGAGACGGTCAGGCCAAGTCCGGTACCATGCCCAATATCTTTTGTCGTAAAAAAAGGATCGAACACGTGTGACAAATGGAGACCGCTGATTCCGTTGCCCGTATCCGAAAAATAAATCTCTACGGTATTCTTCTCAGCCGGCGTTGACGTTATCGACAGCTTTCCCCCATGCGGCATGGATTGAATGGCATTGGTTATAATATTAAAAAACACCTGCTGAATATGCATGGGAGACACCCGGACAGCTGGCAACAGCTGGTTGGTGTTCTTAATAAGCTTAATATTATTGAGCTCCATTTCAATGCGGGTAAAATCAAGTGCCCCATCAATAAGCGTGTTAATATCAGCCCGCTGAAACTTATAATCCTTTTCGCTGGCAAAATCCAGCAGTGCCCGTGTAATCTGCCGGCATCGTTGGGCAGCCGATTCTATTTTAACAACTGATGTTCGAAACGGATGTTCTGCCGGAATTTGCTCCAAAAGCAGTTGAGCTTGCCCTAACACGCCGGTAAGTGGATTATTAATTTCGTGCGCTACCCCGCCTGCCAGATGTCCGATAGAAATCATGCGGTCAATCTGGATAATCTTAATCTGCAGAATTTTTAGATCGCGTACCATCTGATTGATCGTTTGCGCAAGAGCACCGATCTCATCTTTAGAATCAATGGCAATATGGTGATTGAGGTTTCCCTCACCAATAATCTTGGCGCCTTTCTGCAGCATGTTCAGCGGCTGAATGATGGAACGGATCACCACCACAATGAGACCAAAGCCTGCGCCTAAAAAACCAATACTCAAGACCGCTATTGCTATCGCCACTTTTTTGTGGCCATTCATTATTCTAAGATCAGTCTGCCTGAGCATATTAAGCAACGCTTTAATCTCGGGTTGAACTGATGGTGCAACTGCCGTTATATACGCGCTGTTATTAAATAACTCAAGCAGCGCAACATGATCAGCACTGCTTTGCATCAACGTAACGGTCCGTGTTGAAACTATCAGAAATGCGACACTCATAGCCACGAGTGCGCCTAAAAAAGCTGCCAACGTGATAACCAGCTTCCGTTTTAGTGTCATCTTTCATATAGTTTACATCAAAAAACGATCTACCGCAACAGTTTTCTTAAAGCAACACCCGTTTTCCGAGCCCGCGATTGCGCAGTTTCAAACTCAGAAGATATTTTTTGTCCGCCCTGAGGCAGAAAACCAATCTTGGTGTATTTTGTCTGCGACCGTTTCAGCAGAATGCGTTCGCGCATTGAACGGCGTATGCCGAGTGTGGTTGTTTCGGTAAAAAGAATGGTGAGCATTTCGTGCTCTTCTCGTTCATGGCACAGGACTGACAGTACAATCCCCGGACGACCTTTTTTCATCAGTACCTGCGTCAGCCAGGCATCACGCGCACCCGCTGCCATCAGCAACTCAACGACATAGGGATAAATTCGCGGATCCATGTCGTCAATGTTCGTTTCAAGAAGAACCACGGTATCCGTTGGAGAGCTCTGTTGAGAGTCCGGACGATCGCCGATAATGAGCTTGAGAACATTGTCACATCCGGGAATCACCAGCGTTCCCGAGCCTATTCCGGATGCAGATATTTTTATCGGAGGAAGCGTTCCGAAGCATCGTGCCTTATGAGAAATAATTGCCATACCGGTCGGCGTTGCAAGCTCACTTGAAGTATTCTGCGAGAAGACCGGCACGTGTGTTTTTTTAATAATTTCAATCGTCGCCGGGGCCGGATTACAGACATTAATTGATGAGGCATACACTTCGTCGATGTTTAACAGATGAAAACACAGGCATGCACCCGTAATATCAACAAGCGTGTCGATAGAGTTTAGCTCATGAAAATGTACCGCGTGCGGGGCAAGTCCGTGTACGCGAGCTTCTGCATTAAGCAGACAATCAAAAATTTCCATACTGTGTCGTTTTACCGGTGCTGGCAGGGTGCTCCGGCGTATGATGGACTTCATCTGCCCGGGTGAAGAAAATGACCGTGTGCCAACCACCGTCACCTGTTTCGCCGGATAATGAGTGTGCGGGTTAACGGAAACCTTTAAGCGCCAGTCGGTAATTTTCAAACTCCGGTGTAACTGCGACTCAAGTTTTCGAGCGTTTATTCCGGCATCTATGCAGGCTGCAAGAATCATATCGCCGGCTATGCCTGATGCGCAGTTGAAATAAGCAATTTTCATCGTTGCCTTCCATTGATTAATGCGGCAATAATACCCGCACCAAAACCATCGTCAATATTAACGACACTGACGTTCGGTGCACAAGAATTTAACATGGACAAAAGCGCCGTAACCCCCTGAAACGATGCGCCGTATCCAACGGATGTGGGCACTCCGATCACCGGACAACGGACCAGACCGCCGACCACACTGGCAAGCGCCCCTTCCATCCCGGCACAGACTACTACACAGGACGCACCATGAAGCACATCGGTACATTTGAGAAGCCGGTGAACTCCCGCCACACCAACGTCATAGATACGCTTTACCGGATGGCCCATAAGTTCAGCTGTCACTGCTGCTTCTTCTGCCGCGGGAATATCGGTAGTACCCGCCGTGACCACACAGAGATACCCGTTGTGCGAGACAGACAGAGGTTCTTGTTTCTGTACTGCGATAATACGGGCTTGCGGAAAATAGACCGCCGAGCGAAATTTTTTCTTTACCGCGGAAAATAGGTTTTTATCCGCCCGAGTAATCATGACGGGACCGGAACCATCCTTCAGCGCGCGACAGATGGCAACAATCTGTTGCACTGTTTTTCCCGGCGCATAGATCGCTTCAGGAAATCCCTGACGAACAAAGCGTTCCGGCTCGGCGCAATGGAAAGGATGATTCATGGCTGTCCTCACTCGCTGAAATCCCGGTCACCGGCCTGCGTGACAAAGTACGGGGATTCATCTATTTTTTCCAGCAATTCATCAAGAGCATGTAACGATTCTATCTTGTTAAACTCATTACGAATCCGTGAAGCATTCGGAAGCCCTTTTAAATAGTACGCCATAACTTTGCGCAGCAGTACAACTCCTCTTTTTTCACCATAATGATCTGCCGCCATCCGCGCGTGCCGTTTCAAGCAGTCGATCCGCTTTTCGCGAGTTGGTGGCTGAAGGATTTCGCCGGTTGACACATAGTGGGACACCCGTCGAAATAAATCAGGATCACCGATGGCCCCGCGGCCGATCATCAAACCGGCACAGTGTGTTTTATCCAAAAAATCTTTTGCTGTTTTCTCATCAACTATTCCACCGTTGCCGATAACCGGGATGGGGGCAGCCTGGACTGCCTGGGCAACTGCCAACAGATCCGGCAGTCCCTTGTGAAAGTTGACCGCCGATCGACCATGAACAGTCACCAGGGCAATACCCGCGGCTTTAGCACATTGTACGATCTGCGGCGCAACATTTTCATCCGCCTCGCGACCAATGCGGATTTTTATGGTCACGGGAACTGAGACAGCGGCAACAACCGCTTCCATGATAGCATTCATGCGCGATTCGTTTTCTATCAGTTTCACTCCTGCGCCGGCTTTAACAATCTTTCTGACTGGACAGCCGAAGTTTATGTCGATAATGTCGGCACCACCATCAACAGCAATTTTAGCGGCTGCAGCCATGGTCGCAGGTTCCGAACCGAATATCTGTACGGAAACCGGATGCTCATCGGCAACAATAGACATTATCTTCAATGTCTTTGCATCACGCCGTACCAGAGCGCTTGCTGAAATCATTTCAGTGCACACCAGTCCCGCGCCGCCTTCCCTGGCAAGCCGGCGGAACGGTTGATCAGTAATCCCCGCCATCGGGGCCATGATTAGATTGTTGGCAAGCCGGACCGATCCGATATGCATGATATCTTAGTTCCAGTTCTTTAGTTGCAATCCCGGTTCGATCTGCTCAACGGGTAACGCCACACTGGCTTCTTCTTTTTTTACGGACAGTTTTGATGTGCACTTGACCCATTTATAATAACCGGCGCACGCAATCATCGCGGCGTTATCGGTACACAAACCAGGTGATGGCAAAAATAGCTCAATGGCGCTTTTTTTTGCCTGGGCGGTTAACTGTTTTCTCAAAGCTCTATTAGCGGCGACACCCCCACCGATTACGATTCGTCGTATCCGATATTTTTTTGCTGCTGCTATAGTTTTTTCTATAAGCGTATCGACAACCGCTTGCTGAAATGACGCACAGATGTTCTGGACTTCTTTGCCTGTCAAATGGTGCCCGGTTGGCGTGGTTCGAGCAACATGTTGTGCTACAGCAGTTTTGAGCCCGGAAAATGAAAAGTCCCACGTTTCTCTCATAAAAGGTCGAGGAAAAGCTACCGCTGACGAGTTCCCGCGTGCAGCTAACTTGTCAATTATAGGCCCTCCGGGATAGGAAAGATGAAGCAGTTTAGCCACTTTATCGTATGCTTCGCCAGCAGCATCGTCGCGGGTGCACCCGAGAACCTGATATTGACCAAAACCAGTAACGATAATCAACTCTGTATGCCCGCCGGAGACAACCAGTGCCAGATACGGCGGTTTGAGACGAGGATATTCAAGCAGTGCCGCGTACAGATGTCCTTCTAAATGATTGACATCAACCAGAGGGGTATGATGCAGATAACTGATTGTTTCTGCCGTTATTTGCCCGACCAGGAGAGATCCGGCAAGACCCGGTCCGCGTGTATAAGCAATGGCACCGATTTTTGAGCGGATATCGCCAAGCGCTATACCCGCTTTTTTTAGCGCCGCAGCAACTACCGCATTTATGGTGAGAACATGAGCACGGCTGGCCAGTTCAGGAACAACCCCAAAATATTTTTTGTGAATGACAATTTGAGAAGACACGACAGAAGAAAGTATCTTCTGGCCGTTTTTTACCACCGCTGCAGCAGTTTCATCGCACGACGTTTCAATCCCGAGAATATTCATAGCATCTGCCTTGCGGTTAGTGTTGTTCAATCATTTCCGGGAGATAGACAAACTCTATACCCTGTTGTTTGAAGCGGGGAATATTTTTCTTTAATACCGCAATAAGATTTATTTTTTGAACATGACCGATAGCGATAAAATGATCAGTTGTTTTGAATTTTTTGAGTATCACATCAAACTGATGCTGCAGTGCATCCGTGTCATCTTTTACATCAACGAACGATTGATTTGTCGCTGAAGCAAGTTTCAGCTCCCGGGCAACCCGGCCGGCTGTGCTGTGCGGTGTCGTGTATGAATCAAAATAAAAAAGTTTGCTCTCTTTGACCAGCGACAATAAGACCCGCATCTTGGCCGCATCGGCGCTGAAGCGTGACCCCATATGGTTGGAAACCCCAACCACACCAGGTACGCTTGAAAGATCGGACAAAAATTTTTGCTTTATTTCATCATCATTCATTGCCACCAGTAGAGCCTATTTTCCGGGATTAACCTTCGGATACCCTTCAGGCTCCATCGGCAGATGCAGAATGAACGGCATATTTTTCTGCGCAAGATCCTGGGCGATAACCTGTGAATATTTCTCATGGGGCAAAATCGCAAACGTGATTGGAATGTTCAGCTCTAGTAATCCAGAAAGATTCCGGGTATATCCGACGTCGTCGATAACCATTGCAAAACGCTTGTGAGCTGTTTGAGGCAAAGGCGTTTGAGGCAAGAAAACTATGCGGGACACAAGCACCTTTTGAATCTCAATATCAATCGTAACTTTACCCGGCGATACCCCCGTGCGGGTGAGCGTCATTGACTGTTGCTTTGCCAGGGACTCTATAGCAGAGACCAGTTTATTCTCATCAACAGGTGCCGGCAACAGTATTTCTTTATAATAAACGACCCAGAGGGCATTACGTGTTTTTTTCTCTTGCTGGGTGCGTGAAACGATGTCGTTATTGGTGACACCGCTATTGATCAGCGTATCGGTCAGAGTGGTATCAAATTTTCGACTCAGGTCAAAATAATTCGCGACAGAACCATGCCACATAAACCATAGCATGACACCCAGTGCACACAGAATAAAGGCATAGAGAATTTTTATGATACCGTTTTGCCCGGTCATTTCCCCGTTTTCGCTTTCAGAGTCTCAATCGCTTTAACCAGTGCCGTATCGACAACCTGATCCTCTTTTTTCACCGCGGGTTGCGGATCTTTTCCACTAGCGAACAAAAATTCCGACTGGGCATAGAGTTTCGCCTCAGTTTCCCGCGAAACGTCAATGATTATGTCGGGTACAACACCGCCTTTACCCGTTTTTTCATCTCGATGGATACTGCGGCCTGATGGCGTATAATATTTTGCCGTGGTTAATCGCAGGGCACTGCCATCGGGAAATGGAAATATTGATTGAACACTTCCCTTTCCGAACGTTGTGGTACCGATAATAAGGCCTCGTTTTAAATCCTGCATAGCGCCTGCCACAATTTCAGAGGCCGAAGCAGATCCTCGATTAACGAGAACCACCAGCGGCAATTCTCCATAGGGTGCTTTGCCGTGGGTAAAATAATCACGGCGCGACTCCGGCTGGCGGCCTTTGGTAAACACCACCAACTTTCCGTCATTGAGAAATTCTCGACACACGTCTACCGCAGTATCGAGAAGTCCGCCCGGATCGTTGCGCAGATCAAAGATTAACGATTTCATCCCTTGCCGGGAGAGATCTTCTAAAGCTTTCGAAAGATCTTTTTGGCTGGTTGCGCTAAATTCCGTCAACTGAACATAGCCAATGTCTTTATCGATCATTTTAGAGTGAATGGTTTCGATTTTTATAACCTCTCGTGCAAGCGTGAAATCTTTTGGTTCTTTTAACCCCTCACGCACAATGGTAATAGTTACTTTTGTTCCGGGAGCTCCGCGAAGCAATTCTACTGCATCTTCAAGGGCGACTCCCTGAATATTTTTACCATTGACTTTAAGGATCCTGTCTTCCGGCAGAATTCCCGCACGGTAGGCGGGGGTCCCCAGTATCGGCGTTATGACAGTTAAAAGTTCATTTTTTTCAGTAATGCGGATGCCCAGCCCTCCGAACTCACCTTCGGTTTCCGATTTCATTTCTTTGTACGTTTTCTGCTCCATAAACTGGGAAAACGGGTCAAGGGTGTGCACCATACCATGGATAGCTCCCGTCAAAAGCTCTTTGCTATCTTTGACGTCAACGTAGTTCTCCTGTATCATCCCCATGACATCAACAAGGAGTTTCAACTGGTCATACGTTCGGTCAACTGCAGCCCTGACCGGAGGCATGATCACATAACTGCAAAAAAAGGTCACCGACATCATCATAACAACCATCATCAATTTCTTTTTCATTACTTTTTATCCTCCAGCCACAATAAGGGGTCTTCCGCCTGTCCTTCAGAACGTATTTCAAAATAAAGAACGGGCTGTCCTTTTCTGGCAATAGCGCCTATCGGGGCGCCTTCGTTCACCTTTTGATCTTCTTCAACTGATGCTGATCCGAGCTGTCCGTAAATACTGCAGAAGCCGCCGCCATGATCAACAATAACCATCAAACCGTAAGACCGAAATTCACCGACGTACATCACGGAGCCTTTTTCAACGGCAGTGACCGGAACACCGGGCGAGGCCAGGATTTTTATGCCGTTGCTAATGACGATTGTATCGAGTTCCGCGTGTTTAATCTTGCCGAACCGCGCAGTAATTTGACCACTGACAGGCCAGGGAAGACTATGTTTTCTTTCTTGTATTATTTTCTTTCGCGTGGATTCGTCCACCGTTTTCCGGCGGTTTCTTTCCAGCTTCACAATCAACTGCTGCAGAGCCTTGGAAGACTCCTGAATTTTCTTTATTTCCTCTTCTGAAACGATCCGCCGGCCAATGGTTGTTTTCAATAAACCCTGTTTCTGACTTCTCAGGGACTCTTGTTCAGTTGCCATTTTTTCCTGCCGGACTTGTAAAGCCCGCAATATCGTATCGGTGGATTTCCACCTGGCCTGAACCTGCCGGGAAGAATTCTCCTTTTCTTTTGCAGTTACTAAACACAGCTGCTGATGACGCAGTGCGTCGAGAAATAACTCCTCAGAAACTGGATCAGTAAACATCCGCGAAAACGTATTGAACTGCCTGTTATAGCCATCAACTCCGCCGCACAACTCACTGTTCCTCTGTTTTCTTTCGATACCGGCAGCGTTAAGCTCCTGGGAAGCGAGTGCTAATTTTTTTTCGGCCTTTTTGATATCTTTGCGCAGCTTATCCCCTTCTTTTTGAAGGTGATCAAGCGCTTTCTCTATTTTAGCGAGTTCTGCCCGTATACATTTCTCTTCGAGCATGCATCGTTCTTTTTCGCTACGTTTCTCTTTGAGCGTTTGTTGAAGATCCTTAAGCTCCTGAGTTTTTGCGGCTATATCTTTATTGACGCTTGCAGCACCACGGGAGAAAACACTCAGCACAATGATCAGGCCAACTACTAAAAATCGTCTCATCAATCACCGTTTCATCCCAACAACAACCGACAGGAGCATGCCACCGGGGAAGATGGTCAAGAGATATTTCAACGGAAGCCTACCAATCGGCTCCACAGCACAATAGCGCACAAGCAGATCATAGGATGCTATCGCTACAACGGCGGCGCATATGCCACTCAAAACCAGAATGCCTATCAACCGATAATCAAACTTTCTTGCGGTCATTCTCGTAGTCAAACGAAAACCGGCCACCAGCGAAAGGACCACAAACACCATCAGCAGACTCGTCTGATAAAATCGGCGAAGCGACCCTAACCGTTGTGTTAGTGCAAACAACTCTTCATCAAACCGCGCATCCCTCACCCCATCAATTTTCAGCGCTGCGTCAGCGATGGTTTTTGCATCTTCCACGGTTGCGTTTTTGAGATACACCAGGCAGTAGGGAGAAAAAGGATTTTCACCGGCCACGAGCATTTCTTTGATCGGGGAACCGGAACCTGACATTTTTTCGTAAATTGTTTCTTTGCTAAAAAAATCGATTCGTGAAATATACCCGGTAGCCATCAATCGAGACGTGACAGTCTCGAGAGTGGCGTCAGGCGATAGAAATACAGCTACTGTCGCTCGGGCAGCAAGCAGGTGCGCTTGTAGTTTCGATTGATGGCACACATTGAGTCCCAGACAGCACAGCACTAATACTGCCATTACTACTGCCATAACCGAGATATACTGTTGCAGAGGGTTTGCGTATTTCATGGTATCTGTACGATTATAGTAAATACAGGCTGTTTTTTCAAAAGAATATGCTGATGAATATGCTGATGGAGGTGGCAATCGGGGTGATGACCAGGAAAAGCCTTCTTTAATCGGGGAAAGGATAGTTACATTTCCCTACCATAACAATCAGGCAAGAAGTCCACTATTGATACACATAACTACTTATCGGATCACGTTGACACGATCAGAGAACCCGTAAAATTCCGATTATTCGTTCTTTAACCGTTGTTGAGATAAATACAGATGATCGGACTCTACCTCCACCAACGCGGTGAATATTTCTTTGATTCGCTGGTCATCCGACTCCGCGGCCGCCGTTCGGTAAAATTCTATTGCTTGAATTTCACGCCGGTGAGATTCCTCAAGATTTTCTCTATTTGAACTAAAACATGCGTCATCCCCGCGAAGCGCATCCTGATAATTTAATATTTTTTTCCATATTGAAGCATGCTCAGACTCAACTTTTCCCAGTGCTTTAAACAGCTGTTGTCCTTCAACACTATCCGTTTTTTTAGCCGCACAAAAATAAAAAGTGGCATTACTGACTTCAACTTCCAGTGCCTTAAGCACGGTTTCTCGATCCTTCTGTGTAAGAATCACCGTAAAATCGGCATGAGCGTCTTTTGCCTCTTTTATATAGTTTCGATGTGCTCCACAAAACGGACAATTGTCCGGAGCAGCCTCTCCGATGTACGGATCTCCACAAATTTCACACCGCCACAAGTTGACCATTCTCGGCTCTCTTTTCACCCCCGTTTTGTGTCAGGAGTGCGTGCCCTCAGAGTTTCGAAACTCTGAAGGCATGCACTACAAAACAAGGTTTTTTTCAGTAGTATAACCATGTACTCAATGATCTAATGTGTTAATTATATCATTTTCCCAGAATATCTTTTAAGTCCTGATCGGGCGTAGTGATCGTTTTGATATGAAACTTTTCCACCAGCAGGTTCAACACGTTCGGCGATATGAATGCAGGTAAGCTGGGCCCAAGGCGAATATTCTTGATACCCAGATATAACAACGTCAAAAGAATGCACACCGCTTTCTGCTCATACCATGACAGTATCATCGACAAGGGCAGATCGTTGACACTGACCTTGAATGCATCGGCCAGCGCAAGGGCAATCTTAATAGCGGAGTAGGCGTCATTGCATTGTCCGATATCCAGAAGACGCGGCAATCCTTCAAGGGTACCGAATTCCAACGAATTAAACCTGAATTTGCCGCAGGCAAGAGTCAATATCAAGGTATCGGCGGGAGCTTTCTGTGCAAACTCAGTGTAATAATTCCTGCCCGGGCGGGCACCATCACATCCTCCAATGAGAAAGAAATGCCGGATCGTTCCTTTTTTCACGGCGGCAACAATCTTATCGGCAACACCCAGTACCGCCTCGTGACCGAAGCCGACCATAATGCTTTTCTCTATTTTTTCCGCAGAGAACCCTCCCAGTAACCGCGCCTTCGCGATAAGAGGCGAAAAATCTTTTTTCCCTTGCGTGCTTTCAATATGCGTTAATCCTGGCCATCCAACGAGCCCTGTCGTAAAAATACGGTCTTTGTAAGAATTGAGTGGTTTCTGAATACAGTTAGTAGTCATCAGAACAACCGCCGGAATGCCGTTGAACTCCTTTTGCTGATTCTGCCAGGCAGTCCCAAAATGACCGGCAAGATGCGGATACTTCTTCAGCTCCGGATAGCCGTGTGCGGGCAGCATCTCTCCATGAGTATAGATATTAATCCCGGTTCCCTCAGTCTGTTCAAGGAGACTCTTTAGATCGGGCAAATCATGACCAGAGACAATGATCGCAGGCCCTTTTTTTACACCTAGCGAGACAACGGTCGGCTGCGGCGACCCAAACGTTTCTCGGTGTGCCGCATCGAGCATCTCAAGACAGGCAAGATTGACCTTTCCGCACTCAAGTACCAATGCAGTCAATTGATCGGCAGTTTGATGATCATCTGCGATAGCCGCCAGAGCCGTGTGGAAAAACGCCGTGACATTCTCATTGCTTCTTCCCATTATCGCCGCATGATCGGCATACGCAGCGATACCTTTGATTCCATACAACACGATCTCTCTAAGACTTTGAATATCTACATTATTTTTTTTACGCGCTTCAGTTATTGTCTTCCACTGATTCTCGCGACCCTCTTTTGTTTCAGCCGGTTCGAAAAGAACCGCGGAACTGCCCATTGTCTGCTTTCCCAGCAGTTGTTGAATTCTTTGTTTTATGGTTCTCGAATTGGCCAGAATATTTTCCAATCGATCGTCATCAAAATTAACATTGGTAACCGTATAGAATAACCCCTTTATCACGAACTCATCGACTTGCCGATCGCGAACATTTTTCGCGCGAGCTTCGTGAGCGATAGTACCTATACCTTTTAGCGCCTCAATGAGCAGATCCTGCAGCATTGACGTCACCGGCGCTTTTCCACATACACCTTGTGTCGTGCACGCGGTACCACCGACCGTTTGTTCACATTGTCTGCATAGCATTTCCATAATACTCTCCTGGTTTATACTATCTCACCTGTAAGTGATATCGTATATTCTTTTAGTATGACATTCTTACCTGACTGACTAATTGCTTCTGTTACGTATTTTTCCACACCGAAACAACAGGGCACCTCCATATGGACCAGTGTTACCGATTTAATATTATTGACTTTAAACAACTCAGTGAGTTTAGAGATATATACCTCAGCAGAATCATCCAGTTTTGGACAAAATATAATGAGCTTCTTTCCTTTTAAAAACCGTTGATGAAAATCGCCAAAAGCAAATGGGACACAGTCTGCTGCTATGACAAGTTCTGCGTTTTTAAAATAAGGCGCCTGAGGATTAATCAAATGCAGTTGGATCGGCCATTGAGCGAGCTCTGAAAGTACAGGACCGCATGTTTCTCCCTTTGCCGGCCTTGAGGCCCGCAAATCTTTCATGGCAGAACCGGGACACCCGCATGGCGCTTTTTCTTCACTGGTTGACTCAGGTGGAACAGCAATATTGTTTTGACGCAAATAGGTGAGTGCCTGATTTAAAAATTCAGTCTGCCCATGATCTTTGAGGTGTTTGAGATGAGCTGCGGTAACCGCGGGACCCGCCTTAACAATGTTGGCCATCACCTGTCGTTCATCATAGGGCTGCGAATCCCGCTGCTCAATAGAGATAGCTCCCTGCGGACAATGCCCGATACAGGCGCCTAACCCATCACAAAAAAGATCACTTATCAGACGAATTTTCCCTTCGATAATCTGAAGGGCTCCTTCCGGGCAGTTCGGAATGCACATCCCGCAGCCATTGCATTTTTCTTCATCGATTTTAATTATGTCTCGTTTCATATGTGTACCTTTCTCACATCTTAAAAATCCAAACAACTTTCTTTATAGTAAATCAGCCAAACAAAGTTTACTTATTTCTTCTATCAATCGTTGTTCAGTTTGAAGAATTTTTTTTCGCAACATACAGCTCGGCCGTTTAGGGCATATGTCCTTGCCAACCATACATTCG
>JBELAT010000209.1:0-2903 GCA_049508565.1 Endomicrobiales bacterium | reverse complement strand
ATGCCTCCGAAGAGCGGGGCAATACTTCGGGCAATAAGGGTACTTGATGAATAGATACCCAGCCTTTTCCCTTTATCATTGTAACAGGAACTACAAATAATGGTACTGGCCAACGGGCCGAGAATAGCTGTTGCCATACCGTGAAAGAAACGGACTGGTATTAAACAGAGAGGATTGTTAATACAAAGGTATAAAAGAGGGGCGCTAAGAAAAATCAGCGAGGAAATGACAAGTAATTTCTTTTTGCTTATCCGGTCGGATAAAACTCCCACTGGAAAGCTCAACAAAATGCCCGACAGCGGGGACACCGCACTGATTGTACCGATGAGTGAATCCGAAGCACCTAGCTGATGTGCAAACAGCGGCAATACGGGATTTTTTGAAATAGTTGTTGAGAATATCCCCAAGAAACCGATGAGAGATAGACCCACAATAGTAGAATCAGTATCCTTCATGCCGTAACTGTATCATTTCCCGAGCCCCCGTACCCATAAAGGAGACACATGTATCGAAAAATAGTTACTTATCCATCCCGGATCAAACGATATCCTCGACTGAATACAACAAAAGATCGAGCCGAGAAAAAGTGAACTTGCGTTTATTTTCCCTTGAGTTCATACTGCAAGGTTTTAGTCGTCAATTCCGTTACCTCAGCTGGCCCGAAATACTGTATCGGTCCCGGATAGAGATACTTTTCGTTCATAGCCCATTGATCTCGAACTTTTGAGAACGCTTTAAATGGCACACCGTCAAGTTCCACGAGAGCCTTCAAGATGACCGGCTTCTCTTTGCCTTTACGACGTTCGACGTTCATCATAGTGGTCAATGGTGCTCCGCCACATTTCCATTGATCCGGCTCTTTCAACAGATTGCTGACGGACGATATATAGCCGGTCAAACCATTGAGCGCCAGAACAACTGCGTTATATCCCAGTGCATATGTATAATTGGCGTCGAAATTCGATGGAGCGCCGCAGCGACCCTCATAGCCGAGAAAATGCGTGATCGCAGAAAACTTCCCTTTGAATTCTCCCGCCTTGGCACGTTTATCAAGTTTAACGCGAATCATCTCAATTAAGAGTTTTTCTGTTTCAATCTGTGAGACTTGCACATTACCGTGAGGATCGCGGTCAAGCATCAGCTGCAAAGCGATACCCACCGGAAGAGATTGCATCAAAGAGGAAAGTTTAGGTGGTAATTTTGTAAAGATCAAATTTTTCTTTTCATCTAAAGTTGCCATCTGCTTAAATACCGTTTCATTTTCAGCGAGCACGTCATTGAGTGCTGCAATAAGCTCTTTCATCTCTGGGATGAACTCTATCAATCCTTCGGGAACCAGCGCCACGCCGAAATTTTTCTTCATTGCCGCCCGCTTAACAATGACAGTGATAATAGAATCTACAACCTGTGCTAGAGTCATTTTTTTCGCCAGAACCTCTTCACCGATCACGACAATATTCGGCTGCGTCTTGAATCCTACTTCAAGAGTAATGTGAGAAGCACTTCTCCCCATCAGTCGAACAAAATGCCAATACTTACGCGCTGAGTTCACGTCACGGCAGATATTACCCACAAGTTCAGCGTATATTTTAGAAGCCGTATCAAACCCGAATGATGTTGCGATATGCTCATTTTTTAAATCGCCATCAATGGTTTTGGGAACTCCGATAACACTGATGCCGGTTTTCTCTTGTTTGAAATATTCAGCTAGAAGACCAGCGTTCGTGTTGGAATCATCGCCACCGATAACAACCAGAGCATCAATGCCGTTACGCACCATTGTTTGTTTTGCTGTAGAGAACTGTTCAGGTGATTCTATCTTAGTTCTGCCCGATTGAATGATGTCAAAACCTCCGGTATTGCGGTACTGATCCATGAGCGGCGACGTGATCTCTTTAAAAGAATTCTCAAGAATTCCCGATGGGCCTCCGAGAAACCCAATCAGCTTGTTTTTTGGATTAGCTTTCTTTAGACCATCAAAAAGACCGGCAATGACATTATGCCCACCTGGTGCCTGACCACCGGATAACACTACCCCAATCTTAACATTCTTTTTTGACAGGACCGAGTTTTTTCCAACAACAAACGATACTGCTGGCATTCCATACGTTTGAGGGAATAATTTCTTTACGCTTTCCTGATGAGCAATGCTTCTTGTAGATTTACCAAGCCTGGGCAATACACATGCAGGCCCGTTTTTTAATATAACAGGAAGTGCCGGTTTGAATTTTTTCCGTGCAATCTCAAGTTCAGACATCTGTTGCTGTGCCATTCTAAGTGCCTCCCCTATCTTTTTGTGTGTCAATCAATGCCTATATTATAACATAAAATTAATGCAGGTATGTAATCCATGACCAATCGGGCTTATTCATAGCTGATTCAGTTAGGGGTCTTCTTTTATTATTAAAATAATGGTATACTTGCTATATAGAATGTCTAAATATGTATGGGCGTCTGGTATGTATCATAATATCGCAATCCCGTAAAACCAAATACACACATTCTTCAATGTAAGTAAACTTTTTGGGGGCCAGTATTATGTCAAAATTACCTGATTTAATTATCGGAGATTTAAAAATAAATCCGCCTATCATACAGGGTGGCATGGGTGTCAAAATATCACTGGCAAATCTCGCCTCTGCTGTTGCTAATGAGGGTGCTGTCGGTACGATATCCGCCATTTCGGGCGGATTTTCGCAAGGCCCAACCGATCGCGCTGACCTTGAAAATGAGCTTAAAGAACAAATACGGAAAGCTCGAAAACTTACCAAAGGTGTTTTGGCAGTAAATATTCTAGTTGCTCTTACCAACTATGAGAACCTCGTAAAAATATCGGTAGAAGAAGGTATTGATATTATTATCTCGGGTGCCGGTCTCCCGCTGAGCCTCCCGAAACTGGTTGA
>JBELAT010000208.1:0-2929 GCA_049508565.1 Endomicrobiales bacterium | reverse complement strand
GGATCCACTGAGCACAACCGGATTGGTTAGCCCTATCTGTCGTCCGATAGTAGATGCAACCACCTGGTTGTCGCCCGTAATAATTTTTAAGGAAACACCCAACTGCCGGAGAGCTCCAATTGTTTCGGAGATGTGTGGTTTAAGAGTATCAGCAAAAACCAGCAAACCTAAAAAGATCATATCTGATTCATCGGCCCTGGTTATCTTGTCAGTTTTCAGTATTTTATATGAAATCCCCAGTACACGAAATCCACGCCTGCTTAAATCATCAACCCGTGCGAGGAGTTGTTCCTTGTTCTCGGCAATGTCCGTTACTTTTCCACTCCCTAAATCCACTGACGAACAGACCTCAATAATATTTTGCAAAGCGCCTTTTGTGACCATCAGATTCTCATCACCGTTAGACACAAGAATACTCAGCTTCTTGCGGAAAAAATCATAGGGGACTTCATCGAGTTTCTGATAACCCGACAGATTCAGCGCCCGAACCCGGATCGCCGCATCAATAGGATTAGTAAAACCGGTTTCATAAAAAGAGTTTAGATACGCGTAAAGAAGGACTTTGTCATTAACGTTCCCGGCTGTATCAAGAGCAGACTGCAACGCGACGGTGCCTTGGGTCAATGTGCCGGTTTTATCTGAACATAAGACATTCATACTGCCGAAATTTTCAATTGAGGCAAGACGTTTAACAATGACTTTCTGCTCGGCCATCCGTTTAGCGCCATGGGCAAGATTAATGCTGATGATAGCGGGCAACAATTGCGGGGTCAAACCGACGGCAAGTGCTAAAGAGAAAAGAAAGGCGTCCAACATAGGACGAGCCAAATAAACATTGATAGCAAAGATCACAATAACCAAGACAAGCGTTACCTCCATCAGGAAATAACCAAAATGGCGGATGCCATGCTCAAACTCAGTTTCTGCAGGTCGAAGTTTCAGTTGCTGTGAAACTTCGCCGAATTTTGTTTTCTTTCCCGTTGTGACGACGACGGCCTTTCCGCTACCGCTGACAACATGTGTACCCATCCATAGGACATTTGTCCGTTCTGACAAAGCAGTATCGGCGGGTAAAAGGGCCGATCCTTTTTCAGCCGGGTACGTTTCTCCCGTCAGTGTTGCCTCATCAACGAATAGGTCTCTAGATTCAAGAATCCGGCAGTCAGCCGGGACAACATCCCCCGCATTGATTAAAACAATGTCTCCGGGAACCACCTTTTCAATATAAATATCTGTCGGTTGATTATTGCGCATCACCTGCGTCTTGATTTTTACAATTGAAAGCAATTTCTCTACAGCTCCCGCAGCACTTACTTCTTGAAGAAAACCTAATATGCCGCTGGCTAAAACGATTATGAAAATAATCAGTGCATTTGTGCGGTCATGCACAAAATAAGATAATCCGACCGCGAATAAAAGTATAATAGTGAGCGGACTTTTAAATTGGGCGATAAAAAGCGTTAAGGCACCGTTGTTCTTTTTAGGTTTTAAAAGATTGTCGCCATAAAGCAGAATACATCGATTCGCCTCATCGCTGGTCAGCCCCTCAATTTTTGTGTGTAGCTGTACAAGAAGCTCTTCTATAGCAATACTCCAGAAATCAAATTCCGGTTTGTCCATTTCCTATATTCTCCTAGTGCATGACAAGCAATTTTTTAGTCAAGGTAACACTTGAAAGTGTTTTATTAAACCCATTTCAGGCATCAATGATTTGATAACTAATATTTAAGTACGCCCTATCTTTTGCCTATCTTTTCTCACCTTGACTGAAATAAAATAAGTGTATAGAGCGGCTCAAAAGGAGTCACCGCAATAGTTGTAGATTTCCCAGTCTGGCTTTATAAATAATGCGATTACATATGCCTTTTGACTTAGATTTTAAAAGTTGTCTGGTGTGGCATAGGGGCGGGCGTATACTTTTTCAAGCGCATTGTTTGCCTTCAGCTGGACGGCCCAGTAAAACTTGTTGGCCAGTTTTACGAATACCCGCATGAATATTTTTGAGAAGAATGTCTGATTCTCCGGCTTTGCATATGCATGGAGCAACTTTTTATCGAGACCTCCGGTTGCACCGAAGACACGTCCAATCCGTATGATTCCATGCAGCGTCTTGCGGTTGTGTTTTTCAGAGCTTTTGGTCAATGCGTCACAGCCGCCTTTGATAATGGTGCCCAAATAATCACACTGCAAATCAGCGGCTAACCTTTCGAGATACTTTTCAAGAGGGCGTGCATGGATCGCCTCGCGAAACCCGAACTGCACCAGGAAACCAACTGGCTTCTTGCGACACGCGCCGCGCAAAGTCTCAAGCGCTTCAACAAACTCCATCACTCCCGCCGGCAATGAATATGCGTATAACGGAAAAGCGATGAGACTCATGTCTGATTGCTTGAATATATCTGCCGCATCAGATATATCATTGCACTTATTGAGATGAATTACCTCGCTGGTATTGCCCGCTGTCTCGGAAAACCCGGCAAGAAAATGAGTGAGTAGAACATCAGTATTGTTTGCGCCTTTTTTGGGAGAACCGTTAAATACCGTTAATCGCATGGGCTACCTCGCACACATCTTCATTCATTGTTTTTACAAAAAGCCGGCGAGACTTTGATGCAAAAAACACATTTTTCATTGCCGCGACGTCTTCTTCATTTTCATTTTCCCCCAGCAGTAGTGCAATAGCCGGTCCCGCGTTATATCGGGGAACGTGTTGCAACCGGTCATCCTTAATGCAGAGATAAGGCAGCATTGTCGGGATTATCCGTTCCTGAACCGCCTTCAACCGGGAACTGACATTGCCCATTTTCAACGGAGAAGCGAGAACCACAACATCGGCATGTACGTATGCGCACAGTATCGCGGGCATATCATCGTGATGCACGCAGAGGCCGGGCGTTTTTACCCAGCATGAATAACACCCGATGCAATG
>JBELAT010000207.1:0-2992 GCA_049508565.1 Endomicrobiales bacterium | reverse complement strand
AACTTCGTATCGAGAATCCCGAGGATCTTGGCTATATTGCGCTGGACCTCAGGATGGCAGTGCAGGTCCTGGATGGCGACAACCACTTTCTTGCTGCCCATATACTTCGCATCGGTTATCCGCCCGATCGAGTACGGCAGCTGGAATGCGTTCAAGGAATCCTTGATTGTCTGCGTCACGCCGGGGATCGGCGCGTTCATCGCATAGGCTGCAGGGCCGATAACCGTGCTCACCACAAACGAGATCACCGTGATCATCGCTACCGTCCGCGTAAAGGTCAGTGCGCGCGTTACTTTCTGTGTGATTGTGTTCATCAGCGTCTTAAAGCAAATCATGAGAGCCCCCCAAATGAAAAAGCCAATTGAGAATGTATCCCAATTGGCTTGTTCAAATTCATTGTAATAGTTTTTATATGATCATCAATGCTCCCGCGAGGAAGCATGACCATCCATTGGTGTACCGTCGCAGACCAGCCCGACGGACAAGTCGCCAAACGGCCACGTTCGGCAAAACAGGGCGCACATAAACCCGGCGTAGCGAATATCAAACCGGCACTGGGAACAGTCTCTAAGCATACAGATTTAATGACGATAGTTTTATCCGGTACCGAAAGATCGTTGGGAGGCGGAACATGTTTATTGCTTGATTGGCCGTCAGCAGCATCTTTGGTGGCTGCATCTTGAGCCGGCTGACCGCCGAACAACGTATTCATTATTTTTATCGGAAGGTCGGAGAAGAAGGAGTAGTACAACAAAACCGACTGGCACCGCATTGCCTGAACCATGGTATCATCGCTGACCATGGCGTCTAGGTGACGGGGAACCACTACATTAAAGGTGACACTGAGTGTGATTAAGACGACAAGAAACTGTTTCATATGAGTTTTAATTCTGTTGACCACATTATAAAACTTAAAAACCGGCTACCGGTACAACCATTCAGCGTAGACAGGCTCTTAAAGGAGCACTCTTATTCTATAAAAATGGTACACCAAAATGTTGAAACTCATGGAAAAAACTTGTGAAACATATGAAAAAGTAACTTTACAACGGTGGCTGAGATGACAGGAGATTTCCCGCATTATCCTTGAATTTTCCGTGCGATTTAAATAATGCATCGATTACATCGTAATCAATTTCGTCTTTTTCCATCAACTCCCGGGCAATAACCTCAACGAGCGGCCATTCCTGTTTAAGGAATTCTTCCACTTTGTTGAGGCTTTCATTAAGCAAACCTATCGTTTCGTTATTAAGCCGTTCCTTTAAATTACTGGATATCTGTGTCTCAGGAATTGCTGAATAATCGCCGACAAAACCGCCGGTACCCATTCCCAGACGCCATACCATGGCATGAGCAACGCGCATTGCCTGCTGAAAATCACTTGCCACTCCGCTTGACGTCGTCCCGTACTTGAGCTTTTCGGTTGCATAGCCGGCAAGTGCAACCTTAATGTCTGCCAGCATTTTCGGTTTGTTCTGCGTGTGCAGCTCTTCGCGCGGATGGTGAGTAACCATCCCCAGCGCCGGACCGCGCGACTTGATGCTTGCCTTAAAGACATCATCAGTAGGATGCAGGAAATAGAGCGCCACCGTATGTCCGGCTTCATGATATGCGGTCTGTTCACGTTCCACCGGCGTTAACGTCAAATGTGTTTCAAGACCCAAATCGATACGATCCATGGATTCTGACAGATCGTCAAGGGAAATCAGCTCTTTCTTCTTTCTTGCGGTAATAAGTGCTGCTTCCTTGATGATATTTTCGATGTCAGCGGGCGATTTATACACCGTTTTCTTCGCCAGACGCGAAACATCGATCTGTGGGTCAAATTTGACTTTTTTGAAGTAATAATTGAAAATGGCTTCCCGCTCCTGCAGGTTCGGATAATTTATATATAATTTGCGGTCAAACCGTCCCGGCCGCATGAGTGCTTTATCAAGAACCTCTTCACCCGCATTGGTCGCGCCGATGACGACGATGTTGCTCTGATTTGTATCAATACCATCGAGCTCCACAAGAAGCTGGTTCTGAGTACTGTTGGTTTCCTCACCCGCTCCCATAAACGAAAACGTTCTGCCACGCCCGATAACATCGATTTCATCAACAAAAATGATGCAGGCCCCTTCGGCATATGCATACTGGCGCGCCTTGGCAAAGAGTTTGCGCACACGACTGGCACCGACGCCGACAAATATTTCTACAAACTCACTGCCGGCCATGGAGATAAACGGAATCCCCGCTTCAGTTGCGATTGCCTTGGCCAACATGGTCTTTCCGCATCCCGGAGGTCCTACCAGCAAGAGCCCTTTAATGATCTTGCCACCAATTTTTTTGACGTGCGCCCGGTCCTTGAGAAGCTGTACGACTTCCATCGCTTCTTTTTTTGCGCCTTCAAGGCCGATCACGTCACTAAAACGGACTTTCACGTCCTGCGTCTTGATCTTGCCCTTTTTCATCTGCGAAAAACCGCCGCGGAACACCGACATATAGAGATACACAAAAATGATGGCATTGAGACCGGTCAGCAGAAGCTGGAGCGGGATGGTCGCCAGTGTCATGTTTCGGTAAAACGATTCAAGTGTGCTGAGTCCGATTATAGTCAGAACGATTAAAATAAGAGTTCCGAAGATCACCACTATTTTTACCCAGTGGTTCATAAAAAATATTTTCAACTTACGCATGTAATTGATCCCTTTCATTGAACATGAAATTTAATAAATTCGATTTGAATATACTGCTTACCGGTTTAATTATATCAGGCTGACAGATATTATGCAAGGCTTACTTGCGTTTAATTATATCAGGCTAACACATATTATGCAAGGACTTACCACTGTACATCATAGACTATTGTATAAGCCATATCATTGTATATATTACGCCGCGCTCAATATCGCCTCAATTGATTGCGGCTGGGTTATCATCTTATTAATAGCACGCTTGAAGGCTTCGTCATTATCCATTACGTCAAACACATACTGGCGCAATGCATCCA
>JBELAT010000206.1:0-2992 GCA_049508565.1 Endomicrobiales bacterium | reverse complement strand
CGGTATTATAAATGCCGGGACCTCAAAGGAATTTACCCAGTTTTATATCGACACCCAGAAGGAAGGTTTTGAAGACGCCATCCGGATTCTGGCCGATGCAATGGCAAATGCAACCATGCCGGAAGCCGAGATCAACCGCGAGCGTCCGGTTGTCATCGAAGAAATAAAACGTGCTGCCGACAATCCTTCGAGCGAATTGTATAATTTGTTCTGTACCGCAGTTTTCCCGACTGCACCGTATCATTACGATGTTATTGGGTCATCCGAAATAATACGAACGGTAAAGCGCAAAGATATACTGGCATACTACCATCTTCATTACGTTCCGGGAAACATGATCGTCAGCATTTCCGGTGATATTGACACTGCTGCGACTTTTGCACTGGTCCAGGCCACTTTTGGTGCCCAGGAGAAGCGTCCCGTGCCGGCCCGGCCTGCAGTCATTGAACCGCCCCATGGATCTGTTATAAAACAATCAAGCAAAGATGTTGAGCAACTGTACTGGATGGGTGGATTCACCGGACCGGACTGTGGGACACCGATGTTTTACGCAGCAGATGTCGCTGCGACAATATTAGGCGGCGGCAGATCATCACGGCTCAATCGTGTATTACGTGAGGAAAAACAGCTGGTGTACAGTATCGGATCATCATTTTGGCCACAAGGGGGAACCGGCGCATTTGCTATATCAGCTGTGTGTGCGCCCGATCACATAAAGACCATTCCCGCTGAAGTTGCGCGAGAATTGAATCAAATGCTTTCAACGGGACCTACGGAACCAGAACTTGCCCGGGCTAAAGAAATGACGAAATCACAATGGTATTTTGACCAGGAAACAGCCCACGACCAGGCATCGACCAACGGATACTGGCATTTGTTGGGATATCCTACGATGCCGGAGAACTACATTGCCAATATCAATAAAGTCACCGTTCAAGATGTGATTGAATTTTTAAAATTGTATTATCAGTCACAAGGACTCTCAGGTGCGGTCCTTGTTCCGCAGAACAAATAAGAGACCGACATGAAATTGAGACTACTCGTTATCATACTGATGATCAATCTCACACAAATCGCGTGTGCAGGAGGCATAGTGAACCAATTGACACTTTCAAACGGCATTAAACTAATCCATAAGGAAATGTCCGACAATCCTATTGTCACTATCCAGGTTTTTATTACCGCGGGCGTTATTAACGAAACGCCTTCCCAGGCGGGCATAGCGAACTTTTCGCAAATCGTTATGTTGAAAGGAACCACGTCGCGCAGCGACGAAAAACTTGCTCGTGAGATAGAAGATATTGGCGGGCAAATCTCAAGTGACGTTGATTATGATTTCTCAAATGTTTCCATATCCGTAACTACCGGCAGTATCCATAAAGCTGTCGAACTACTCTCAGACATTGTGTGTCACCCCACATTCCCGGCGGGTGAAGTTGAAAAAGAACGCGCCAACATACTGGCATCGCTGAAGAGCCGGCAGGACCAGATATTTTATACAGCCAACGATCAGTTCAATACCTTATTTTACGGCGCTCACCCGTATGCGTGGCCGGATGCCGGAAAACCTGAAACTGTTCGCGCCCTTACTCAGAACGATCTTAAAGAGTGGCACCGGCGCTACTATAGCGCTGCGCATATTTTTATCGTTGTCGTAGGCGATATTTCGTCAACCGATGCACACACTGTATGCGAAAAGTATTTTGGAACGATGCCTCAGGGAAATAATCACGAACAGTTCCCGGAGGCTTCGCCTCTTAAAGCGCAATCAATCGTAGTTCCCAGTTCGAAATTTCATCAGGCATATCTGATGATGGGATATGCAGCTCCTGATGTGAGAAATAGCGATTTTTATGTTCTTAAGGTCATCAATGCGTTGATGGGTTCCCGAATGAGCGGCAGACTTTTTACCGAGCTCAGAGAGAAAATGAGCTTAGGGTATGAAGTCAACTGTTTTTATCCCACGCGAAAAACCTTGAGCCGGTTTGTAGTGTATCTGGGGCTTACCAATGAGAACATTCCCCGGGCAGAACAGAAAATCAAGGAAATGATGAATGACCTCAAAACGAGTCCCGTGCCAGCCAAAGAACTGGATGACACAAAAAACTATATTCGCGGTGTATACCTTTTAGACCACCAAACTATCGGAAGACAGGCATGGTATCTGGGTTGGTGGGAAATTTTGGGCCGCGGGTACTCCTATGACCAAAAATATCTCAATGACCTCATGTCAGTGACCAGCGATGATATCCGACGGGTAGCCAACCGGTATTTTACCACCGAATATTTCAAAGTTGAGATCGTACCTGCTGACACCAAAAAATGATAACCCGTATTTTTATTGTTTTTGCTCTGACTGCTTCTCTGGCCGGATGCGCTCAGAAACCCTCGAGCAGTACATCGTCACACCTTCACGGATCCCATGTCAGTGGTGACGCTTATATTGCATCATCAATCGGTGATGCCAGTTTCCTCAACCCGGTTCTCTCTTCCGACAACGCCTCCGCACAGATCAACGGACTTGTTTTCAACGGACTCGTCAAGTATGATAAAAATCTTTCCGTAGTAGGTGATCTCGCCGAACGGTGGGACGTCTCAACCGACGGACTTGTTTTGACGTTTCATCTGCGAAAAAATGTATTCTGGCATGACGGGGTAGTGTTTACTGCTGAGGATGTTAAATTTACCTATGACCGGCTTATTGACCCTTCAGTAAAAACACCGTTTAGTTCCGATTATGAACCGGTCAAGACTGTCACGGTAGTCGATCCCCTGACGGTGCGCGTCGTTTACCGGCGCGTATTTGCGCCCGCTATTGAATCATGGATGGTGGGCATTATCCCCAAGCATGTGTTTAGTACCGGTGATTTCAATACCCATCCAGCCAATCGTAAACCTATCGGGACGGGTCCGTTTATGTTCAAAGAATGGAAAACTGACGAAAAAATAGTTCTGGTTGCCAACCCGCACTATTTTGAAGGACAACCACCCA
>JBELAT010000205.1:0-2994 GCA_049508565.1 Endomicrobiales bacterium | reverse complement strand
CAATAAAAGTGCTGCCGGACTATTCAACATCCCATATAAACTTAAATACTTTTTTAATAAATGTACTGACGGGATGCAGCTTGTGTTTGAACCACGACTCCTGCCCATCATCTACGCTGATGGATGGAACGATAACAATAGTATCCGAACTATCTCTCACGACTATGCGAGCGATAATATCCTGAAATTTTGCAGCCCCCTGCTTCGTGCGAGTCCGCTCGGCCAGAATTGCGTTTACGTTGCGTTTGAGCTCCGTCGTATTAATCGGTTTCATCATGTAATCATGAACACCGAGTTTCATCCCCTCAAGTGCGATCTCAAGTGAGCCGACATCACTGATAATGACCGGGGTTATATCAAGCGATAAGGTTGCGATACTTTTGACAAGCTCAATACCAGTCATATCCGATAAATTGTAATCGGCGATAAGGATGTCAAATACTTTATTCTTACAGAGCTCAATTGCCTGTGCAGCATTCTCGCTGTAGCTCAGTTCATGACCGTCCTTCTGCAGAACCTCTCCTATGACAGAGCGAGAATGAAGCTCTTGAGTAACGACAAGTATAGCAGCGGCCGTAGCAACTTCAGCAGTGTCCATAGTTTATTCAACAATCTTCGCAGTAATGAATATAGTCAGTTCCTGTCGCGTCTTTTTCATGTCATAGCTCTGAAACAAATATCCGAGGAGCGGAATGTCGCCGATCAACGGGACTTTGCTCACCGTTTTTATGTCGGTCTCACTAATGAGTCCGCCGATAACCGCCGTTTCACCATTTTGCAGCATAAAAACGGTGCTGGCTTTAGTAGAACTGATAAGAGGGTTTCCTTCGGCGTCAACCCCGGTCTCGGTACTGTGTTCCGGACTAACGGTCAGGATAATAGAACCGTCTCGGTTAATCTGCGGAAGCACATGCAGGCGGATACCGGTCTCTTTGTATGAATAGGTATTTTGTGAAGCTCCACCTACGATCGATGTCTGCGAAACATAAGAAAATTGATTCGTAATATCAATTGTTGCGTCTTTGTTATTGACTACCAGGAGTCGTGGATTTGCTAAGATTTTGGAATCATTGATCGCTTCTTGTGCCGAAAGCGTTCCCTCAAGATCGTACCCGTTTGCCAGCAACGAAAATGAAAGAGCATTATTTGTTATCGGCTGGTACTGCTGTGTATATCCTACTTGAGGAATTTTTCCGGAATTGGGATTAAGACCGAGCGGATCAGTCCAATAATTCCCGCTCCGGTAAAGATTGGTCAGGTTGACCCCCCAATTGAGATCATTGCCGATGGTCGTATCGACAATCTTCATCTCAAGAACAACCTGCAGGGTGGGCGTATCAAGGGCTTTAACCATTGCTTCCACTTTGTCCACATTGTCACCCACGTCAGTAATGATCAGACTGTTGGTTCGAACATCAGTTGCCAGCTTTCCATTTTTGCTCAGATTGTTCTTTAATACAGCCACAAGATCAGTTGCCGAGGCATAATTAAGATAGATGATTTTAGAAATCAGCGTCGGGACAATATTGGCATCGCTCAGATTTTTAATAACGTAAATAGATGTATTCGGCTGCCTGACGTAATACAGATTATAAGTGTCAAGAAGAGCTTCGAGCGCTTCATCGGCAGTAACATCTCTCAGCGAAAAGGTGATATGCTTTCTACCCAGTTCACCGTCCGTAATTAATTTTCTGCCTGTTTTCACGCTCATAACCTCCAGCACCGTGTTGAGTGAGGTGTCCTGAAACTCAATGGAGATCGTTTTTTTAGGCTGATCAGGCGCTACTCCTTCGACTGCATACCCTCCGGGGCCCACCAGCACAAGCATGGCAATAATTAAGCTTATTAACTTTTTCACAGTCCCTCCCTCAAAGGCTTTTGCAATCACTTTTACTTTACAATGGTAAATTCTCTGTCGTGATACTTTACGACGATTGATTTTTGCCCAATTGATAAAATCTGTGTGCCATTGATCGTATCACCAAGCCGCATAGCTCTACCTTCTATAACGACAACGGGCACATCAGGATCCCAAAAAATACCATCAATTTTGATGTGCGGTGTTTCAACAGGGGCATGCACTTTTTGAACGACCGGACGCACACGGGTATAAAAGAGCGTGTCGGAATAAAGTAACAAGTCTCTCGAAGGGGGCGAATACGCATCCAGCAGTGTTCTGCGGCGTTCAACGTTAGAAAAAAGACGTCCCACTTCATCATACAAGACAAAAAGATCTTTTCCGGTGAACCGGTCAATAACTTCATTGTTCGCAGCCTCTATGGCAGATGTGTTAAATAATTCAGCTATCGTTATTTCAACTGCATGATTTGATGACGGCTGACCGCTGACTATAGACAGAGATTCAATCTTAAATTTTTTCTCGACAAGAAAAAGAAACAGGTTTATCTGGCGGAAATCAGCATCAAAGGTCAACGTCCACGCTTTGCGTCCATCCGGCATCGACATCGGTTTAGTCGTTTTGAGATGAATTTTAGTTTGATCACACATATCGTTGATTATGAGAAAAAACTGACGTTCAGTCTTTTCAGGAACCGCCCCGTCTGCATTGATATTTTTGCCTTGTGTGATGAGCAATTCCTGCTGTTGATTAATTTTTTTAATTAACCGCCCGAAATCCCGATAGCGTTCGAAGTTTTTCATAACCAGCACATGTTCGGTGCGAGCCAAATGCCATCCAACGATCTGCGGACGCAGAATAATGACATATACAAACACGGCAAACACGAAAAAGCACGCTGATATCGCTATAGGGCGTTGAAAATCAGACCACGAGTACATCTGTCGGATATCATGAAAAACGGAACGATTTATCTTCACAACGGTTTCACCGGCGCCTTTATTTTAAAACTTTCTACCGATTGATCGCCCGCGGTACGCTGTTCGTGAGAATCCAGTTTCACGCCAGCGCCAAACAGCGGACTTTTTTCGAGCGCACTGATAAACGTGTCGATCCTATCGAACGCTTTTTTCTCA
>JBELAT010000204.1:0-3024 GCA_049508565.1 Endomicrobiales bacterium | reverse complement strand
ATTTAATTTCAAAAAGCTCATGAGAGCTTTTTTTGCCTACATACGATTTCGGGTCCAAGATGGGTACGAGCTCAATCTATTAGTTTCAGTAGCCTAAAAAGAGGCTTTTTCAGCATCGACTACATAGTGTATAAATAGATTCGACACATGCGGGGGGAGTAACATTTCAGATACTCATAATTCGGCTAATCCTGAGATAATAATTATAGGCAGCGGTCTCACAGGTCTTGCATGTGCAAACTTCCTGAAGAGGCCGTTTTTAATGATAGAAAAAAGTGCGGGTCCGGGCGGATTATGCGCTTCAGTGGGGCGCAACGGATTTGTGTTCGATCATGCCGGTCATTTCTTGCATATGCACGATCGGCGAGTGAAGTCGCTGGTATCAAAAAAAATTAAAAATAATCTTATCGTTGTTGATCGCAACGCATGGATTTACACCCACCAAACGTCAGTACCCTTCCCGTTCCAGGCTCATCTGTCATATCTTCCAGACCGTCTTAAAAAAGCGTGTCTCGATGGCGTAACTCGACGCTCTTCCCGCCGTGTTCCGCCGGCGGCATCTTTTTACGAGTGGTCGCTGGCAACCTTCGGTACGGGTATCACTCGCTATTTTATGAAACCGTATAACGAAAAACTCTGGACTGTATCAAGCCGCATACTGCGCGCTGACTGGTGCGCGCCCTTTGTGCCCCGCCCGACGATAACGGAAATGAAACGAAGCGCAGCTTGTGATCCTTCCAAAACATTCGGATATAACGCCCGATTTACGTACTTCAAACGCGGTGGGTGTCAGTCGTTGATTGATGCGTTTGTCTCATCTGTTCCACATATCCGTTACCATACCGCATCGCAGAATATTACAGCGAGTAGCCGTGAAATACAATTTTCAACCGGCGAAACAATGAAGTATAAACACCTGGTCTCGACCCAGCCGCTCTATGCGCTAATTGACCAAATAGCGGATGCGCCACCGTCAGTGCGAGCCGCCCGAAACCGGCTGCGATGGAGTACGGTGGTCTGTTACAATGTCGCCGTCCGTCGAGGAAATCCCGCAGTTCCAGTAGCTGAAGGTCGGCACTGGGTGTATTTTCCACAAGAGAAATATCCATTTTACCGCGTCGGCGTATATTCAAACATTATGCCATCGATGGCACCCGCCGGATGCGCGTCGTTCTATGTTGAAGTGAGCCATGTAGCTGACACCGGGCGAAATGAAGCCGGAGAGATTGAAGCAGTGACGCGCGGTTTGTATGAGTCCCGCATGTTGTCTGTCGATGACCGGATAGAGTTTGTTGAGGCATTGCCGATAGAGTGCGCGTACGTCATTTTTGATGCCCATCGAAAAGATGCGGTGACAGTGATAGATTCCTGGCTGCGCTCACGGGGAATATATTCTATCGGCCGGTACGGGGCGTGGGAATACTCATTTATGGAAAAAAATATAATTGATGGTATTGAGACGGCGCGAATGCTCAACGTATGCCGATAAAAGTTTGTCATATAATCACCAGACTTGAGCTGGGCGGCGCACAGCAGAATACTCTGTACACCGTGCGTCATCTTTCACAGTCAATGTATACACCATTTCTCATAACGGGAACCGGGGGAATGCTTGATAGCGAAGCAGCGATGGATACACGGTTTACCACGTTTTTTATCCCGGAACTGGTCCGATCAATCTTTCCCTGGGATGATTTAATAGCAGCAGTAAAGATCTGGAAGATACTTCGCACTCTAAAACCTTCTGTTGTTCATACCCACTCTTCAAAAGCAGGGATCCTTGGTCGCTGGGCGGCATGGTGTGCCGGTGTTCCGGTCATCATCCACACGGTCCACGGATTTGGATTTACCGACCAGCAATGGCCGCCGGTGAGAATAGCGTTTATCATGCTTGAACGGCTGACGGCGCTGATAACCGATAAGCTCGTTGTGGTGGCGGCTCAAGACCAAAAGAAGGGGCTTGCTCACCGTATCGGCAATGAAAAAAAATACATCGTGATCAGAAGTGGTATCGATATTGAGACATATAAAACCACTTTTGTTGATCGGGATGCGGTGAAAAGTGAGCTGGGGATTTCATCGTCTGCGAAAGTCGTTACTACCATAGGACCTTTCAAACCGCAAAAAAACCTTTCTGATTTCGTTCGCGTTGCGAGTGCAATTACCCGCGTGCGCAGCGATTGCGTTTTTCTCGTCGTCGGTGACGGTGACCAGCGCGGTATGCTTGAAGAAATGAGCGCGCAATCAGGACTTTGCGGGCGGATACATTTTCTGGGATGGCGGAATGATACCGTACGCATTCTTGGCATAACAGATGTTTTTGTCATGACATCGTTATGGGAAGGACTTCCCCGGTCAATAGTTGAAGCGATGTGTAGGGGGGTACCGGTTGTTGCCAATGCAGTTGACGGGATCCGTGAAATAGTGCAGACAGGGATAACCGGGCATTTGGTAGAACCGTATGCAGTTGGCGAAATGACACGAATGATCATACAAATCCTTGATGATCCGGCTGGATCACAGGTGATGGGTGAGGCAGGCCGGCGATCTATTGGCAGGGAATTTGACATAAACTGCATGGTTGAGCAGCAGGAAAACCTCTATCAAAGTCTCTTGGCCAGCTTTGAACATTAGGATCAAGTTCGCACATGAAAAAACCATTTAAAAAAACAGCCGTAAACAGTATGATAATTTACCGGTTAAGACTGTTGTTTTTAGTAAAATATTTCGGAATATAACGTGCGAAATAGAAAACTCAATAGTAGAAGAGGATTATTCTAAACAACCGAAAACCAAATGACCATGCCATCGCATTAGAATATGCATCTGCCTTATTCAAAATATCATTGACAAATAATAGAAAAGTACTTATATCTGTAGTGAATGCATATATATTATTACTTGTAGTAAGTAAAAGCCACCAATTTTACTAATACTATGAAATGTAATGTCGCAACTCTATTACGTTACATGAAACTATTTTCATTTGCAACGATAGTTGCGACTGTACTACTCACCTGTGAA
>JBELAT010000203.1:0-3043 GCA_049508565.1 Endomicrobiales bacterium | reverse complement strand
GCAGGCCCCAGCGCGTGCGACTTTTATTCTGGCTTTCTTTCCCGTGCACCTACCTGATACTATTAAGTTCATGGAAAGTTGTCGATGAGCGCTATCTTCTCTGCGTATTTCCTTTTTTCATTCTTACCGGTGTATACTCTCTTATTATCCTCGCCTTCCGGGCAACGTACCCCCGGCTCGTTCTGTTACCGGTCATTGCAGCAACGATTCTATTATTCGTCAAAACCATAGAATATGATACCATTCTCTCGCAGCCTGACACGCGGCTTGTCGCCTACCACTGGATCACTCAAAATATTCCTCCCGGAACCAGAATGATCCGAACGATCAATACTCCCGAATTTACCAATAAGGATCCGTACGCGGTCAAAGTTGATTGGTTCGGAGACATTCTCGAAAAAACACCCGCGGAACAATTAGCCCAGAATTTTGATTATGTCATCATCAACAGTTCGATAGAGCGCGACAAAGCGGTTATACAACAAAAGCTTTCCCAGCAGTATCGTTTAATCAAGGTGTGGCCGCACATCCCTTCCCCTCGTTTTCATAACCCGGGCATAGCTCTCTATAAAAAATACAGCTAAAATGCGGATTTGCCCTGTCTGGCGGAAACCCCTGCTTGCCTGACAATAATACTTGTTGGCGCTGCTGGCTAGGCGAGTGCGTGAGGAAAATAAGTGCGGGAACATACATGCAAAGATGGAAGGCCGTTTGCACCTACCTGCAAGGAATAAAATCGTTCATTACTAAGTGGGTTTGTTTTTCCAATAAACCCGTGGTATGTGGAGAGTTTCATTTATAACTATTTTTTGAAAGGTACGGGTTGGAGTTGAACCAACGAAAAAACGGTTTTGCAGACCGATCCCTTAACCTCTTGGGTACCGTACCATTATCAATGAACCAAAATAACATTAAACTTTTTTAAGATATTTATACTATTGCACCTTGAGTATACAAATTAACATAAACCGTTTGAATGACTCTCATCAAGACTTTTCTGACTTTTATCTATCTCCATGAATGTCCTTCAATAAAAATGATTCTTGTTTTTCTATTTAATAAGTTCAGCCACTTCTTTTGCACATTTCTCAAAGCGCCAGGTTGTCTTTTATTTGAAAAACTCGGTATGTACAAACAGTGGGGGCGGGATCCGGGTGTTGTAGAGTAGTATATTGAAAAATGTGTCAGGGTAGGCGAGATTCGAACAGTTTCTGATTTTTCTTTCCTTTTACGCTCTTATGACATTCACGGAAAGTCTCGCCTTTTATTTAACACGGCACGATGGAATGCTTTTTATTGACCGTACACAGCTTTCAACTGTTTCATTGTTGGCATAGCATCATAATATTCACCGTCCGGTCCCACATAGCCACTGCCCTTTTTAACCAACATAATATTAGTCGAAGTACCGTTACTATAGGTAATGGGAACCATTACACTTCTGGTATTATCAGTCGGAAAGCTTTGTGTCGGCACAACAACTTCAGAGGATCTCACTGGCAGAGCTTGAACAGGTGTTACCGGTTGAAGAGTTTCGACCGGCTGAACTACAATATAACCAGAAGGGCTACTCTGATAATAGTATACACCATCGTAAAAATACGGCACACCACCGAAGTATACAGTGCTATAGTGCGGTGGCAATGCTGCAATGACTGTACCTATTGCTAATCCAGCGACAATGGTATCTCCTAACCACCAATGACCGCCAGAGTAATAATACCCGTGACGACCGGAAGCAAATGCATACCCACCATTACTCAAAACGATAAGCGCTACACACCCCGCTATAAGTTTATTCATGATTCTCTCCTGATGAAGATGGTTTTTCTTATACTTCGTAACTTTTCGACAGTTCAATCATTTAACTGACATTTTCCTTAAACGTGGTTTCTGTCATTGGCCGGATTTATCAATTTCCATAATTTTCTTGTAGGTTTAAAAGAAATCTTTTTGCCGGGGGGCACCAGTATGACCTCGCCGGTTCTTAGATTTCTCGATTTTTTTGCTTTACGTGCTTTGACCCGAAAATTCCCCAGACCGGACAGTGACACAACATCGCCACTTTTCATTAATTCATGCAAGACCTGTATCAAAGATTTTATTGCATGATTGGCATCACCCAGCGTCAGTCCGGAAATCTCAGCTACCTGTTTGATTACATCGGCTTTTTTAAGTTTCATACTTGCTCACCCCTCAAAACCTTCGATGGACAATGACTGTTTTAGAAATCAGCGATAACCGGTAATCATCGCCTTTGCTTGACACACTCTCGCTTCCAAACATTTACTGATCCATTATGACCCATTCCAGAAAGGATAAAATCCTGTCATTATCGAAATCATATATGAGCACCTGCTCGCACTGATGAGCCATTACGAGAAAACAGAAAAACCTGCCATATCCCCCACCACGTTCATTTCTTCATTCTTTGCCACTACATTCGCGCTAAATTTCGAAGGTGCAATTACATACTTTAGACATAATAAAACACCAATAAGTTTCATCTATCAACGTCATTTTAGTTGTGCTCAATGAATAGGCCGTAGTTTGTCCAAATACAGCACCTCATACATTAACCGGAAAAAATATAGCATATACCAGTTTCACGGCATTGTGCATGCGGGGAATTGTTATTGATAATCAGGCAGGAAAAGCCTCTGAACGTGATAGTGGCGGGTGGATTGCCCGCTCACAGGCGAATCACCAAAAGAAATGTTTGTAATGATACGGTTAAACGGTAAGAATGAGAAATAGGAGCGGTATTACATGGTTTCTTCGGGAATGCAAGTGACTGTGGAAACGCATTCTGGTGGCACATTGAGCGGTGTATATTTCTTCCATCGTCCACTTATATAATAAACATAAAATGCCGCAGCGCCGATAATCGCGCTGATGGTGATCCCCAGCCAGAGGCCTCTCTCTCGTAAAGCAGTTTCATGAGAAAGCAGATAACATAACGGTACACGCAAAAATATCATACTCAATGCAATAATCAAAAATGAGGTGAATGTATCTCCTGCCCCCCTGAGAACACCCTGAT
>JBELAT010000202.1:0-5282 GCA_049508565.1 Endomicrobiales bacterium | reverse complement strand
ATCGCAGGTGAAAACGTTTGTCAAAGTCATGCCCACTGAGTACAAGAAAGTTATGCATGCACAGAAAGTTATAGAAACACAGGAATTAAGTGAACCCAGCGATGGTTGAAATATCTCTTTTTATTTTTTACGGAGTTCTCAATGGTTGATCCCAGAGGTTTTTTAAAGACGAAACGGCAAACGACACCGTCCCGTCCGGTTAGCGAGCGTCTCAAAGACTATAAAGAAGTCACGCCTTTACGTACTGATAATAAATCCCAGGAGCAGGCCAGCCGCTGTATGGATTGCGGTACGCCGTTCTGTCACTGGGGTTGTCCGGTGGGCAACTACATCCCGGAATGGAACGATTTGATCGTTGCCGGCAGATGGGAACGTGCGATTGAGCTTTTGCATGCGGGCAACAATTTGCCGGAGATAACCGGCCGGCTGTGTCCGGCCCCTTGCGAATATGCCTGTGTGCTGGGCATCAATGATGATCCGATAACCATTCGTGAAAATGAACTTGCCATCGTTGAACATGCCTTTGCGGCCGGCCTTATTAAGCCTCAGCCGCCTGCGGTGCGGACAGGAAAAAAAGTTGCCGTGATCGGTTCAGGTCCTGCCGGGCTTGCTGCCGCCGCTCAGCTTAACAAAGCGGGGCATACGGTCACTGTGTTTGAAAAAGATCAGAAAATTGGCGGTATATTGCGTTACGGTATTCCCGACTTCAAACTGGAAAAAACCGTCATTGACCGCAGGGTTGATATTTTAAAGCAAGAAGGAATAATCTTTAAAACCGGCACTGATGCCGGTGTGGATATTTCAGTCGATAAACTTCAAAAAGACTTTGATGCGATCTGTCTTACCGGGGGAAGCCGCGTTCCGCGCGATCTTCCTATTCCGGGTCGCGATCTTGCAGGCGTTTATTTCGCCATGGAATATTTAATGCAGTCCAATCGCCGCGTTTCCGGAGAACCCATTGCCGGTCATCTCATCGATGCCAAAGGCAAATCGGTTGTTGTCATTGGCGGCGGGGATACCGGTTCTGACTGCGTTGGTACGGCGCATCGTCAGGGTGCGGCCCATGTTGAACAAATTGAACTCATGCCGCGGCCGCTGGATTGCCGCACTGATACCTGTCCCTGGCCGAAATATCCACCGCTTTTTAAGACCACGTCCAGCCACGAAGAAGGTGGTCAGCGACAATGGTCAATTCTCACAAAAAAATTCACCGGCGAAAACGGGGTTGTAAAAAAACTTTCCTGTGTGCGGGCGGTGTTTGAAAAAGATGCGACCGGCAAAATGGTTGTCAAGGAACAGCCCGGATCTGAATTTGAAATTTCCGCAGATCTTGTCGTTCTGGCGATGGGGTTTGTTTTTCCCGAAAAGAAGGGTCTCATTGCCAGTCTGGGCGTTGAGATTGATGATCGGGGCAATGTCAAGGCTGATGCCAATTTTATGACGTCAGTGAAAAATGTTTTTGCCGCAGGAGATATACGCCGCGGCCAGTCGCTGATTGTCTGGGCGATCTCTGAAGCTCGTCGGGCAGCATATGCTATTGATAAGCATTTGATGGGTTCGTCGTCGTTGCCGAACTCATAAAAATCTGTCACGTAATAATGTGAGCATTGAATAAAAAAGAAAGAAAGCGATTCAGGCAATGTAATGGATCGCAATTTAAAACAGTTGAGATTCGTTGATGCATGTGTTATGCTTAACGTGTAGGAATAGAAAGCTTTGGAGTAAACCATGAACAAAAGATTTAATGCAGTTATTACCAAAGAAGATAGCTGGTACGTGGCTCACTGCGTGGAACTGGATGTAGTAAGTCAGGGAAAAACTCTCGAAGATGCAGAGAAAAACCTGAAAGAAGCGGTTGAACTGTATCTGGAAAGTTTTGATGATGAAGATATTCCTGAGGGCAAAGGTGAGATGGTTTTATATCCTTTTGAGGTTGCGACGAGATAATGAGTAAACTTCCTGTTCTTTCGGGAAAAGAACTAATTAAAATTCTCTAGAAATATGGTTTTGAATAGTTCGGCAGAAGGGCAGTCATGTCAGTTTAAGAAAATCAGATTTCAGAACAGTTGTTCCTATGCACGATGAATTAGCCAGGGGAACACTGCTTGCCATTTTAAGGCAAGCCGGATTGACCAAAGACGATACAGAGCAATTAAAATAATTTTCTTAAGCACACTGTGACGAACCTCGAAATGTTGTTGGGATTGTTTTAGATGTTTTAGAAATATCACCAAAAAATCTTGACAGAAAAATGTTTGTCTGGTATAATCCTAGTGGAAGAAAAGATAAGGGACGCAAAGTTCTTCGTGGAGGAGAGCTGCTCTACCCGAAAATAGCACACCCCGGAAAACCGGGGGCCGCAAAGCCACGGGACTAAAGGCGCGACACGTTCGTGCCCATGTCAGCCGGGTTACCGAAGGTACCCTAATGAAATACGTAATACAGTTAATTATTATTAGTGCCTGTTGCGGGTTGTTTGCCAGCGCAAAAAGCGCTGAAGCATCCCGGGCAGGCGTTTTTTATTTTCCGCTTGTCTCCTGCGCGTATTCAAATCTTGATGTCCGTGATGCCGATAATAGTCATGTCACCGTCGCTGTATCGACGGATGAAATGGTTGCGTTGTTTCGGGACGGACTGTATAATGCCGTGGTCAATCAGGAAACCTTCTCGATCGCAGAGGCTCAGGCGATCATTCAAAAAATTCTCAAACTTTCTGATGCCTGGTTTCTTCCGTTGTTGAGGCCGAGTGTTGAAACCATTGTGGTTTTTATCCAAACGGTCCGGCGGTTCATGGAAGATGGGTTGGTACCCTCACCAGAGGACCGTTCCGCCACTAACAGCTCGTTACGCCTTCCTGCCGCGCTTTCACCAAACAACCTCATAGCATTACCTTCTCTCTTCTCTGTTATGCGCTGTTAATTCTTTTCCGCACACTGCACGACCTTTCGTATGGGGGCCGAACCTGAGTGTAGTCGTGGGAAAAGAAAGACAGCGCATGAATACTAAACTGTTCACTCTTAATATTATTAGTCCCGCGGAGCTAAAGCCCGCGGGTATTGGTTTTTCTATTGGCAGCTTCCTGCTGTCTATCCTGTTTTCAATCATCCACTTTACTTCTAAAATCCTGGCGAAGGGAGTCTCTCTCTTTTCGCCATTTTTGCTGTCTCACATATTTGCCGGACTCATACTTGCCGTTTGTGTTGTACTCCCTCAATCCCTTATAGCTGCTGATACTACGCGCGCGCGTGATACTATGTTCGCAGGCGCGAGTATAAGCGCTTGTGCTGCCCAACTAAACAATCCGTCCCGGTCGATCGCCGTAAGTGCGGCAAAAGCCCTTGCCAGAATGCACTCTAACGAAGCAACACAAGCGCTTGTCGGGTATCTGGGGACGGCCAAAGATCCCTACATGAAGATCCAGGTCATCGACATGATCGCTGTCGATTCGTCGAAAGCAACTGCTCAGGCACTGGTGGGATTAACGCAAGACACCAATCCGTATGTTCGCAAGGCGGCTATAAGAAAACTGGGATTTATGCCCCAAGCGCAATCACTTCCGGAACTCAAACGGATCGTGACGCAAGATAGTGACATTGGAGACCAAAAATTTGCTGTGCAGGCCATGGGTCAACATACAAGCACCGGCACCGTTGAAGCAGCTGACAGCATCCTTTCAAACACAAACAATAACCCGGACCTTCGAATTCTTGCTGTTCATTCTCTGCAATCGATCAACACCGTTGAAGCGCACAAAAAACTCAAAAAATATGTAAACGATACTGATCCTGCCGTCAGAAATGAAATTAGCAAAACGCAGGGATTATAAACATAATGCAATGAAACAATTGTGTCGGGCCTATTATCTTAATAATCAGTTTAAACCGTTCTGCAAGAAATGGCTGAACCGCATTTCCTTGTTTGGCACGGTTTTGATTATGATGGTGGCTATCCTGGGCAGCATCGCTGATACTGCGTGTGCTGCTATGAACTCGAACTCTAACACCACTGCCGGTTTAATGACCTATAGCGGCAGCGAGGATACCCCTCAGTACAGACAGCTGCAGGGGAACACCTACGGACCAGAAACCGGTGCCGTAAATACAGGTGGTACCGATGTTGCTCAGAAAGGGCCGTTTTTGTCAGTGGTTGTAAAAGCCGCTCCTTCATGGATGGCGAACATCAACCCTGCCCGTGTCGGTGAAAAGATCATGGTTACTTTAGACACCAACGGCAGGCTTGCTGCGCAAGTCTGGACGCCAGGGTCGGGATGGGGCAATGAAACGGTTCTTCTGGCAATTCCTGATAGTTGGCAAGACACAGATTTTCAGAGAGGCGTTTGTCAACCTTTCGACGTAGCCTATTCTTCATACGAGGCAATAGTGGTTGCCGCCAATTACGATGATACAACGGCAGCCAATAACCTGATCATGTGGCGATGGAATGGCAGCAATTGGGATAATAGCCCTATTACCGGTTTCGGTACCGGGGTCGCAAACGGAGTTAAATGGTTGAGGATGGAGAGCAACCCGGTTTATGCCAACGCTGTGTTTCCGGCCCTCGCCACGTTTGATAGCGGAGAAAGAATCGAAGTGAGGGTAGGCTTTGATGTCACCAATGGTTCGCCAGCTAATGCCTGGGGTGCAAGCTGGGAAACTCCTGTACAGGCTTATGCCAACGCCGCTTATGAGTCTTTTGATATTGCATTTGAGCAGCAATCAGGTGTTTTAAGACTCTTTCAAAGCGATACTGCTGCGAGACAAACACCACAATATTATACGTGGCTAGGTGGCAATACCTGGACGACCGGCGCAACGATAGTGACGCTCAATCAAGGGGCGAATGCAACATTTAACGGCATTTTCCGGGCTGTCCCTCAACCTAACGTGGCAAGCTTCTGGGGAAGTCAGTTAGCACCAAACTTCGACGGATCGACCGTGTACGGTGACTTGTCCGGATACGCCAATGTCGTTTCGTCGAATGCATTTCGCTGGGGTCTTGCTACATGGATGTGTCCAGCTTCAATAGGGAGCCAGCAAGGTCTCTACTACGAACAAAAGATACCGTGGGCGGCTAGTTTTAATGGAACGAGCTCGTTTGGCGATCTTGCAAGTTTCGCCAATATCGTGTCGTCGAACTCCTATCGTTGGGCTATGTCTGCATGGATTTGTCCCACAACAATAGGCAGTGCTCAGACATTGTTTTACGAAGATAAGTCGCCTCCGGCAGCAAGCTTCAATGGTGCCAGCTCATACGGCGATCTGTCTGAATATGCCAATATCGTT
>JBELAT010000201.1:0-4480 GCA_049508565.1 Endomicrobiales bacterium | reverse complement strand
TTCCTTTGTTTTTATACATCACTCTTTGATTTTCATAACTTATTGATCTCATCTTATACGTGCTTTTATGAAAATCCTCTTACTGTCCAAATGACCGCTGGCACATTACCAGCGTCTCATCGATCTCTGTTTTTAAATCTCCGGACAGCACATATCCTGTAGACAAAAGTTTTTCAACATCGTAGTCGAGTCGTTCAATGGTACTATCGATTACTGATTGCGCATCAGGTATATGAAGAGAAGGACGAAACCCCAGCGTTACCTGACATCGATCTGCGATCATCTCCGCCATCTGTCGTATCTGCACAGAAGCTTTCCCTCCCACATTGAACAATCCATCACCCACTTTTTCTGACGGCAACCCGATAACATGCTCAACAATGCGACAAACATTGTGCACACTGACAAAGTCACGATATTGTGTACCCGGACTTTTAAGGACCAGCTTCTTGTGCGTAACCGCCTGCACACACAGGTCGTTAACCACAAGGCTCCAGCGATTCACGGCGACATCGCAGGGAGCGCCTACGGCATTTGAAAGCCGCAAAACGATACCTTCCACGTTCTTCTTGGCGTGTTCTGCTAATACAAAATCTTCTGCCGCGCGATGGGTGATTGCGTAGGGATGAGTTGGTCGAGGAACGGTTTTTTCCGAAATATGCCCCGCAAGCGGAGTACCATAGACGTGCGCCGTCGAAAAATAGATGAACCGCTTAACTCCTGCACGTTGTGCCGCCATGAGGAGTTTCAGCGTACCGCCGGTGGTGACTTCCAGTGCCCGCTCAGGGTTTTCAAGTGAATCTATTTCATTAAGCGCGGCAAGATGGATGATACAATCTATGCCCGCGCACGCGGCGGCGTTATCGGCATCAGACAAAATATCGCCATATATAATCTCAGTGTGAGGCTGACAGTGAGACCGTGCGGCAGGACGTGCTTTTGCCGTCAGACGCAACACCATATCTTTCCGGTGCGATAGATGCTGCGTGATCCGCCCACCCATATACCCGAGCGCACCTGTTATCAAAACCTGCATCATTGATCCTTTCGAACCCACGAATAAGGAATAAACGGTGCGTTAGGATCAAGACGGGTAATCTCCTGTTCATCATGGGGAATCGATGCACAGTTAGCGATCATAGCGGTAGTGGGGCTAATGCCTTTGATTCCTGTCCAGATCCCTGGAGGAACGGTCACCAGACAATAGTTGTCTGAGCCTAAAAACAGTTCTTGAACGGTCCCGCGCGTAGAACTATCCGGCCGGTCATCAAACAACACAAGTTTTATATTACCAGCGATAACAGCATAATTAAGTACCATCTTTGTATGGAGATGCCACGCTTTAATCGCTGCCGGATAAACAGTCGAGAAATAAATCTCTCCAAACGACTCGAACTCAGCAGAATCGCTGCGCAGCATGTGCATTACTTTTCCCCGCTCATCGAGAATCTGTTTCAACATTCTGACAGCCACCCCATTAATCATTGTGCAGCCTCCATGTACTCATGAATTTGGGTCGTCGTAACGGTGCGCGCCGGGACACCCGCGATCACTTGCTGATACCATTGAGTCGTTTTTTCAACGCCGACTTCAAAACCCCAGTGGGGGTCCCATCCAAGTTTCTGGTGAGATTTATCGCAATTTAAATGCAATAACCCTGCTTCGTGCGGTGCATTAGCCTGCCGCTCGACAATGACGTTTCCCGATCCCCATATCGCAACAATCTTCTGCGCCAGTTCCTGAACCGTTTTTATCGCTTCAACACGCGGACCGAAATTCCATGAACTTGAAAACTCTTTCGGCTCATTATAGAGTTTTTGCGCCAGCAACAAATAGCCTGACAATGGTTCAAGCACGTGTTGCCAGGGACGTGTTGAATCCGGATTACGCAACAGTACGGGTTTTCTATCACGCAATGCTCTGATCGTGTCAGGAACAATCCTGTCGGCGGACCAATCGCCCCCGCCGATAACGTTGCCTGCCCGGGCGGTGGCTATTCCCAGATCAGAGTGTCGCGCAAAAAATGATGAACGGTAGGCATGAAACACAATCTCCGCGGCGGCTTTAGACGCGCTGTAGGGATCTTCGCCCCCCAATTCATCGGTTTCCCGATATCCCCACACCCACTCTTTATTGCAGTAACATTTGTCAGACGTTATATAGACCACCGAACGAATGCCGGGGGTATTTCGAACCGCTTCCAGTACATTGACCGATCCGCCGATATTAGTATCAAACGTCAATTTCGGTTCGTTGTAGGAACGTCGAACCAGCGCCTGCGCTGCCAGATGAAAAACAATGTCGGGTTTGGACTGCGCAAAAGCTTTTTCAACCACGGCATACTCACGAATATCACCATTAATATAGCGGACCCGCTTGTCTAGCTCAAGGAGGTTAAAATGATCGTCCGCGTGCAGTGGCGCAAGAGCAAGACCGGTGACCTGAGCTCCCATTTCATTAAGCCACGAGCCTAGCCAGGACCCCTTGAACCCCGTCAGTCCCGTAATGAGCACTTTTTTGCCTGCATAAAATTGCTTCAACGACTCCATCATGTTCATTTCTCCTATTCACCGTTCAGGTTTGCCGGTATCCCCGGAAGCTCGTGTCCCCGCCGATATAAAGACGTTTTGTTTGATCAAGCAAAGAATCAATCTTCTTTTTATTATAATTCAATAAGAGCATGTTATTAGCTTCCATAAGAGCTTGATGAAACTCATCATCGCTCATATTTGTAAAGTTCACTGCCAGAAGATCTGAATTTAAATGCTTGTTTTCATAAAAATCCGCAACATCTTTTAGTAATCCTTTTTTAATGGCATAATAGTACAAATCGCTCCCCGGATACGGAGTTACCGGACGGATCGTACGCAACTGCGCAGCATCATCGTATTTGAGTAGAAATTCTACGCCTTTGTTGAGAGTCTCCCTGTTTTCTCCGATGTTGCCGAAAATCACATTATATCCCGGACTGATGCCTGCCTTTAACGTGTTCTCAATGCCTTCCACGATCTGCAAAAGCTTCAATGCCATAATTAATAAACACACACCCGGCACGCTTCATAATCGCAAGAACATCTTTGCGAGCAAAGTTAAGCCGGCCATTACAATACCATTTAATGCCCAGTTCCGAGGCGATGAGATCTTCACATATCTGCACCGTCCTATCAGCCGATGACATCAACAATTCATCTGCAAACTCGATATAGTTGATACCGTAGTTTTTGTTTAAAAGCCGAATTTCATCTATGATCGCTGCATTGCTTCTGGGTCGATGTCCCTGATCCATTCTGTAGCAGAAATTACATTTAAAAAGGCATCCCCGTCCGGAAAGCACCGGCATAATAAAATCGCTATTGGTACAATGAGGTTCCCGGAGAAGTCGGTAATATTGTATCGGAAAAAGATGAAATGCCGGCATGGGTATGGTATCGATATCTTTGATCAATTCACGTCGTTCATTGACAACAACGGTGTCCCCAGTGCGGTAGGCAATTCCTTTGACACCCTTTAGCGACGTATGCGATGCGACCGCCGAAAGCAGTTCAACGATCGTTACCTCACCTTCACCGATAACGGCAGCGTCGGCCATCGTTTTTTTGAGAAAATATTCCGGTTCGGGCGACGGCCCGTGTCCGCCGACGATGTAAAAAGGTCTTTTTTTCGACCGGTTAATCGCCTCTGAAATCTTGAGCAGTTTTTTATACTGGTAATAACCCCCGATAACACTGACGCCGACACTGTCATACGCATGGGTATCAAGATGGTTAGTTAAATGTTCTTCCTTCCAGTGGTGTACATCCTGATTATAGATCTCGACTTCTATGCCTTCTTTTAAGAGCACGGCCGCAAGGTAGGCAATCCCGTGGGGAAATGTATGGATATACGAATCATTATCATAAACAACCAGGAGAATTTTCATTGTTTTAGAATCATTTGACGCTGAAACTGCCGATGAGCGTATCGCAGCATCCCTGTGCGGCCAACGACTTCTGGTACGCGTCATGCAACGTTTTCGAATCAAGAAAATGCCATTTTTTGTGTCCGCCGGGTTTTCCGTGCGATAACCAGTAGAGATGGTTCGACAGCGGATAGCGCTGATACTGCTTGATGTAATTAATCTTGAGCCCGGCCTTGTCAGCAACCATTGCCAGGGTTTTTTCGGTGAAAAGATATAAGTGACAGCTCCAATAAGTAAATCGCGTGAACGGATCACACTTATAGAGGGTCAAGAGTGCATCGTCGGCGTTGGGGACTTCAACAATTATTTCCCCCTGTCTTCCTATCTTCTTAGCCAGCTTCTTTAACAAGCAAACAGGGTCGGCGAAATGCTCCAGAACATGAAAAAGGGTTATGACATCGAATGTCGTGCGAAGCTGTTGAATATCCCTAAAAACCTTTAGCCTGTTTTTTTTAAAATGTTCGGCAAGCCGCGATTCGACTTCAATTCCGACACTTCGCGCTGCCGTTTTACCGGTCCGAA
>JBELAT010000200.1:0-3095 GCA_049508565.1 Endomicrobiales bacterium | reverse complement strand
TGATTGCTCAACACGTTCGTCCGACTGATCTTTTGCAGGTAAATCTCATTGCGTATAATACTACCGCTCATAATTCGGTACATATGGAAGGCTCTAAAACGAGATTGAGGCTTTCCCCGCCGCGGCGCGATACTATGGAACATATCAAGAATTTTCTTGTTAAACGGGGAATTCTCACTTCTATCCGCGAGCCCAAAGGAGCGGATATTGACGCCGCCTGCGGACAATTGGGATTTTGACAAGATATTCAATATTTTGTAAACTGCTGAGACTAAAAAAAAGGATAAATTACTATGTGGATCGCAAAAGAGGGATGGCCGTTTATTGTAATACCTTTGGCAGCATCAGTGGTATTGTTTACTTTGAATTTTGGTGTTATCGGTACGGTTTTGGGAACGTTGTGTCTGATCTTTGGACTGTTTTGTGCTTTCTTCTTTCGCGATCCGTCACGTTCAATCGTTGCCGATCCTTCGGCCATTGTTTCGCCGTGTGATGGTACCGTTATGGAAATAACCAAGGAAAACGGTCAGGATGTTATCCGGGTTTTTCTTTCAGTGTTTAATGTGCATTTGCAGCGCTCGCCCGTTGAGGGTAAGGTCGTTGATGTAAAATATATACCAGGTCAATTTTTGCCGGCGATGAAACCGGAAGCGTGCATGGTAAACGAACAAAACGTCATTACGATTTCTTCGGACAAAGGAACTTTTATTGTTAAACAGATAGCTGGTATTTTAGCTCGCCGGGTCGTTGCATGGGTTAAAGCAGGAGACATCGTGAAAAAAGGCGGCAAAATAGGACTAATTAAATTTAGTTCTCAGGTTGACTTATACGTTCCGTCCGCGGTTGTCATTCGTGTGAAAGTTGGCGACAAGGTTGTGGGTGGCAAAACTGTTATGGGGGAAATTCACTAACATGGCTAATATCCGTCGGGGTATTTATGTCTTGCCCAGTCTGTTTACGGGCGCCAATCTTGGGATTGGCTTTTTATCGGTTATCTATTCGATCAACGAACAATTTACGGCTGCCGCCTGGGCTATACTTGCATCAATAATAATGGATATGGTTGATGGACGAATTGCCCGTTTAACCAATACGACCAGCCGGTTTGGGTTGGAATTTGATTCATTATCCGATCTTATTTCTTTCGGCGTGGCTCCGGCTGTTCTGATGTATCAGATGGTTTTATCCGGCATGAAAAACCCCGGCATTGCTATCGCTTTGTTCTATGTTCTGGCCGGTGCACTGCGCCTGGCTCGTTTTAATGTTAAGGCGCAGGATAGTGAGGTTAGTACCGAATTTACGGGACTGCCCATACCGGCGGCGGCGGGCATGCTTGCCTCTTTTGTATTAAGTTATCAATTATTTCTTGATGGGCAGGAAGTGACGGTTAAAACGATTCCGTTGGTCATGAAAAAAATGCCTTATTTCCATCACGCTCTGCCCATTTTTATGGTGCTCATTTCAATGCTGATGATTTCAACGGTTCCTTACCAGGCATTTAAGAAGTTCAAAGCGAGCCGGCCGAAATCATTACATTTGATATCGCTGTTTTTGATTACCATATTGTTTATTGTCACGTATCCTCAGAACTCCATATTTATCATTTTTCTCGTTTACCTGCTTTCCGGTTTCGTGGGTTACATTGTTCGTTATTGGCGACTTAGGAAGTTGCTGATTAACTCTTTCATATCAAAGAGACCGAATGACACTTCTTCACGACAATAAAACTGCAACATAACTTCGCGGTCAACTGCTATTTCTGTCGGGGGACTCGGTTTGTAACACAACAGCATATACCCGTTTCCTGCCAATGATGAGATAAAGTTAAATTCGGAAGTTGGTTTGTTTTTTAAAATAAGGATATTTTATGAATAATAAAGTCATATTTTTCGATACAACTTTGCGCGACGGTGAACAATCACCCGGCGCAAGCCTGAATATTCCCGAGAAGATGGAAGTTGCCCGCCAGCTGGCTGTTTTGGGTGTTGATGTGATGGAGGCTGGATTTCCGATTTCAAGTCCCGGAGATTTTGAAGCGGTAAAATTGATAGCCAAGACCATTAAAGGGCCCATTATAGCGGGATTATGTCGGGCGAGTGAAAAAGATATTACGGTTTGTTGGAATGCAGTGAAATACGCACGGAAACCGCGTATCCACATCTTTCTCTCGACATCCGACATTCACATTCTAAAAAAACTGCAGAAAACACGTGCTGAAGTTTTTTCTATGGCAGTTCATGCAGTTACTTTTGCCAAAAAGTTGTGTGATGATGTCGAGTTCTCTGCAGAAGACGCGACGCGTACAGATGTTAATTATCTGTGTTCAGTCGTTGAGGCCGTCATTGCTGCAGGTGCAACAACGGTCAATATTCCCGATACTGTTGGATATACTGTTCCGGAGGAGTACGGGAGACTTATTAACGATATTCGAACACGGGTGAAAGGTATTGAAAAAGCGACTATCAGCGTTCATTGTCATAATGATTTGGGGATGGGCGTCGCTAATTCACTGGCAGCATTATCGGCCGGAGCACGCCAGGTGGAATGCACTATCAATGGAATCGGTGAACGGGCGGGCAATGCGTCACTAGAAGAGCTGGTTATGGCGCTTAAAACGCGCCGGAATTATTTCAAACTGGATTATGGCATCAATACGAAAGAAATTTATAAAACAAGTCGCCTTTTTTCTTCTCTGACCGGAATCCAGGTTCAGCCGAATAAAGCGATTGTCGGTGCTAATGCTTTTGCACATGAAGCAGGAATCCATCAGGACGGAGTTCTCAAAGAACGACGTACCTATGAGATCATGCGGCCTGAAGATGTCGGTGTGCCCTCAAATAAGTTAGTCTTAGGGAAGCACTCGGGTCGACACGCACTAGTCAGCCGTTTGAAAGATCTGGGGTATCGTGTTAAACCGAAGGACATAGATACGTTGTTTGAACGATTTAAAGAGCTCGCCGATAAGAAAAAAGTAGTCTATGATGACGATATTGTCGCTCTGGCCGAAGAAGGCACGAAACAAATGCCGGCGACCTTTGAGCTTGAGTATTTAAATACTTCATCAGGAACCGGTGTAATACCGACAGCGACTGTGC
>JBELAT010000020.1:0-22670 GCA_049508565.1 Endomicrobiales bacterium | reverse complement strand
AATAACAATAACAATAACAATAACAATAACAATAACAATAACAATAACAATAACAATAACAATAACAATAACAATAACAATAACAATAACAATAACAATAACAATAACAATAACAATAACAACAATAATAACAATAATAATCAGTCGATCAATCATCTCGCCCCGGCATTAAGTGCCATTGCGAAATCAAGTTCACAATCGCCGGGTAATATCCTGCCGTCATCAATTCTTCAAAACCTTCCAAAGATCACGGCTGCAGTCGACACGGTTTTGCAAAGCAATCTTCTTGAAAGAATCGTCGATGGAAAAGCTGACGGAACCATCGCTCCTGATAACCCTGATGTCGATATTAATACTGCCTTCTGTCTTATCCTCAGAGCCGCAACAAGTGTACAAAATGCAGGTGTTTTTACCATTAACTCCGATTATACAGTTACGCTCCAGTCGACCCCTCTGACAGACAGTGAAAAACTGGTTATAACAGCAGCATCGCAGGATATTGTCAGTGCCTATTATCTTTTGCAGAAAGTGTATGTTAAGCTGCAACTTGGCAATGATTCAGCCCTTGCCAGTATCAAGCTGGATGTTCAAAATCTCTTTAACAACATACAATCGCAACTGCAGTCTCAGGGAGTAACGCTTGCAGAAATCAATGGAAACTATTATTAAAGGGGGGCGGCGTACATGAAATCACTAAAACGTTGTATCTATCTTTCACTCGTTGCAACCCTGTTCGCAGCGACGCTGCATGCGGATGAACCACAGGTTTTTATCCGGGGTATCAGGCCTCTGGGTATGGGCGGCGCGTTTGTCGCAATAAGCGATGACCAGAACGCAATTTTTTACAATCCTGCAGGTCTTACCCAGCGTCAGGGAAGTGAGTTTATTGCATTTGAGTTGCCGATCAGTATCAGTCAGGATGTTCTGAATTTTTATGATTTTTATAACGATAATCAAAATACCCTTCAGAATTTCAGTAACCTTTCTCAAAACCAGCAGGTAAGTCTTCTTAACGAGATTAATGATAAAATTACGACCTATAAACCAGAAATTCGTTTTGGTTTTCCCAACACATGTTATTTATCGGGAAACCAGGCAATTACCTGGGGTATAGGAGTATTTGATCAGGCCCAGATAGGTTTTCAGTTTAACCGCAGTCTGATAGTTCCGAGCCTGAGCATGTACGGTGACGTCGATGGGATACTAGCCGTCCCGCTGGCACACCGGTTTGATGTGCTTCCCGTATTACCCGGAAGTATGTCCCTCGGTGTAACGCTCAAGGCGATTCAGCGATATAGTGTTAATGAACTCAACGAATCAGTCCTTGAATTTCAAAATTTCAGTCCTCAACTGCAAACCGGGCAGGGTTTTGGCGCGGATGCGGGAGCATTATACCAGCCCAATAGCCGGTGGAACATTGGTGTGCAGGTTACAGACGTGGGCGGTACAACAATAAAGTATGCTGCTCAGACTGCTTCGCAACAAGGACAGGTAAACCAACCGGCGTATACAAGCATGATATCTCCGGAATGGAATACCGGTGTTGCCTATATTCCGTCGAAAATAATGTACTGGCCGGGCAAATATATCTCTTCACAGGATCGCCTTATTTTGGCCTTTGATCTGCGCGATGTAGCGGACTATGCTGGTGATTCGCCGCTTTTTGCCGCAACCGGCTGGGTGAAAGTGCATATGGGTGCGGAACTGCGGTTAGGACCCCTTTCATTGCGGGGGGGATATAATTCGGGGTACCCAACATACGGTTTTGGTTTACGGATCCCGTATCTCGGACTGCGGGTTGATTATGCAAACTGGGCTGATGAAATGGGCCTCTTTGCCGGCCAAATACCTCAATGGAATCAGCAGATTACCATTGCGTTGAGCTGGGGAGACGCTAAAGGGCGGCCGTATGGAAATGATGTAAAACCGCGGGATGAAGAGCCTACCATTAAGATCAAGCACGAAGCCGATGAATCTGCTGTACCCGTTTCAGCAAAACCGGATCAGCCGGCTCCTGTGGCGGTTTCCGCGCCTGCTGCCGCACCGAACAGCACCATGCAGAACGCGATTCCGGTTGTGCCGGCGGCTACACCAGTAGCAACTTCTGCGACGGCTCCCGGGGCGGTTCCGGTATCTCCAGTTACGGTAACACCACAACAACCACAAAATCCGACGTCAGTTCCAGCAGCACAGTCTGCCGCAACTGCACCGTCGAAGACAGATAAGAATTAGATTGCGTACACACCTTGACGATAAGAAGACGCGAAACGGGACTTGTCGTTTCGCGTCTTCTTTACAATATACCAAATAGCACTATCGATAGAATATGCATGCGGTAGTCGGCGAAAATATATGAAAAAAATAAGAATTTTTTCTCTGGTATGTCTGGGCCTGCTCATTATGGGAGGAAATATTCTTTTATCCGCCCCTCCTTTGAATCCGGATTTCCTGAGCAAAAAACCAGCTCATTTCAAGCCGTGCCGTACGATGAGCAGAGAAATGCTGCAATCGCTTCAGAAGAAAGGTATCATCCGTAAACCGGGTGTACAGGGCGTGCTGCAGCCGGTAACAAAAAAGATTTTGGTTATACCCGTACAATTTAACGATACGCAGTATCCGCAGTTACCGTCAACCTACGCGACGGACGCGGCGGCGTTGTTTTCTCAAGTCCAAAGCTTTTATTATGAAAATTCCTACTCACTGGTAACTTTTACCGCTGTCATAGCCAGCAGCGTCACTCTTCCCAATGATGTCACGTACTACAATGAAGGGACCGACGACGATTTAACCCGGCTTTTCACTGATGCTACCGCGCAACTGCCTTCACCGCCCGGAGCGGGATACTCCGACTATGATTATGTGGCAATCTATCATGCCGGTCCCGGAGGGGAAGAGTCAAACAACACTTCTGACTTGTGGTCACTGTATTTTCCTACGGCACTGTCTTCAGGCGGGACGGGTGCAAAAACATTTGACGGTTTTGTGTGCATTCCTGCTGCGGTAACGCAGGCGGGGTATACCCAGCTGGGAGTTATCTGCCATGAATTCGGCCATCAAATGGGTCTTCCTGATTTATATGACACCTCAACCACCGGCGGCGTCAGTACAATGGGTGCATGGAGTCTCATGGATTGGCCGTACGGAAAAGACGGGTCGGGTAATCCTCCGCACTTTGATATATGGTCAAAAAACTTCCTTCAGTTCGTTGACTTAAATGCTCGCCAATTTACGAGCGATACTGCGGGATTGTTCGGCGACATTGAAACATCGCAAACAACGGGATATTATAAAATCCCTATATCTGTTGCCAGCCCGTCAGAATATTTTGTAGCCGAGTACCGCGACCCGGATTCGTCGCACATGATGTATGATCTGACCGCCCCTGCGACGGGAATCATCATATGGCATATCGACGATTCCATCGCCCTTGATCCGACACGTCTTGAAAACAATGACATAAACACCGGTTCTCCTCATCGCGGCGTTGCACTGGTTTCCGCGACCGGAGCGTTTATTAAACCCGGCCATGCCAATGACGCTTTCGTCACCGGCTCGTCTTTTCTTGCGCCTCAGTCGAACACCTTTAATGGAAAAGTTTCCGGCCTGGCACTGTCTGATATTGTGCTTTCAAACGGTAATGCTTCAACAAGTATGAAAGATATTTCTGTTGAGTCGACGCAAGGCATAAATAAAATAACGACGTTCCCCAACCCCGCGGGGAAGGGATACCCGCATCCACGATCAGCAGAAGGAATTATAACAACGTTTGTATTCCAGGCAACCCGGCCGCCGGAAAACATTACGTTGGACATATATACTATTGCCGCCGAGAGAGTTGCTTCTATTGGCAAGGACAGGTTTGTGCTGCGGTTTGATAAGTCGTCGAACAATTCGTGGATATATGAATTTGACTGGAACGGCAGGAACGATGCGAACAGCAGTGTTGCGCAGGGTATTTATTTTTATCGCATTAAAGCCGATGCGGTAACGCAAACCGGAAAACTAGCTGTTGTGCGATAATAAAAAAACATAGTGAAGATCGCTCCGTCGGATTTTGATAAAAAGTAAACCGTAGTGCCCTACAGCATCAACTTGCAGACATCTGGCACACATGCTGCTCATCAGCTTCAGGCTCAGACCAGATCGCCGTTGACTGTAATAATCCTATTTTTCTACCCGCGAAATCATCCACAGCCCGATACCGGAAAATACGATGTTGCCCAGCCACGCTGCCATCGGCGGTGAAATAATATTGTTTTCTCCCAGTGATTGTCCGACTGCCTGCAATCCCCAGTACACAAACGCAAAAATCAACGCAAACGTGAAACTGATGAGTTTTCCGTGCCGGCTGCCCAGGCCCAGCGCGAACGGTATGCCGATACACATGACGATCATGTGGCTGACGACGGAAGCAAACCGCTGGTTAAGCTGGATCTTTTCGTTTTGTGCGGGAGCACCGATCATTTCAAAATTCTTGATATAGCGGATAAAATCCGGTGTATTCATAAGTTCCGGCCGCACGTGCTTGATGACAAATGCCTCAGGAGGTGTCCGGATGACGTTGCTGAGCGTTGTAAACGGATGATCTTCGCACTGTTCTGCTTTGAAAATCCGTTCAACCCCTTTATGGAACGTCCAGTCATTAGTGTGCCAGTCGGCGGAAGCAGCAACAACTTGACGCTTCAATATGTCGTTATCATCAAAAAAGTCAATGACAATGGCAGTCATCGTTTGGGATTTTAAGTTGAGATATCCGATAGTCATCCGGCCGTTGTTAGGTAGTGTAACGACATGATTGTAATATTCGAAACGATTTGATGCTTCCTCGCGATGGATTCGGGTATCGCGTATATGCTCCGCCTCACGAACGGTTCGGGGAATAACAAATTCCCGGATCCCGAAATCTGCGACGCCGATAACAATAAGATCTCCGAGGGAAAAAAGGACTGCCAACAGTACGGAGACGGGCAGTACCTGTATACACCACCAGGGAAGACTGCAGGCCAGGTAGGCAAAAACGTCGAGAAAATGCACCTTTTTTTCAAGGAAATAGTTTAGTTCGCGGAAAAACTCAGAGATCATAACCAGCCCGCCGAAACTGGCGGTGCTAAAAATCAGTGGTTTGACGAATTCCCGTGAAATGTAGCGATAGAGAAGCATATTATTTCCTCAACATCTTTTTCCACAGATACACGCCGGTAGCCCCCATTATTATGTGGGGCATCCATAAAATATACTGAGGTTTTATATAGCCGTTTTCGCTGATGTTCATACTGGTGACCAGCAAAATATAAAAGCCGAACAATATCAATAAACTCATGCCAAACCCGATCGATTTAGCTCCTTTTTCTGTAATAATTCCCAGGGGAACCGCGATGATCGCAAACATGAGCGGCGCAATCGCCAGAACAAAGCGCAGCCATAACTCATTTTCAAGAAAGTAGGTCGGCATTTTGTTGAGCTGATACTTCTTTATCTCCTGTCGAAGCTCGTTAAACGTCATCTCCCGCAGGGACTGGCTGGTGGGCATCACTTTGTCGCCGATAGCAATGGGGAAAAGGTACGTGCGAAACGTCATGTTGATGAGATCTCCGGGACGGCTAGGGTTCGGTTTTTGCCAGTAGCCGTTATGGAGAGTCAATATGACGGCTTGTGGTGTTACCGTTACCGTTCCCGACGAGGCGGCGATACGCCACGGAACGCCTACTTCCTCGTTAGAGAATTTGTAGATGTTAATGCCGTGCAGGACGCTCGTCGCGGGATCGGTCCGTTTCACGTATAAATGATAATCGCCGATAGTGGTTAACGTTTTTTCCTCAAATCTAATGAGCGGGGTAGTCGTTAATATTTCAGTATACATCTTACGGAAATTTTTATGGGTTTGCGGCGACAGTACCTGGTTGAAATATACCAGCGACAGGCTCAAGACAGCGGCAGCGATCAACACCGGGATAGTAAACGCTCCATAAGAAGAACCCGTTGCGCGCAACGCCGTTATTTCGTTGTCTCCTGAAAGGCGGCCAAACGCCAGCAGAATGCCAAACAGCGTTGCCATGGGGATGGTTAAAGAGAAGATATTTGGCAGTACCAAAAGAAATAGTTTGGCAACGATAAAAAAAGAAACGTGTTTAGAAAGGATCAGGTCAATGAGTTGAAATACCTGGTCAAGCAGTAAAATGGTTGAAAAAACAATGAGTCCAAACAACGAGGCCTCAATAAATTCCCGGATAATATAGCGATGTATAATCTTCATTGCAGGTATTATATAAAAAAACGTGGCATAATGATATAAAAAGAGTTATAATTTACTGTGATGAAAAAACTGCTATACTATTTAATATTTATTAGTATTACAGTAGTCCCCCGCATCGCGCACTCGGAAACATATTACCGGAGCTCTGATAGCAAATATTCTATCCTGGGCACCGATAAAGAGAAAATCTTCGCAACACTTGATTCTTCTCCCGTTGTTGCCGGCGTTCCGGTTGTCTCAAGCGCAACTACTCAGACACAAGAGTATGAAGTGCTTGAGCCTACCACTACAGTCCCGCAGGCCGTCGCCGGGACAGAGCTGCTTGAATTCCTCGATACCAATAAAAACTTTTTCTACTCAAAAGAACGCTGGCAGCAAATGGTTCAGGCCAAACAAGCCGCAATCTATGAACCGGCTGCAGTTGTTGTCAGCACGTCCGCCCGCCCGTCACCGCCGCCGTTGCCGCCGGGCCTTTCCGTAGAACTGCCGTATCAATCCCAGTTATTTATCTCAGGAAGAAAAGTTATTGGCGTTGACATGAAATCAACGACCTATGATTCTCCTGAAGTAGGGGCGCGCACTAATTCGAGCAGTTTTGATATGCAGCAACAGCTGGAAGTCCGTATCAAAGGGACGGTCGGCAGGAAAATCAACGTGGATGTTGATTTCGATGATACGGTGGCCGATAAACGGGATATTTCCATCGTGTATAAGGGGGATCCCAACGAATTCATTCAGGAAGCGGCGTTTGGCGATATCGTCATGTCGCTACCGTCGACCGAATTTGTCGGGTATTCACGCCAGTTGTTCGGAGTAAAACTTGACACAAAATACAAGAGCCTGCGAACGCAAGGGTTCTTTTCACAGACCAAGGGGTTGTCGGAAGTTAAACGATTTACCGGTAATACGCAGTTTAACCGCGTAACAATCGCAGATACTGCGTATATCGGGCTAAAATACTACGATTCAAAAGGCGGGAACACGATCAAGGCCGGGACGATGAAGGTGTATCAGGACGATCTCAACGAAACAAATAACTACAATGTCGTTATTACGACGGCGACGACCCTGCTGCCCCTGATGCCCAACCCCGGATTTAGCTTTGCCGGAAATTTTGATCTTCTTGTCCCGGGACAGGATTATAACGTCGATTATAACACCGGAATTATCACTTTTCGTAATCGCCTGGGCCTCAACTACGTGATAGCGATTGATTATCAGTTTAACAACGGGACATGGCTCTCATCCGGCGGACCGACACCTGGTAACCCGCTTATCATCAAGGATACCAACAACACGTATTATACCAGTGCCGCATACGGTATTACCAACCCTGCCGGCGTGACAACGGAACTCAAAACGTTTTACAGTCTCGGCAATGTTCAAATTGTTCCTGACAACAGCCGCGGCAATTTTATTCTCCAGCTTCAAGATCTTAATGCGGCCAATGCCGCGACGATTCTTCCTGACAACAAGGCAGCTCCCGTCTATCCGACGAACGTGTTTGTCGATTTCATAAACGGTGTATTTAATTTCCTGCCCGCTAATGGCCAACCGCTGGCAAGTGATCTCTATACTCTGGGCACCCATCGCTATAACATCCTGACGGAGTACCGATACCGCATCAAGATCATCAATTTGCGTCCCGGCATCGTTCCCCAGTCCGAACGAGTCACGATGAATTCGCGGGTGCTCAAAGCAAACGAAGACTATTTTATTGATTATGACGCCGGCATTATGACGTTATATAAAACTGATCAGATCGATGAAAATACCGTGATCGATGTTTCTTACGACTATGCCCCGTTCGGCGGTGCCACCGGTTCCACGCTCATCGGGATTCGTTCGGAGTTGTCACTCACCAAAGATATTTTTGTCGGAACCAGTTTTGTCTATGACTTTGCCGCTCAGGGGCTGACCGTTCCGGATATCCGGTCGACGCCTTCGAGTTTGATGGTCGGAGAAGTTGATTCTCACGTAAAAAATATTAAAATTCCTTCGACTAAAGCTACAATGGGTGTTAACGCTGAATATGCCATCAGTGAAGATAATCCCAATATTATGAACAACGCCATGGTCGAATCGATGGCAGGCATCAAACAGGAGGACGGCATATCAACGCAGCTTGAACAATGGCATCTCGCGCCGACAGCGGCCAACGTTCCCTTCTTTGCACCTGATCTCACCTGGACGACGCAGTCAATAGCTGCAAGCGCCATCAGCCAGACCCTGGTGTATCAGACTAACGCTCAGCAACAGGTGCTCAACATTAATTACAGCCTGGTCCGCCAGCACGAGGTTGCTCTTCTTGAAACCATTTCGACCAGCGGGTTGGATTTTTCAAAAAAAGATTATATGGAGACCTGGATAAACGGCGACGGAAAAGGCGAAGAGATCAGCATATCGTACGGGACGTTTAATGAACGCTTTAGCAATAATACCGGACCTGAAACGGAAGACCTGCAACACGATGGTAAACTCGACGAAGGCGAAGATGTGGGATGGGACTACGTTAACCCTGACGGATCAATCACCAAGATCGGAGCGGGAAACGGCAGGCTTGATACGGAAGACTTTAACGGTAACGGCCTGATCGATACCGTTGAAATACCTGCGACGGGCTGCCCGTACGGGCCGGCTGCCACAGACGGTAAATCCATCATTGACGCTAACGGTGTCGCTCACAGTTCGGTAGACTGGACCGGCTGGAAATATTTCCAGGTACCGCTCAATATCACTTCTCCTGATGACTGGAAAAACATCCGCGAAGTGCGCATCACCATCCGCGGTTTTGCGCAGCAACAGGGGAGCATTTCATTTGCAACCCTATCACTAGTCGGCAACCGCTGGCTGCCTGACACAGCCACCAGCGCCGTTGTCGGCAGCTCTTTGACGATTGCGGCGATCGGTACTGATGATGCCGGCTATGTGAGCCTTACAAGCAACTATTATTACCAGCAACTCTATCAAACCCAGAACACCACCGGTGTCAGGTTGAAGGATCAATCACTGTCGTTAGAGTATAACGTTACCGTGCCGACAGTCACGCAGCTTGCGGCGGAACTTGTCTATACCGGGCGACCGTACGATTTTTCAAGTTATGGCGAATTTAGATTTTTTGTGTACAGTAAAGGCGCCCATGGAGATACGTTTTTCATACAAGCGGGCGGTGATGATACAGACTATTTCGAGTATGCCATACCCGTGCCGCCGGAATGGGAAAACACGTGGCAGTTAATCACTGTTCAGCAAGTCGGCAGCGGCAACAGGGCTGACCACTGGACAATCAACGATAAGCGGGCAACTATCAGCATGGTCGGCTCGCCATCGCTGGCCAACGTTTCACAACTCAAGGTCGGCATACGGGCAATGGGTCCTAAACAGGCGGGTTTTTGGGTCGGCGAAATTCATGTTACTGACGCGCTCAAAAAAGATGGTCAAGCCTGGCATGCAAGCACGGACATGATGTGGCCCGGATCAGGCCGTATCGGCGGCGTTACTGCGGGGCTTGGCCGGAAAGAAATAGACCGTAATTTCGAGACCTTTGCGGCAGGCATATACAACCGCGATCTGACGGAAGACAGTGCCCAGATGGGATTTAGAGGGTTAAACCTCGCGGGAGTCAACTGGGTACCGTTTACATCGCACATAAGCCGTACCGAGACGGTTACCCCGAACGTTGTCCAAAACCAGAACAACCTTCTCTCGGTCCGCGACGACGGGACGGTCACGACGTTCTCCGGTTCGGCGGATACCAGTTTGTCGCTTGGCAAATGGTTGCCGTCGTTTACCGGTTCATACCAGCGCAGCATCATCGATTCCACCGAGATCAGCCAGCTGGAAGATCGGGAAACGCTGCTGGGGAATTTCAGTTATTCGCCACCGCTGCGCCTGTTCTGTCTGCCAACGAGCATCTCGGGAACCTATAGCGAAACGAACTCGTATTTCCGTGTCTATCCCTCGACGCCCGTTCCCCAGTCCGATTCGTTTCTTGATCTATCGGCACTTCAGAAATATCTGGGCATTACGGATTATCATACCCTGCAAACGACGAACGTCTTTGGCATAAAAGCGCCGTTTCAGTTCTGGCGAGGATTTACGTTTAATCCCAGTTACAACATCAATACGGTCACCGAAAAAGATAACGATTTTGCTATCCCGCGACAGTTCCCGATCTCCACCACACAGGATGTTGCCGCATCAAGTTCGCTGATGGTTTTCAAATGGTTGCAGCCCAGTTTTAGTTACAATGTCAATACCCAGGAAAATTATGACGTTACTATGGATACCGATCCGGCCAGTCCGATTTATCCGTCTCAAACAAAGACCATTCAACGTAACGCAAACGGTGAAGTCGGCTGGAATTTCCAGGTTAAGGACATCTTTAATTTCCCCTATACCCGGTCACTCGGTTTTTCGTCGACTTTCCATGAACAGGATTCGGATTCATACGAAAATGTCGCCAGTTCCGTTCCTGCAGCTGTGCCGTCAATAAGTAAATTAATCGTTCAGAACAATCCTCTTCTGCCCATCCCGCCGCCGGGAACGACAACGTATTACACGGTAAATTCAATAGTTCAGAAAAACGATATTCGCGTTGCGGGCCGGTACAATCCTTTTGAGGCATTTAATTTTACCGGCTGGCTGGCACCGGTACGCACACTGACAACCAATTTCACCTATACGGGCAGCGAACAGCATTCGTATATTACCGGAACGATGCTTGATGTCTATACGAGCGTTTGGCCTGACCTGGTTATCGGACTCAGTCAGGCGGAAAAAATGTTTGGTCTCCAACGCTGGGTTAGTGACTCGCAGATCAATTTCCGGCTTCAGGATAAAACTGTCAACACGCTGCTGGTTTCTGACAGCGAAACCAGTTCCTATGGCGGAGACGCGCGATTTAGTATATTTAAAAAGCTGGACCTGGCCTTTACCGCTAACATCTCGCACACCCTGACATTTGATATCGTCAATAACCGGGTCAGTGCCGAAGGAGACGACATTACCTGGTCGTCACAGCTGGGTTTTACCAGAGGAAAATGGCGATACATGTTCCGCTACGACAACGCGGAGACCTGGCGTACCGACTATACGGGAGTCTATATTTCCCAGTTGTATACCAACACCTACACGGGACAGGTAAACACGGACATCTCGTTCCCGCACGGCGTTCCGATTCCGTTCACCAAACGGACTCTTCCGCTAACAAACCGGTTTATTTTCACGACTGCCATCAAATATCTGACCAACAGCTCTTCGCTGAACATCCAGACTAACGACAGTGTCAATTACGGCATCACTTCCAATGTCCAATATGAAGTCTCCGCGAATTTCCGGGCATCGTTAGGGCTGGGCTACAGCCGTTTTGAGTATCCGGCGAACTCACAAATAGATTATTCGACGTTAGACGTTAATGCGCGAATGACTATCCAGTTCTAAGTAAATCGGGTAATGTGGTGTGATAGCGCTTCGCTAACAGTTAATAGCTAATATGTCATAGGTTCTGCCGGGGGGAAGAGACAACGCCTTCATTAAGTAAGCGTAGCGCGGAGTTACTCACGGGGTGTGCATATAATCTTAAAAAACATTCTGTCAGTTCACCCCAAAAAGCATCACAACCTTGCCCCCAGCGGTTATTTGACACAGGGTAAATATTTTTATATCATCATCAATCAATTATGACGCTTGCCGCAGGGTGAGCTCGATACTAAGGGAGGACATTCTCATGACAGTGAAAGTCGGCATCAACGGTTTTGGCAGGATTGGACGTTTGGTCGCGCGGGCGATACTTGAGCGCAACGACAAAAACATCGAATTGGTCGCAATAAACGATCTTACAGATTCGAAGTCAAATGCGCACTTGTTTAAATATGACTCCGTTCACGGACAGCTTCCGGGTGACGTGAAGGCACTCAATGAAGACGAGATCAGCGTCAACGGTAAAATCATTAAAGTGCTCAAAAAAAGAGATCCGGCGGAACTTCCCTGGAAAGACCTCGGCGTTGAATATGTTGTTGAATCAACCGGTCTTTTCACGATAAAGAAAGACGGCGTCAATAAAAAGGGAAAAGAAGTTCGCGGAGCTGAAAGCCATATCACCAAAGGCGGAGCGAAAAAAGTCATTATTTCTGCGCCGGCTGAAGGTGAAGATATTACCATAGTCCTGGGCGTCAACGAAGATAAGTACGATCCTAAAAACCATCATGTCGTTTCAAACGCGTCATGCACCACCAACTGTCTGGGACCTATCGCCAAAGTCATTAATGATATCTGGGGCATCGAAAAAGGGTTGATGACGACAGTTCATGCCTATACCAACGATCAGAGAATTCAAGATATGGCTCATTCGGATCTGCGTCGCGCACGCGCTGCTGCAGTTTCAATGATTCCGACCTCTACCGGAGCCGCAAAAGCCATCGGCCTTGTCATCCCGGAGCTTAAAGGGAAATTAGATGGTTTTGCCATCCGCGTCCCGACCCCCAACGTCTCAGCAGTTGACCTGACGGCTGTCTTGAGGAAACCGGCGACAGCAGACGAGATCAACGCCGCATTTAAGGCAGCAGCCTCCGGCAAAATGAAAGGGATCCTTGGCTATACCGATGAGCCGCTGGTCTCAGTAGATTTCAATCATTGCCCCTTGAGCTCATATGTGGATTCAAAAATAACCAAAGTTATCGAAGGCAACTTCGTAAAAGTCCTTTCATGGTACGACAACGAGTGGGGTTATTCCAATCGTGTAGTTGACCTGATTTGCTTTATGAGTTCAAAATCATAATTACGGTATTTTGAGGCATACGATGAAAAAATCCATTAAAGACATTTCTGTTCAGGGCAAGAAAGTCCTTGTCCGGGTAGACTATAATGTTCCTCTTGATGATCAACAGAAGATAACCAACGACAAACGCATTGTCGCGACGCTGCCGACGATACAATATCTTCTTGACCAGAAGGCGTCGGTCATCCTCATGTCGCATCTCGGACGCCCCAAAGGCAAAGTTGTTGCGTCGATGAGTTTGAAGCCCGCGGCCGTGCGGTTAAGCGAGTTGCTCAAGAAACCGGTCATTATGGCTCCTGACTGTATCGGTCCGGCGGTCAAAAAAATGGCGCAGGATCTTACGTCAGGCGAAATTCTTCTTCTTGAAAACCTGCGGTTCCATCCTGAAGAAGAAAAAAATGATGACGCCTTTGCGGCCCAGCTTGCATCGCTGGGCGATGTGTTCGTCCAGGACGCGTTCGGCACCGTTCACCGCGCACATGCGTCGACGGCGGGAATTGTCAAACATCTTAAAACCGCCGTGGCAGGGTTTCTTGTTGAAAAAGAACTGGCGTTTCTGGGAGAGGCACTTAATAATCCCAAACGGCCGTTTTTGGCCATACTGGGCGGAGCAAAAGTTTCTGACAAAATAAACGTCATCGAAAATTTGCTCGGCAAAGTGGACGCCCTGGTTATCGGCGGAGCCATGGCATTTACTTTTTTAAAGGCTATGGGCGTGGAAACGGGAAAATCGCTGGTTGAAGCTGATAAGGTTGATCTGGCTGCTGCACTCATTAAAAAAGCGCAGGAAAAAAAGGTCAATCTGGTTATTCCTGTCGATCATACCATTGTCGATTCAGTTGATTTTGTCAACAAAAAGATACCTGATGGTGCCACCGTTCGCGTGACCCTCGACAACGCTGTTCCTGCGGGGTTCATGGGAGTTGATGTCGGCCCGAAAACTCTGGCGTGTATTGCGCCTCTGGTTCTGTCGGCAAAGACAATCGTGTGGAACGGCCCATTGGGAATTTTTGAAATTGATCAGTTCTCAAAAGGGACTGTAGAAATTGCCAAACTCGTCGCTGAGGCAACCCAAAAGGGTGCCGTATCGGTTGTGGGTGGTGGTGATTCTGTGTCCGCGGTTAAGAAGGCCGGTGTAGATAAGAAAATAAGCCATATTTCTACAGGCGGGGGGGCATCACTTGAGTTCCTTGAAGGTAAAGAACTCCCGGGGATCGCTGCTCTCAACGATAAATAGTCAACTCAGACCTGTTTGATTTTGGGTCTGAAATTTGGTATACTCAGGAAAATATGCAAATAATAGTCGTTGTTATCCATCTGCTGGCATGTGTTTCTCTCATTTTGATCGTACTGTTGCAGGCGGGCAAAGGGTCCGGTATATCCGGTCTTTTTGGCAGCGGCGGCGGTAGCGATCAGTTGTTTAGTGCACCGTCCGGACTGGCGTTCATTAAGAAGGTTACCGTAGTCATGGCAATTGTTTTTATGGTTTCCTCTCTGTTTATGACCGTTGTCAGTTCGCGTCTAACTATGCGGTCTGTGACAAGTCAGATACCGTATATTCCGGTTACGCCGCCAAGCGTTCCTCCGGTAAAATAGATACTTTTTTGCTGCTTGGGTGGCGGAATTGGCATACGCGCACGTTTGAGGGGCGTGTCCCTAACGGGATGCGGGTTCAAGTCCCGCCCCAAGCATAAGCTCTATACACCGTGTTAAAACCTCTTATTGTGATGAAACAATGTGTTGTGTTCCTTATATTATGTAGCAGACACCGGCAAAGTGCGGGCGTAGTTCAGTGGTAGAACGTCTCGTTGCCAACGAGAAGGTCGTGGGTTCAAGCCCCATCGCCCGCTTTTGTAAAAAAATATCCTTAATGCAAAATAAAAACCGTTCATAAATGAGCGGTTTTTTTATTGACTAATGGTACTGTTTTTGCTACTGTGTGACACATTGTGCGGGCGTTACACAATTGTCAGATACGTGTTTTGAGCCGGGTACAGAAGGTGCAGGTAAATGAGCTGTCGAATGGAAAGGGAATCCCATGGAAAAAGATCCATTTAATTTAGAACAGGAAAAATACACTGCCAAAAACTCAAAACCGTATGTCGTTGTCCCCAGTTTGCCCAAAAACTTACATGCGTTATTGGATATTGCCTACAATTTATGGTGGGTGTGGAATAGCGAAGCGGTTGAGCTGTTTCGCCGCATGGATCGTGCGCTATGGGAAGAAGCGTATCATAACCCGATTCGGCTTTTAGGCAGTATCAACCAGTCACGGTTGATGGAGCTTGCAAAAGACGACAGCTTTATTTCGCATGTGGAACGGATCTCTACCGGACTCAAACGGTATCTTGAGATGCCGACATGGTTTTCTAAAGAGTTTCCCGATCAGAACAATTCAACCATTGCATACTTTTCCACTGAATTCGGGCTCAGCGAATGTTTGCCTGTCTATTCCGGCGGTCTCGGGATACTTTCTGGAGACCATCTCAAATCAGCCAGCGATATGGGACTGCCGCTGGTGGGTGTGGGTCTTCTCTATCGTAACGGATATTTCAAACAATACCTTAATTTCGATGGATGGCAGCAGGAAGAATATATTGAGAACCATTTTTTCAAGATGCCGTTGCAGCTGGTGAAGGATTCAAACGGCTCGCCGATCCAGGTATACGTCGAACACCCCACCGGCAAAGTGTGCGCCCGGATATGGAAAGTCCAGGTGGGACGGATAAATCTGTTCCTCCTTGATACTGATGTCGAAGAAAACAAGACAGAGGACCGCGAGATTACGTCCCAGTTGTATGGCGGTGACCGCGAAATGCGTATCCGTCAGGAAACTGTGCTCGGCATCGGCGGAATGCGGGCGTTAAAAGCGCTTGGCTATAATCCGACGGTAACCCATATCAATGAAGGCCATTCGGCTTTCTTGTTGTTTGAACGTATCCGGATGTATATGGAAGAAAAAGGGTTTAGCTTCAATGAAGCTAAAGAACTGGTAAAGGCGTCGTGCGTCTTTACAACCCATACACCGGTACCGGCAGGTAACGAGGTTTTCAGTCCTGAGCTTATTGAAAAGTATATTCTGCCTATCTACAAAAAGTTGGGGTTAACGGTTGAGGGGTTGCTTGAACTGGGCCGCGAAAACCCGATTGAGCTTAAAAGCAATTTTTCTTTAACTGTCCTGGCACTGCGGTTTACGGGGCATGCCAACGGGGTCAGCAAGCTTCACGGAACGATCTCCCGCGGGATGTGGCAGAGTATCTGGCCGAACGTGCCGCGCAGCGAGATTCCCATTACATCAATAACCAATGGTATCCATGCCAATACGTGGATTTCATATGAAATGGCGGGACTGTTTGACCGCTACATCGGTCAGGTATGGAAAGATGAGCCGGCCGATCAGACGATCTGGCAGCGGGTGGGGGATATTCCCGATTCAGAGCTCTGGCGCAGTCATGAACGTCGACGTGAAAGACTTGTGTCGTTTGCCCGTCAACGGTTGAAGATTCAATTGATACGCCGTGGCGATTCTCCCAAAGACATTGACATGGCGGAGGAAGTGCTTGATCCTGAAGCGCTCACTATCGGGTTTGCGCGCCGGTTTGCCGGATATAAGCGCGGCAACCTTCTGTTCCGGGATGTCGAGCGGCTTAAACGGATTTTAACGCAGAAAGACCGGCCGGTGCAGCTGATCATCGCAGGCAAAGCTCATCCGCAGGACAACATCGGTAAAGAAGTCATTAAAAATATCATTCATATCACCAAAGACTATGATTTACGCCACAAGATCGTGTTTATTGAGGATTATGATATGAATGTTGCCCATTATCTAGTCCAAGGCACGGACATCTGGCTCAACAATCCCCGTCGGCCGGCAGAAGCGTCGGGAACCAGCGGCATGAAAGCGGCGGTAAACGGTGTTCTTAACCTGAGTATCCTTGACGGCTGGTGGTGTGAAGGTTATAACGGGCTCAATGGCTGGATTATTGGTTCCGGAGAAGAGTATGCCAACCAGGATTATCAGGATGAAATAGAAAGTAAAGCAATTTATGATATTCTTGAAAAAGACGTTGTCCCTCTGTATTATCAGCGTGGTCAGGACGGGTTGCCCCGCGAGTGGATACACAAAATGAAAACCTCGATGCAGACAATCTGTCCGGCATTTAATTCTAACCGTATGATCGAAGAATATACGCGGAAATTCTATGTACCGGTCTGTACTGAGATGAAATCATTGTCCCAGGATAATTATGCGCCAGTCAGACAGTTCGCTGAATGGCAGCGTAAGATGATCGCGAGCTGGCCGCGCATTAAAATCGTTTCTGTTGAAGATGATCTTGCGGGAGATGTTTCTCTCGGTAAAACGTTTACCGTCAAGGCAAAGATCGATCTTGGCACACTCAAACCCGAAGACGTCTCTGTCCAGATATATGCGGGATACATCGATTCCCGGCATCGTATGAGCGCAACGTTTGTTACGCCCACGAAACTTACCGGTTCAGATGGTGCAGTTCAGCAGTATGAGGCAACCGTTACAGCTCAAAAGGTTGGCCATTGCGGGTATGTGGTGCGTGTTCTGCCATCGAGAGACGGTAAAGAGTTGTACATACCCGGTTTGATTACCTGGCAATAATGAAACGTTTTGATTTAATGGTTTTTGATTTAGACGGGACGTTGATAGATTCGCTCACTGATTTGACAGCGGCCGCCAACGAAGTCCGCAAGACGTTCGGCCAATCGCTGTTGTCGCCGTCGACGGTACGTAATTTTATCGGCAACGGCGTGACGGCGCTTATGGAGTTAGTGTTGCCGGACGTATCGCCCGCCGAACGCCAGCGGGGGCTTGAGATGTTTCTTCGTTATTACGGCGATCATTTGCTTGATACGACGGTCCTCTACCCCGGGATTGGCGAGGTCATTGCGCGTCACCGGCAGTGTAAGAAAGCGGTGCTGACCAACAAACAGGAAGTCCATTCAATCAACATACTCAAAGGGCTTCATATACTCAATGATTTCGTCCTGGTCTGGGGCAGCGATAGAGGGCTTAAACGCAAACCCGCACCAGACGCTCTTACGGCGATGATGAACCGCTTAGGCGTGACCCCGGAACGAACAGTGCTTATCGGAGACGGTGTCAACGACATCGCGTGCGCCAAGGCAGCAGGGGCGTATTCGATTGCTGTCGGATACGGCTATAGCGACAGAGAAAGACTGTTGGCATTGCATCCTGATGAGTTTGTAGAACATGCGCAGGGACTCTTAGAAATTGGGTGTACTGCGAGCGATACCCACTGAGAGTAAGTCAGCTTTACTGGTGAAACAAAGATTTCGATATGGTGATAGCGGCAGTGAAAGATCAACTGACCATGTGCGAATATTCGTGTCAAGAACACTCGGTCGATTTATACTAAGAACGGTTTTGATGGACTTCTGCTGACGATAAAAAAATATCCCTTGCAAATAAAAAAATATTCAGCTATAACCTTGGTGGAGCGAATTATGGGGAAAAGGATTGCAATGCTTTTTCTCTGTGGTTTGGCCATAATCGTTTAGTGTGGCGATAGCCGCACACGATATATGTTCGTGCACTGTTCGACGTAAAATAAAGCAAGAGGACTCCTTACATGAAAAAAACATTCAGTATCGTCTTTGTGCTGGCAGCGCTGTTCGGTGCGGTCGATCTGTATGCGCAGTATTGTGGCGAGTTCAATGCGGTTACCGGAGTCGTTGAAGTCGAGAAAAGCGGCAGTACTCAGTGGGCTGCCGTGCTCAAAGGGTTGCCGGTGGAATCAGGGGATCGGGTGCGGACAGCCAATCACTCGTCATGCGAAGTGGCGATTGATGACGGGTCGTACCTCTTTATCGGTGAAAAAACTGAGGCGACGGTTGACCATATGGATGCGGGCAGCGGGAAACTTGAAGCACATGTTTCCCTGTGGCTGGGAAAACTCATTGCGCATATTGAAAAGTTCCGCACCACAAAAATGACGGTCAAAACGCCGGTGTCGGTCGCCTCGGTGCGCGGCACGGAATTTGCAGTCGATACAGAGAAAAATGAGTCTCAAGTCGGCGTTTTTGAAGGTAAGGTTCAGGTAAATAATGCAGTGGCCGATGAAACCAGCGACGAGGGGTCGGTGGCGGTAGAACCCGACCAGCAAACAACGGTCGCCAAAGATCAACATCCTGCCGCACCCACGCGGTTATCGGAACTCATGAAAAAAAATAAAGAGCGGCTCGACGGGTTGCGGGACCGAATCAAGCAACGCAAAGAAAAGCTTAAACGGACGCCGCCTGACCAGTTGCAGGCACAGCGTGCGAGAATTTTAGAGAGATATCAGAAACTGCGAACACAGTTGGATCATGAACGTGATTCGATAAAGAAAAGAAACGCGCAATTAAAACAGGAGGTTTTTTATGAAAATGAGCAAAAGTAGTTTGTTGGTGCTTGCGGCAGTTGTTGCAATCGGGTACGGCTGTAAATCGGCTGCGGATAAGTCGACCGTATCAAAAGAAGGCGAAATCAACCGCGAATGGGTGGAACAGGGAATAACGGACCATTATGTGTTTGCCCGCGGCATCGGTGCTGCAGATCAAACGCTCGACAATAAAACTCAGAAAATGGCTACATCGCGCAACTCTTCGATCGTCAACGCCCAGTATAATATGTTGTCGCTGGTCAAAGGGGTAAAACTCGAGGGTGGAATAACCGTTGAAAAAGCGATTGAAACTGATTCCGTTCTTGCGACCAATATTGATGCCATGATTAAAGGTGCTCAGGTTGTGCGGACTGAATGGACAGCTGATGACGGTTGCGTTACCGTGCTGCGCGTTTCCAAAACAGCTCTTAAAAGCATGGGCCTGAAAATAATTGATTAAAACCGTATCGGTTTTTTTTCCGTCAATGTCTGTAAGGAGTGTATAGTGATCAAACGGACGTTTCTGCTTGTTCTTTGCGGTGTACTGTGTGCCTGCGCTTCCGGGAAACCGGCGATGAAAGCAACGGCCTTGAGTGAAGTGGTCATCAGTGACGGCATGTCGCCTATCGTCAACAATGATGAGACAGGTGCGTATAACGCCGCCGTACATGATGCGCTCAAGAACGCGTTGGGACTTGTCGTCGGTGTGTATGTCTCTCAGGAAGCGCTCGTTTCTAAGGCAATGTTGATAGAAGACAATATTACCTCGCAGACGGAAGGATACGTTGAGCGCTATGACGTTCAGAAACGGTGGCGCGACGGCGATTTTTCCAAGGTAACGATCAAGGCGCTGGTACGCAAAGAAGATCTGGCAAAAAAAATAGAGTCTCTTGATCTTGAACAGAAAAAACTCGGCAATCCCGTTGTGGCGGTGAACATCGATGAGATAGTCGACGGACAGCCTTCGCCTGACCGCTATGCGGGAGATGAACTCAAAAAGAGTTTCATTCAAGAGGGATTTGTGGTTGCCGATTCTTCTTACTGTGACATTGAGGTGACCGGGCGGGCAAGCAGCTCATTTAATACTGATGAAGGTCTCAGCGGGTTAGTCTCATACCGCGGGACCGTTGCCTTAACGGTGCGTATGAATGCATCGCACGATGTCATTACTACGCAGCAGGAGACGGTTGGCGGGGTTGATGCAACCAGATCCGCGGCCGCTAAGGCGGCTGTTGTTGCGGGGGCGAAAAAAATTGGTGGAACGCTCCCGAAAACGGTGCTCACCTTTTTAAAAGACCATTCTACCGTGCGACTGTCGGTGGAGAATGTTCCCAATATCAATACGCTTAACAGTTTGAACCGTTCCATTCGCGCGCTCATTGAAGTGCGCGACTGTCGTGTTCGTAATTATGAAAACGGGACGGCTGTTGTTGATGTCGCAATGAAAAAAGGGTGTGCGCCTGATCTGGCGAAACGGTTGGAACAGTTAACCTCATTTAAGCTGATCGTTGATAAAACGTCTGCGTATGGCGTTGAAACGAAATTAAGCCAGTGATACTACTGAAAAGTTATACATCAGCGCTGGCGTCATGCATGTGCCTGCGGTGAGCCCATGCGGCTTGTGAAAATAAAAATGTAATCTACAGCTGGATTCATTTTCATATAGTGGTGCGTGAAAGAATTATTGCTTTGTCGACGACTTTCTCCTCGCAAATTATTAACAATCAATTAAAATCAAAGACGTAAACGTTCAAAAGGTTAACTTTTCGGTGTTTTCGGAAAAAACACGCAAGAAAATGGAAACTTGTCTAAGTTCCTTGCAAGCTTCTTTTGTATTGCTTTTTTTTTTAAGTAATCGTATAATTAGGTATATACAATAGGGGTTAGATGAAAAATGATATATTAAACTATGTCGAGGGTTTCGATTGGGACATGTACAATGCTGATAAAATATTACAAAAGCATAATGTAACAGTCAGCGAATGTGAAGAGGTTTTAATAAACGATATTGTTGTTGCTCCCGATGAGAAACATTCGCTATATGAACAAAGATATTTTATACTGGGTGTAACAGAAGCTGAGAGAATGCTATTTGTCGTTTTCACAATTCGCAGGAACAAGATACGTGTTATATCAGCTCGGGCGATGAATAAAAAGGAAAAAGAGGTGTATCATGAAAAAACTAAAACCAATCCCAAAATTTAGTAATGAGGAAGAAGAAGCGACATTTTGGGGTAAACATGATTCTACGGAATATGTTGACTGGTCACAGGCAAAGGCAATGATATTGCCTAATCTTAAACCCTCATCACGAGCAATTCCTATACGATTCCCCATTAGCTTAATAGACCGGCTCAAAATGTTAGCGAACAAAAGACAGGTGCCGTATCAGTCACTTATAAAGATATTTTTAGCTGAGAGAGTTGCCAAAGAGCTGCATAAACCATCTTAAAATATGAAACGATTCTGTGCCAAAGTCGGCCACACCTAATTACAGAAAGCCGCTCGTTTTAATTGCGAAAGACTCATATGCAAACTCCCTAAGGCTGTTGCCAGACATGGTGGAGACACGCAGCCGACAAAAGCAGCCAATGTGTCCGTGAAACTGGGGGGATTTAATGCAATGCGATGGAGAAGCAAGGCTTCTGATGTGTAAGGTTATATTACAAAGCGTGCATTACTTCACGATTGAAATTGTCAGTGGTGGTAGGTCCATCTTCTGGTAGGTAATCTTCGCTTCATCAAACAGCTTTCTAAACGACTCATCGGCATAATCAATACACATCACAAATTTTTCTATTTTTGCGTTAGCCAGCATCTTTGCGCAGAGGATGCAGGGTGAATGAGTGCAATAGATCGTGGCATTTTTGATGGTGATCCCATGCAACCCCGCCTGAATAATGGCATTTTGTTCGGCATGTATTGCGCGGCACACTTCGTGGCGTTGCCCTGAAGGAATGCCGAGCTGTTCGCGCAAGCACCCGAGCTTCAGACAATCAACCGTGCCGCAGGCCGCGCCATTATAGCCGGTAGTCAGAATACGTTTGTCACGCACAATTACGGCGCCGACATGATGACGGCGACACGTTGACCGCTCGGCCACCAGAAACGCCAGTTTCATAAAATACTGGTCCCAATCGGGACGAATTATTTTTTTCGCTTTAAGCACCATGCCACCATTTAACCAAAACGGACCTTCCTTGTCAAATCGTCTCCATTTTTATAT
>JBELAT010000002.1:20000-35674 GCA_049508565.1 Endomicrobiales bacterium | reverse complement strand
TACAGTAGTAGTTAAACAGGGAACCATAAACATCCCCAAGGCTAAGACCGTGGTGCGAGATATAGTGATTGTGCAGCCGGAATATGCAGCAGGAACCGCGACGGCTCACTCCCGTGGCATACCTTCTGATTTCTCCCGCCAGCTTATGATGGACATCCATGTTTCAATACCCGGAAAAACATGGTTGTATGGTGACGGCATCACTGCTGAATTGGGTGGAGACGTGAAGATCATGAAAAAAAAGGATGGAAAGCTGACCTATACCGGCGAGGTTGATGTCAGACACGGTATGTATAAGATCAGTGAAAGAACGCTCACCATTACTGAAGGGAAGATGCTTTTAGGTGGTGAGGATTTCATGGCCGCTCTCATCAGTGCAAAAGCGTCGTGCACGATAGGGACCGTTTCCATTGATGTGATACTCGGCGGTACGCTCAACAACCCAATCATTACTTTCCAGAGCGATCCGATCATGGAGCGCAAGGATATCATATCGTATCTCGCATTCGGAGTTCCCTCAAACAAAAATATGCCATCACAAAACTCCGAGATTCAGGGGTCATCATTCGATATACTCGCCAGTTTTGCTGAAAATGATGTCAAGGGTGTGATGGGCACCATCGTCCCCGTAGACGTGGTGAGTATTCAGCCATCTGAAGGGTCGTGGGGAGTAGGCAAGTATATTACGGATAAACTATTTGCAAAATATGAATATCGTTCAGGGCAGGACGAGAGTCCGCAAACGATACTTGATTATACACTTGATAAGCATTTCAGCATTAACTCTCAGTTTGGCGATCCGACCACGTCAGGCATTGATCTGTTCTGGAAGCATGGGTATTAATCCGCTTATAAGGATACGGGAAGTAACCAGCAGTCTTCGATCAGCGTATGCTCTGAGACATAGCGACGGTCTTGTGTTAGCACTCACGTACACTCATTTGCTGCTATCTTTTATCTCTGCACGGTGTTCCTTCTTATTGACTTCTGCACCACGAAAACTTCATGAAATAACGCGCAGGTATCACAACGGATTTATTTTTTGTGATTGTGCAGATAAAAAAACCCTTGTGAAAAAAGCATAAAAAGACTATAATTTCTATGTGGAAATAACTTTAAAAGAAGTTTCTTATGTAGCGAGATTAGCGCGACTGCGATTAAATGACCGGGAAAAAGAAGTGTTTGCCAGTCAGCTCGAATCGATCTTGGGCTATATCAGCCAGCTTAATACCATAGACACAGCGGCCGTGAGCCCCACAAGTCATGCATTGAGCATCGTCAATGTCATGCGTGATGATATCGTTCGTCACACGACTTGCGATCAGCGGGAGCGCCTGCTTAACAATGCTCCGGAGCGTGATGGCGACTTTTTCCGTGTTAAGAAAGTTATTGAATAGCATGAACGATATTATCGGATTGTCAGCGATTGATTTGGTTGATAACATACGTGCCAGGAAGATTTCGAGCACAGAGGTAACTGCGGCATTTCTCGCACACACTGCTTCTTGTGAACCGAAGATAAAAGCCTTTGTTACGCGCCTGGAAATTGAAGCGATGGCTCAAGCGGCTGTTGTGGATGCAAAACTGCGGAGTGGCGAAACCGTTGGGATGCTGGCCGGTGTGCCGGTAGCGGTTAAAGACAATATTATGGTTACCGGCGCTCGGACAACGTGTTCATCGAAAATCATGGAAAAGTATGTTGCTCCCTATGACGCACATGTTATTGCCCGGTTGCGTGCGGCGGACGCGGTGTTCGTTGGTAAAACCAATCTCGATGAATTTGCAATGGGATCGTCAACGGAAAATTCAGCATTCGGCGTTACCAGGAATCCCTGGAATACCGATTTCATACCCGGGGGATCTTCAGGCGGCAGCGCAGCAGCCGTTGCCGCGCGGATGGCACCGCTTGCGATCGGTTCAGATACGGGCGGATCAATTCGTCAGCCGGCTGCATTGTGTGGAGTCGTAGGGCTAAAACCCACATACGGGCGGGTAAGCCGCTATGGGCTGGTCGCATTTGCGTCATCATTAGATCAGGTTGGTCCCTTTGCCGGATCCGTTGAAGACGCGGCCCTGTTGTTGTCGGCAATAGCCGGGTACGACGAGGGTGACTCAACGAGTGTTGATAAACCGGTACCGGACTACAGTGCTTCGCTAAAAAAGGATATCAAAGGACTTAAAGTTGGCTTGCCGAAAGAATATTTTATTGATGGCGTGTCCCCGGAAGTAGATGCTGCAGTAAAAAATGCTATCGCGGTCTTTAAAGATCTGGGAGCTGAAATCCGAGAAATCACGTTGCCCAATACCGCACACGCGGTAGCGGTTTATTATATCCTTGCACCTTCAGAGGCATCGTCGAATCTGGCCCGGTATGATGGTGTGAAATATGGTTTCCGGGGAGCCTGTAGTACTCTTTTAGAAGAATATGAGAATACCCGGGGTGACGGGTTTGGTGCGGAAGTTAAACGCAGGATCATGCTCGGCACCTATGCATTATCTTCGGGATACTATGATGCGTATTATGCGAAAGCACAGAAAGTGCGTACCCTGATCAAACAGGATTTTGACCGTGCCTTTGCCGGAGTGGATCTGATTGTTACTCCGACAACGCCGACTCCCGCATTTAAGATCGGGGCGAAATCAGCCGATCCGCTGCAGATGTATCTGTCGGATATTTTCACTATCTCCTGTAATCTAGCTGGCATTCCGGGCATATCAATCCCGTGCGGATTTTCTGCTGACGGTCTGCCGATAGGTATGCAGTTGCTGGCAGCTCCCTTTGCTGAGGAAACTATGCTGCGGGCTGGGCATCAGTATCAGCAACATACTTCATGGCACACAAAGCGACCGCCGGTGGTGTAGGGTTTTTGGCCGGGTTTTGAATAATTTTACAAAAAGGGGAAGTGTATGAAGCACAAATGGCTGGTATCCTTCGGGTTAGCTGCTTTGCTTACCGTAGCTGGTGATTATACGGTGTCCGCCTACAAGCCCTCCGTTGTGCCGGTCGAGAAACAACAGGGCAATGAACTGTGGGAAAAATTTCATCAACTTCAAATTGATCTTCAAAAAGCTACTGCGAAGTTTCACGGTACAGCCGGTATATTGATTCAAGATCTTGCAACGGGCGATGATATTAAGATCAACGCTGACACTCCCTATCCGAGCGCAAGCCTGGTCAAAATGCCGATTATGGCGGCATATTATCAGGCACAGGCCGAAGGAAAACTTTCACTTGACGATAAAATTGTTTTGCGTCGTCAAGAAAAGATTAATAATTGCAGTCATTTGTTTTTTGCCCGTTGCGGACGGTCATTTCCGATCCGGGCTCTCATTGAGCGCATGATCACTGAAAGTGATAACACTGCCGCCAATATGCTGGTTGATCACCTCGGATTTGTGTATCTCAATGAAAAATTTGTACAGTTCGGTTTAAAAAACACCGATCTCCGTCGGGGAATTATGGATCTGAAGTGGCGTAACGCGGGGATAGAAAATTATACGACTGCACAGGATATGGCCTTTTTGCTCAACAAGATTTATAAAGGCGAACTGGTATCTCCGGAGGCATCGGCTGAAATGCTTGATGTGCTCAAACGACAGAAAGTCAACGATCGTATTCCCCGGTTTCTCCCTGATACTGTTACGGTTGCTCACAAAACGGGTCTCCTTAAAAATACGGTCAGTGATGTCGGGATCGTTTTTACGCCGCACGGCGATTTTATCATCTGTGTCATTACCGCTGATATTCGCGGGTATCACAGCGCAAAACGGTTTATCAGTAAAGTCGCAGCGGCTACTTATGACCGTTGTTACAGACGTTCAAGCGCGGTCGCCAGAACGTAATTAATTAGGAATATACTTACATGCCCCAGTTCGAAACAGTAATTGGTTTAGAAGTCCATGCGCAGTTAAAGACTGACAGTAAAGTGTTCTGTGGTTGTTCGACTCAGTACGGTGCGCCCCCTAATACTAACATCTGCCCTGTCTGCACCGGTCAGCCCGGCGTTCTACCCGTGCTCAACAAAAAAGCTGTTGCCCTGCTGGTCAAAACAGGGCTCGCGGTTGAATGTTTCATTAATCCACGATCACTTTTTGCCCGCAAACAATATTTTTATCCTGACCTGCCGAAAAATTATCAAATTTCCCAGTATGAACTGCCGCTGGCCGAACACGGGTTTGTTGACATAACCGTTGATGGTGCGCCTAAGCGTATCCGAATCCATCGCATCCATCTGGAAGAGGATGCGGGAAAATTATTGCACGCAATCGGCAACAGAGAGCTCGACTATTCCCTGGTCGACCTTAACCGGACGGGTGTGCCGCTTATGGAAATTGTTTCTGAGCCGGACATGCGCTCGCCGGAAGAAGCGGTTGCCTATCTTGCGACGATCAAAAGCATTCTTGAGTATCTCGAAGTTTCGGATTGTGACATGGAAGAAGGGAAGTTTCGGTGTGACGCCAACGTCAGTATCAGGCCCGTCGGACAGAAAGAGCTCGGCACCAAAGCGGAGCTCAAGAATATGAATTCATTTTCCGGAGTGCGCGACGCCATTACATATGAGGTTCAACGCCAGATAGATATTATCACTTCCGGCGGCACGATTATCCAGGAAACCCGTCTCTGGAATGCCGACACAAAAGAAAGCCATGGCATGCGTTCCAAAGAAGAAGCCCATGATTACCGGTATTTCCCTGATCCAGATCTTGTGCCGATAGAACTGGGAGATGAATATATCAAGAGTCTCCAGAAAGATCTGCCTGAACTACCGGTGACGCGATGTCGCCGGCTGGTAGAAAATCTGGGGTTATCGGCATATGACGCGGGTGTGATTACCGCGGAAAAAGCGCTGGCCGATTACTATGAAGCGGCACTCGCGTCAGTTGATGAAACTCACGGAGGCGATGATACTACTCCTCAAAAAAATGAAACTACAGCTGCAAAACTTCTTGCCAATTGGATTATAACTGAATTAATCGGCCGGCTCAATGCCACTGGCAAAATCATAACACAGTCACCTGTCACACCGCACCATATGGGACGTCTGGGTTCGCTTCTCCGTAATGGGGTGATCTCTGGAAAGATGGGTAAAACGGTTATTGAAGAAATGTTTATGTCTGGACGTTCTCCGGAAGATATTATTAAAGAAAAAGGGTTGGTTCAGGTGTCGGATGAATCGGCAATCGCGAAACTGTGCGATGAGGCCCTTGCGGAAAGCCCCAAAGTTATTGAAGAATATAAGTCAGGCAAACAACGCGCTATCGGTGCGCTGGTGGGTTTGGTTATGAAAAAATCAAAAGGCCAGGCCAACCCGGCACTGGTCAACAAAATCCTCAAAGAAAAGCTTTCCTAAACGTGTAAGTGAATGTCCGGGCAATCCCCGTCGCCAATACAGCAACAGTTTTACTCACCTTTTTAATTCGCTTTTTCCAAAACAATCTTTAGTATCTCGCAATGCGAAAACAATCGCATTGGAGGGCCCCACCAGCCGGTGCCGGGGTTTGTATAAAGAGTCGCACCGTCTTTCTCGTATAATCCCTTTGGGTATTTGAAAGCACAGTAGACGATCGCATCCATCGGTGGTATCTGTCCTGCATGAGTGTGGCCGGACAACTGTAGCGAAATACCTTTCGTGCGGGCACGATCAAAAACATCCGGACGGTGACTCAACAGGACTGAGAAGGTTGAGCTCGACGGCACAATTGTCGTCAGATATGGCGGGTTGGCGGGCCGGTCGCTGATACCGATGAGTTCTATGCCGGCACCTGTTGCAACCGTCTGATTGTCTATGATGGCAATACCTGCCTCCCGGGCGACTTGTTCGAACACTTGTAGTCCGGCATAATCTTCATGGTTTCCCGAAATCGCGTAAATACCATGTTTTGCCCTCAGCTGTCGCAAGAGTGCACATAAATCCTGACGTTTTGTTAAATCGCTTTCTATCAGATCGCCCGTAATAACAATAATGTCAGGTTGAAGGTTGTTGGTAGTTGTAACGACATTTTTAAGCCAGCCAGGAGAGGTCATCAAATTGAGGTGTAGATCAGTTAATTGTACCAGGGTGATGGGGGTGCTGGTTGTCAAACGCGTCGAGTGGATCGATAATTCTTTTATGTGGGGTCCGCGTGCGACATTTAAAAGAGAGTAAACACCCACCAGGATCGTTACAACGATCGTTGTGATGGTTACCTGGTAACGCAATGCCGGTGTGTGCATAAAAATCCGTGTTATGTCAGAAAGAATGAACATCGTAAATCCGATGGCCAGAAACCCAAGCCACACCATGCCGAAAACATATACAGGTTTAATGACAATTGTACTAAACCGGTGAGCCAGAAATTCCGATCCAATAAATGAGACAGCACCGCACAGAAATAATAATGCATAATCCCGTCACGATCCGGGACAATACATAATAATGCATCCCAATATAAACGGAAAGAAAAATTGAAAAAAATACAAAAAAATGAAGTATCATAAATCAATCCTTTTTAAAGTCTTGAGATTGGCTTTGCGCATAGTCACCTATCAGAAACAGTGATATAGGTATATGCATTAGTGAGATAGTATCAAAAGAATCGAAGTAAAATCAAGAACATTTATCTTTCCTTTTGTCACATTTTTCATCAGCATTTCCATTTGTCTCAACCCGCTTTTATATTTCTTCATAATATCGTATCATAACGAAATTACATTTTAGAAACTTTTGGGGATTTGTTATTGTCTAAACATTGTGCTGCACGGACAGCAATGAGCATATGAACTACAAAGGAAAACAATTGATTACAACAGAATACACCGAAAGCATTTCTATGAAAATAAAAAAATTAGCTCTTTTTTTCAGCAGTATTTTTCTGACGGTATCCGTTTGCCTCGCACAGACAGCTCCGGCAAAAAGCACGCTGAGCTGGTCTGATTGCGTTTTCCTTGCCTTAGACAGCAATCCGGCCATTGCATCGGCTCAGCGGGCGCTTGATGTGAGCAAAGCAGTATATGCCCAAAGTTATAATGGTATATTTCCCAACCTGTCTCTTGAACATGCATACTCAAGTTCAGAAAATACAACCGTTTCGGGAGGAGTCACATCTACAACCGGCGGAAGCTCATCTATGTGGCTTACCAGCGGACAGCTGGATTTGAGTATTTTCAATTTATCGCAAATTGACAATATCAAAATTGCTCAATCTCAGAAAGCACAGTCTGAAGCAACCCTGCGCCAGGCCTTGACGACCGTACGGTACAACCTGGCGACGGCATTTTTTCAGCTTATTTATGCTCAGGAAAACGTAATAGTGTCTCAAAATATAGTGTCTATGCGTGATACTGAGGCTCAACTGGTGACGCTGCGCTATGATTCCGGAAACGATTACAAGGGTGACAAATTGACAGCCAATGCCGAACTTTTGCAGGCTCAGGCCGATGTTACCCAATCTCTCCGGGATTTGCATACTGCCCAGAGGGTTTTAAACCAGCAACTCGGTCTCGATGAATTTGTTGAAATAGTAGCAACTGGTACATTTGCAATCCAGGCACCCGGCGATCTACCGAGCGACCTAGACTCTCTCTTAGAGAATCGTCCGGATGTGGCTCTCCAGCAAGCAGTGTTAAAAACAGCTGAGTATAATCTTGCGCAAGCCAAAAGTTCTCTCTGGCCTATCATTTCGGGCAATTACACGCTTTCAAGTTCCGGGGTCAATGAATTTTCAGCCCCGCATTCCGGCTGGGGAATAGGGTTGAGCTACCCTATTTTCGGTGGAGGTCCCACATCAACATACTATAGTATTATGGCGGCAAAAAGTGCCGTGGAAAAAGCAAAGCAGGACCTGCGTACCGTGCGCGAGCAAGCGCTTTCTGACATCGAAAGCTCATGGTCTACTTTTATGAGCGCGATTGATCAGATACAAGTTCAGGGTGCTCTTCTGCAGGCAGCTCGCACACGTAATGATGAAGCCGACATTCGCTACAGTAGCGGGCTTCTGACCTACGATAACTGGGAAATAATAGCTTCAGCCCGTATAAGCCAGGAACATTCTGCACTCTTAGCGCAACTCACTGCATTAGATGCTGAGGCTACGTGGGCGAGGTCGCTGGGAAAACAACTGGAGGAGAGCAGTAAATGAAAAAATTATTGTTAATTATTATCATCGCGCTTGTTGCCGGAGGTGGATGGTTGTATTTCGGCAAATCAAAGAAAAGTCGCTTTTTAACGACGCAAATGGTTACGGTTTCACAGGGTACAATCAAGCAGACACTTGAAGCTACCGGATCGGTAACTCCTTTCAACAGGGTCGAGATCAAGCCTCCGATGGGAGGGCGTATTGAAAAACTTCTTGTCCACGAAGGTGATATGGTTAAAGAAGGGCAGATACTCGCGTGGATGAGCTCGAGCGATAGAGCTGCGATCCTCGACGCTGCGCGGAGCCAGGGACCTGAAGCTCTCAAACACTGGGAAGACGATTATAAAGCAACTCCCATTGTGGCTCCACTTGGAGGGGTGATAATCCTTGAAAATGTTGTGGTCGGCCAGACAATTGATCCTACCATTGTCATATATGCCATGTCTGATTATTTGATAGTTCTCGCACAAGTTGACGAGTCCGACATTGGGAAAGTTCACATCGGCATGCAGTCGGCCGTTACTCTTGATGCCTACCCCAATAAGCCCGTAGAAGGAAAAGTGTTCGATATTCTCTATGAAGGCAAAAATGTGTCAAACGTTATTACCTACGGCGTCAAAATAAGGCTTCCTCGGGTTCCTCCATTTTTCCGTTCCCAGATGACAGCCAATATCAGCTTTATTATTAACAGTAAAGACAATGCAGTGCTTGTACCTGCAAGTTTTATCAAAGATATGCCCAACGGCTCTAAAACCGTCATGGTGCCCGGTCCCAAAGGAAAACCCATAGTCCGACAGGTAACCACGGGAATAGAAAGCAACAACAAAGTCGAAATCACTTCCGGCCTTGAGCCCGGCGATACGATTCTTGTTACCCGCAGTAAATATGTGCCTCAAAAAGGACCTCAATCGAGCCCCCTCGCAGGTGGTATGGCTAGACCAGGTTCGGGAAATAGTGGGCAGGGCCGTTCAGGGCATTGATAAACACGTACTTGGAAATCAGGAAAAACTGATCGTACCAATTGATAGTTTGAGAACGATACTATGGCTTTAATTGAATTAACAAACATTTCTAAATCATACTGGATTGACAACGAAGAGTTGAAGATCCTTAAAAATATCAGTATTTCAATCGACTCGGGCGAATTTGTTGCCATCATGGGCCCGTCGGGTTCTGGCAAATCAACGATCATGCAGATCATGGGGCTTCTTGATCGTCCGACGGGTGGTGAATACAAGTTGCTGGGACTTGATGTATCGAAACTTTCTGATGATGAAGGGGCGGCCATTCGCTCAAAAACCATCGGTTTTATCTTCCAGATGTTTAACCTCCTGGCGCGTACCAGTGCTTTAGATAACGTGATGCTTCCCATGATCTATTCCGGTGCGCCCGACCGCGTCGAGCGTTCACAGGAACTCCTCAGAGAGGTCGCCCTCCAGGACAGGATGGACCACAAACCCAACGAACTTTCCGGCGGACAACAACAACGTGTCGCTATTGCTCGCGCACTGGTTAACAGGCCGATGATTATTTTTGCCGATGAGCCGACGGGAAACCTTGCATCAGAGCAATCCGAAGAAATTCTGCAGAAACTGAAAGACCTCAACAGCAGCGGGATCACCGTTATCATGGTAACCCACGAGCCCGATATTGCTGCGCATGCGAAAAGAATTTTTCACCTCAAAGATGGCATGATAGTTTCCGATGAGTTTACAAAAAACAACATTCCAACTGCTACTGACGCTCAGAAAAAAGAACCTGATCAGGTTACGCTCGGATCCCCGGCTCTCAAACACATAGAACCGACGATGAGCTTACGGATTGCCCAATATAAAGAATATGGTGCTTCTGCCCTGCGGGCAATGGCGTCCAACAAAGTGCGCAGCGGGCTTTCCATGCTCGGCATATTGATAGGTGTGGCCGCGGTTATAGCAATGCTTGCCGTGGGCAAAGGCGCTCAGAAAGCCGTTGAGGCGCGCCTGGCAAGCCTTGGTTCCAACCTCCTCATGATGCGGCCGGCGGCAACATCGTTCGGGGGAGTGCGCAGCGCCGGCGGGGCTGTGAGCCGATTAATACCGGCGGATGTAAAAGCTATTTCAGCCATACCGCATGTCGCGCGGGCTGAAGGCAATGTTCGCGGCAGTGTCCAGGCAGTTTTCGGGGATCAGAATACCAATACAACACTTACCGGCGCACCGTATGTATATGAACAGATACACAATGCCAAACCATATTACGGTCGTTTCTACACCGAAAATGAAGACCAGACGCTTGCCCGGGTGTGCCTTCTCGGTCAAACCGTTGTCAATAACCTTTTTGGCAATGAAAATCCCGTAGACAAGAATATTAAAATCAATCTGGTTTATTATAAAGTATTGGGTATTTTGCCGATGAAAGGTTCTACGGGTTTTCAAGACCAGGATGACATGATCCTGTGTCCTTTAAATACTGCAATGAAACGAACGCTTGGGGTGATATATCTCAACAGCATAAATATAGAATGTGATAGCGCTGACAGCATTCCACAGGTCATGGCGGACATTGCGGTTCTGATGCGCAAACGACATCACCTTCCGGATTATAAAGATGACGATTTTGATATTAGGAACATGGCCGACATTCAGGCGGCACTATCTGGTACAACGCAAACGTTCACGCTGTTACTGGGGATTGTTGCAACGATATCTTTGCTCGTTGGTGGTATAGGGATTATGAATATCATGTTGGTTTCGGTGAGCGAACGGACGCGCGAGATCGGTTTGAGAAAAGCGGTCGGCGCACCCCGGCGTGCAATTCTCATTCAATTCCTCATTGAATCGGCGGTCCTTTCGACACTGGGTGGTATTATCGGCATTATGCTGGGGGTTGCCATATCGTTATCGCTTTCGACGTTCGCAGGATGGGCTGCAATCGTGACGCCTCAATCAATTATTCTGGCGTTTACGTTCTCTGCGACGGTCGGTATAGTGTTCGGTTTCTGGCCCGCAAGAAAAGCCTCGATGTTGTCTCCTATAGAAGCCCTCCGGTACGAGTAAATATATAATAAGTAATGTACAGACTAGCACTATCAAGAGTACTCCATCTGCAAGAAATACCTATCGTATCAGTAGATTCTGTACGATAAGCGGGTGAGTGTTGACCGTCGATAGCCCATGATCTGGTTCATTGACAACCAGTGTGTTGCTTTGATACAATACACCCATTCTATGCACAGAACCCCCGCCATTCTTATTGCCGATGATGATGCGCAGGCATTAACAATTCTCGAACAAATCCTCCGGGGACAGGGCTATGATGTATTTGCCTATCATGAAGGTGCGGCCGCCTGCCATGCTATTTTCGAAGAAAAACCCGATTTAATTATAGTTGATAATTATATGCCGGGTATGAGTGGCATTGATGTATGTCGGGAAGTAAAATCACATAGAGAAACTCGAATGATTCCCATTATCATGCTGACCGGTTATTCCGAAAGCCAGGAAAAACTGGAAGCAATTGAGGCGGGAGTCGATGATTTTGTCAGCAAACCGTTTAAAGTGATGGAACTGACCACGCGGATCAAATCGCTGCTCAGGGTCAAATTTATATATGAAGAGCTTGATTCAGCTGAGGGAGTCATATTCGCGCTTGCCGGTGCTATAGAAGCGAAAGATGCCTATACCCAAGGACACACTGAGCGTGTCAGCCAGCTCGCCCTGGGAGTGGCACACTATCTCGGTCTTTCAGAAGAAGACGAAAATGCGCTGTATAAAGGCGGCATATTGCATGATATCGGCAAGATTGCCATACCGGACGCTATCTTGAATAAACCGGGTCGTTTAACGGAAGAGGAATTTGTTACCATCCGTACACATCCTGACCGTGGCGAGCGGATATGCAAACCTCTCAATTCTATTAAATCAGCCTTGACAGTTATTCGATTCCACCACGAAAGAATGGATGGTTCGGGGTATCCCGACCACTTATCCGGCAATCAGATACCAGTTATTGCTCGTATAATGGCAATTGTCGATATTTATGACGCATTGACAAGTGCCCGGGCGTATCGCGCCGCTCTGCCGCAGAGTCAGGCGTTTGCTATTCTTGAAGCAGAAGCGGCCAAAGGATGGTGGGATACCACTATTCTCGCGGAATTCAAACGAATCATTGCGGCTCCCTAAACTAACTAATCTCACTATGAAAAGAAAAAAAATCCAACGTATAGGTGTTATTACATCCGGCGGAGATGCTCCGGGAATGAACGCAGCAGTGCGCGCTGTCGTGCGCCAGGCAGTTCATCATGGCCTGGAGGTCATCGGTATTCATCGAGGTTTCAAGGGGTTGCTTGAAGATCAGTACTCTCGCCTGACGACACGTTCAGTTAGCGGCATCATCAACCGGGGCGGAACGATGCTTAAAACCGGCAGATGCCCTGCGCTCAAGACTGCAGCTGGCATGAACCGGGCAATCGGGGTTTTACGCCAGCTCAAAATCGATGGGCTGGTTGTTATCGGTGGCGATGGGTCGCTTCAGGCAGGCGCTGCTATCAGTAAACATGGTATACCGGTTATATCCATTCCCGCGTCCATCGATAACGATATAAACGGGACGGATGAAACCATCGGGTTTGATACGGCTCTTGATACTGCGGTTGAGGCTATCGACAAGATTCGCGATACCGCGGTCAGTCATGAAAGAGTTTTTATTGTTGAAGTGATGGGTCGGGAACACGGCTTTCTGGCGTTGTCCATTGGCATAGCGTCGGGAGCCGAGTTTATTTTGGTGCCGGAAATAAAACAGGATGCCGCGGCGCTGTGCCGGGAATTGAAAAATGAGTATCGCCGCGGCAAGACATCTGTTATTATCGTGCTTGCTGAGGGTGCCGGCAGCCCTTATGAGCTGGCGGACAAAATAAAACAAAATACACACCTGGAAGTGAGAATCAGCACGCTGGGATATATTCAGCGGGGCGGAACACCGTCGGCCCGGTCACGGATCCTGGCCTGCCAATTCGGAGCCTATGCGGTGGATCTGCTTGTTGCCGGAAGTAAGAACCGGCTTGTCGTTATTAAAAAAGGTATTATTACCGACATACCCGTGTCAATGGCTGTAAAAAAACAAAAACCATTTGATCATGCGCTCTATACGACCGCACGCTATCTTTCGATGTGAGGGATATTCATGGAATTGACCGAACAAGATAGAGTGTGGGCACAAGAAACTCTAGAAAAAAGCGGATTGTTTAACGGTTGTACTGACAGGGAACTCGCCGAACTTTTTAATGGATTAGATAAACAACAGTATCACGCCGAATCATCTATTCTGCTTCAGGGTGAAATTTCCAGCCGTTTATGTCTGATCCATGCCGGTATGGTGAAGGTTATAGTCCGCAAAGGAAAAGAAAAAACCAAAGTCGCGGAATTGGGAGCGGGCCATTATTTCGGTGAGATTTCATTGCTCACGCCGCGTGCCGCTACCGCGACAATAAAAGCGGGATCGGGATGCGAAATCTTTTTTTTGCCCGGCGATATCGTTCAATCGCTGGTAAAAAGAAATCCCGCGCTGGCCGAAAAGCTCAACAAAAAAATAGAAGAACGACTTCAATCGCAGCACGTTATAAACGACCATGAACATTGCTGATCAACTGTTGCACATATGCCGGGGGACTAACGAAGTCATTCCGGTTCAGGAGCTCAAAGACAAACTGGCGTCTGGCCGCCCGTTGCGCATCAAATTGGGTGTTGATCCCACCGCGCCAGACCTTCACCTCGGCCACACGGTGCTTATCAATAAATTGCGTACCTTTCAAGAGTTGGGACATCATATCATTTTCATCATCGGCGATTTCACTGCTCGGATCGGTGATCCTTCTGGGCGTAGCGACACCCGTCCGATGATGACCGAAACGGATATTCTCAAAAACGCCCAAACCTACCAGGACCAAGTCTTTAAAATTCTCGATAGATCAAAAACTGAAGTAGTGTTTAATAGTACCTGGTTATCACCTCTGGGCATCGATGGACTTCTGAAGCTCGCGGGAAAATACACGGTCGCCCAGATGCTCGAGCGCGACGATTTCGAAAAACGATTCAAAAATGATAATCCGATCAGTATTGTCGAGTTTCTTTATCCGTTATTGCAGGGATATGACTCTGTTGCGGTCCAGTCAGATTTGGAAATGGGCGGAAACGACCAGAAATTCAACCTCCTGGTCGGTCGCGAACTGCAAAAAGATTTCGGGCAGCAACCGCAGGTTATCCTGACTATGCCGCTACTAGAGGGAACTGACGGGGTTCGAAAGATGTCGAAATCCTATGGGAACTATATTGCTTTAAATGATACCCCCGCAGACATGTTCGGCAAGATCATGTCCATATCAGATGAGCTAATGTTTAAGTACTATGAGCTTTTAACACAGCATGATAGTGCGAAAATAAAATGTCTGCATCCCCGGCAGGCCAAGGCGGAGCTCGGCCAGGAGATTACTGCCCACTATCACGGTGACAGCGCGGCTCAGCTGGCCCGCCAGGAATTTGACAGTGTCTTTTCCCAGCGGAAAAATCCGGCGGACATGAACATATATGTTCCTTCGCAGTCCATGCGGCTTGTTGACATTATGGTTGTCGCGGAGCTCGTTACCAGTAAAAATGAAGCTCGAAGGCTTCTGCAGCAGGGAGCAGTCAAAGTTAATGATAAAAAAGTTATGGAAGACATTGAAATAGCCAGTCCCGCTCAGTGCGATACGATTATTCAAGCCGGCAAACGGAGATTTATAAAAATTCCTGCTCAAATATCATGAAACTTTTTTAGTGCGGTGCATGTCTAACAAAATAGAATCATAGAGAGTCTCATAAATAACGGAGGTGTATATGGACAGGTTCAGTGGCTTTGTCGCGGGCTGTGCTGGAGTAGCGTTGATACTGGGACTCGCTGCGTGTGCTTCGACGCCGAAAATAACGCGTGAAGACTCATCTAAACAAATCGATATTTCGGGGAATTGGAATGATACGGATTCACAGCTGGTGTCGGCCGAAATGGTTAAAGATTCTCTGGGTCGGCCGTGGGTGGATGATTTTATCGTTAATAAAGGAGTCAAACCGCGAGTGATCGTCGGCACAGTGCTCAACAAAAGTCATGAACATATCAATACCGAAACATTCGTCGATGACCTTGAACGGGAACTCACTAACTCCGGGCGCGTGAAGTTCGTGGCGTCTAAGGAACAGCGTGATGAAGTTCGTCAAGAACGTTCTGATATGGCTCAAAATGCCAGTGCCGACACTGCAAAGAGTTCCGGCCAGGAATATGCCGCCGATTTTATGCTCAGAGGCCAGATCAACACTATTATGGATGAAGCAGGTACAACGGCTCTTAAATATTACCAGGTTGAACTGGAACTCATAGATACCACCACTAACGAAAAGGTCTGGATCGGTCAGAAGAAAATAAAAAAACTCGTACAGCGCAACTCGGTCAAATTCTAAGATAGACCTCCGATGACACTTTCTCCTTCGGGATATGGTTTCTCGATGAAGGGTTCATGAGGATCGGACAAGTATTTTAGGGATGACCAAAAAACA
>JBELAT010000002.1:0-15000 GCA_049508565.1 Endomicrobiales bacterium | reverse complement strand
GCATGAGCTAGGTATAGGGGTGAAAGGCCAATCGAACTTGGTGATAGCTGGTTCTCCCCGAAATAGTTTTAGGGCTAGCCTGGTAATTTAAGGTTGAGAGGTAGAGCACTGGATAATTTAGGGGGTGTAACCCACCTTCCGACGTTAACCAAACTCCGAATGCTCATCTGTATATTACTGGAGTCAGTGCGTGGGGGATAAGCTTCATGCGCAAGAGGGAAACAGCCCAGACCGTCGACCTAGGTCCCAAAATATATGCTAAGTGGTAAAGGATGTGGAATATCTTAGACAGCTAGGAGGTTGGCTTAGAAGCAGCCACCCTTTAAAGAGTGCGTAACAGCTCACTAGTCAAGATGTTCTGCGCCGAAAACTCTCGGGGCTCAAGCATATTACCGCAGTCACGGATTTAAAGGTAGTTTACTATCTTTGAGTGGTAGGGGAGCGTTCATAATGCAGTGAAGGCATACCGTGAGGAGTGCTGGAGCGTTATGAAGTGAGGATGTCGGAATAAGTAACGATAAACAAGGTGAGAATCCTTGTCGCCGAAAACCTAAGGTTTCCTTGAGTAAAGTTCGTCTGCTCAGGGTCAGTCGGTCCTAACCCGAGGCCGAAAGGCGTAGGGGATGGGCATCCGGTTAATATTCCGGAACTGCTTTTGGTGCGTATAATGCTGTCAGTGACGCTTTTCCGTAGGTCATCCTGCGATTGGAAGTGCAGGTTGCGTTCCGCGCAAGCGGAATTCTGTATTCTGCCGCAAGGTGGAAGAACTGACTGTAGGGGGAGCCAAGAAAAACCTGGCGGCCTGTGCCAAGAGTACCCGTACCGCAAACCGACACAGGTAGGTGGGGTGAAAATCCTAAGGCGCGCGAGATAACTCTCGTTTAGGAACTAGGCAAACTGGCCCCGTAACTTCGGAATAAGGGGTACCCATCGCAAGATGGGTCGCAGTGAAATGGCTCTCGTGACTGTTTAACAAAAACACAGGACTCTGCTGAAATCGCAAGATGAAGTATAGGGTCTGACGCCTGCCCGGTGCTGGAAGGTCAAAGAGAGATGTCAGCCGCAAGGCGAAGCATTGAACTCAAGCCCCAGTAAACGGCGGCCGTAACTATAACGGTCCTAAGGTAGCGAAATTCCTTGTCGGGTAAGTTCCGACCTGCACGAATGGCGTAACAAAGAGAGCGCTGTCTCAACGAGAGACTCGGTGAAATTGTGGTATGTGTGAAGACGCACATTACTCGCGGTTAGACGAAAAGACCCCGTGGAACTTTACTGTATCTTAGTCTTGAATTATGGAACTGAATGCGTAGCATAGGTGGGACCCTTTGAAGTTCTGGTTTTGGCCGGGATGGAGGGATCAGTGAAATACCACCCTTTCGATTCTGTGGTTCTAACGCCCAGGCCTGAATCGGCCAGGCGGACAGGGTTAGGTGGGCAGTTTAACTGGGGCGGTTGCCTCCCAAAAGGTAACGGAGGCGTTCAAAGGTACCCTCAGGGCCAATAGAAATGGCCTATTGAGTGCAAGGGCAGAAGGGTGCTTAACTGCAAGACAGACAAGTCGAGCAGATGCGAAAGCAGGACCTAGTGATCCGGCGGTTTTGTGTGGAATTGCCGTCGCTCAACGGATAAAAGTTACCCCGGGGATAACAGGCTTATTTCCTCCAAGAGTCCATATCGACGAGGAAGTTTGGCACCTCGATGTCGGCTCATCGCATCCTGGGGCTGTAGCAGGTCCCAAGGGTTTGGCTGTTCGCCAATTAAAGCGGTACGTGAGCTGGGTTCAGTACGTCGTGAGACAGTACGGTCTCTATCTACCGTGAGCGTAGGAAACTTGAGGGGACTCGTCCTTAGTACGAGAGGACCGGGATGAACGCACCTCTGGTGTTTCGGTTGTTCCGCCAGGAGCATTGCCGAGTAGCCAAGTGCGGTTGAGATAAACGCTGAAAGCATCTAAGCGTGAAACTCACCCCAAGATTAGGTTTCCCTAAAGGCCACCCGAAGACTACGGGTTTGATAGGCTGGACGTGGAAGTGCGGTAACGCATGGAGCGAACCAGTACTAATCGGCCGTTTGACTTGGCCACATTATTCAGTCTTATCATGTATGACGTTGATCATCCTATAATTAGATAAATGCTCGCATAAAGATGAGCATAATATAGATTTTTCTCGGTGGTTATTCCGGTGGGGTCACACCCGTTCTCATTCCGAACACGGAAGTTAAGCCCACCAGGGCCGATGGTAGTGATACCGCAGGGTATCGTGAGAGTAGGTCGCCGCCGGGATTATTTTTTTCACACAGCAGATGAATAAGAAACTGATTTTCATCCTTCTGTCGGTGTCCGCACTAGGGTCATTGGCGCATGCCTATGAACTGATTATGCCGGCCCGTCAGGTAGAAGACCCCGATGTAGGGATCGTATGGTATCAGTCACAACAGGATCTGGATCTGCAGCTTAAAAGCAATGATCGGATCTCGGTTGGTTCTTTTCATTATGTAAATGCGGTTACAAATGATTTTACTGTATCAACTGTCAACAGTGGGATGCAGGCTAAAATCCTTTTTCAACCGCATAAAGAACTGGTGTATTGGTTAAGTTTTGGCAGTACGGCATATGATATTGACATTCCTTCGACGTCCGTCAAAAATCATTTAGCGTCTCAGCAGCCGGGATGGATGGCCGGTGCGGGAATTCGCAAGATTCTGATGCCGGATACAATAGTTACTCCGGCATTCGCAATTGAAGCGGGTGTCAGATACTCCCAATCAAGTTTAACGGTGTTGTACCCAGGCGATTTTACGCCGATCAGTGTTCAAAACGATTTTTTGACAACAGAATATCATCTCGGGTTCGTTGCCAGTAAGAAATATGAAAGTATCGAACCCTACGGTAGTGTGCAGGTGACGCGAACTTTTGCTACACTGCGAGATATAAACGCCGCAGATGAAATATCCGGTGAAAAAGATGCAGTAAGTGTCGTTACCGGAGTACGGTTGTATCCATATCCCAATGAGTCATTGATTTGTGAAGCCAGTTTCTTCGGTGAAAATGGTTTCTCCATAGGCTGGAATATAGAGTTCTAGTCAGAGACCGTAAGATGTCGCGATGGCGACATTAAATGTTCCGTCTTAAAACATGCGGGACGTCTTACCGAGACTTGAGAGAGAAAAGCGAAGCTTTTAAACTTCTCCTGATCTTGGGGAAGTTTTTTTTATTACGTGATACCTCTGTGTAAGGAGTGTAAACAATATGCCTAAACCAGAAAAAGAACAACTGGTGCAAGAGCTTACTGAAAAGATGAAGCATAACAACGGCGTTATCGTCACCCAATACCAGGGTATGACCGTTGCGGAATTGTCGGAATTGCGTGCGAAGCTGCGGGCGCATAAATGCGAGTACACCGTTGTAAAAAATACGCTCGGTTCGATTGCACTTAAAAATGCCGGGCTTGAGTCATTTGCGCAGTTTTTTGAAGGTCCAACGGCTATTGCCATTGAAAATGGTGATCCTGTGGCCCCGGCAAAAGTGATTCTTGATTTTACTAAAGAACACGCCAAGCTGAAAATAAAAGCCGGTTTGATGGGAACAAAAATGCTTTCCAGTGACGATGTCAAGGCGCTGGCCGCGTTGCCATCAAGGGAAGTATTGCTTTCCAGAATGCTGGGATCTCTTCAGTCGCCGATCAGCGGATTTGTCAATGTTCTTCAAGGAACCATACGCAAGTTCGTTTATGTTCTTGATGCAGTCCAGAAATCACAGTCACAAAAAGCATAATAAAAATACATAAGATCGCCGGAAGGCGATCTGCCGATGAGGCAGGAGGAACATACCATGGTAGAAAAAATGAGCAAAGACCAGATGATTGAAGCAGTTTCTTCGATGTCCGTGCTGGAACTTTCCGAACTTGTCAAAGCGCTTGAGGAAAAATTTGGTGTGACTGCTGCTGCGCCTGCCGCCGCTGCCGCTGCGCCTGCTGCGGGTGGTGCCGTTGCCGCTGCTGGTGAAGAGAAGACTGAATTTAACGTTGTCCTGACGACGGTCGGGGCCAACAAAATAGGAGTCATCAAGGTGGTTCGTGAGTTAACCGGACTGGGTCTTAAGGAAGCAAAGGATCTTGTTGACGGAGCACCAAAAACCATAAAAGAAAATGTGCCGAAAGATCAAGCTGCGGATATGAAAAAGAAAATTACCGAAGCTGGCGCAACTGCAGAACTGAAGTAATTAACAACAAAACGGGCAAGGCACCCATTGACATCTGTCTAAAAATAAGTATAATATCATTTTCCCTTTTTGGGGGTATATAGTCACCCGTGTGAGAATCTATGAAAAACGTTAACTTCGGTCAAATTATTCCGCCGATCGATCCTCCCCTTTTGCTCGAAATGCAGAAGGAGTCGTTCGTCGATTTTCTGCAGAAAGATGTGCTTTCCGATAAACGCCGGCCCCGTGGGCTTGAGGCGGCATTTCGTGATGTGTTCCCGTTGACGAACTCCGATGAAAGCCTGACTCTTGAATACGTCTCGTACTCACTCGGTGAGCCGAAATATTCAAAACAGGAATCGATTGCCCGTGACGTGACCTATGCGGCACCGCTGAAAGTATTATTGCGTCTGGTGCAGAAGCAGGAAAACGGCAAAGAAAAAGAGCTTGCTGAGCAGGAAGTTTATTTTGGTGATATTCCTCTGATGACGGAAACAGCTACGTTCATCATAAACGGCGCAGAACGAGTTATCGTCAGCCAGATTCACCGGTCGCCCGGCGTAATATTTGAAGAAGACGAAGAAAAACGCATGACGGCATATGGTAAGCCCATTTATTTCGCCCGCATGATCCCCTATCGTGGCGCCTGGGTTGAATTTGAATTTGATCAAAACAGTATCCTGTATGTTCGTATTGATCGCAAACGTAAAATTCTTGCGACGACTTTTTTACGTGCGCTCGGTTTTGAATCGGATGCTGAAATTCTTGAAATATTCAAGGATATAGAAGAGCTTCCGTTAGAAGGTGCGACGCAAGAAGTGTTCAATGGAAAGTTTACTGCACATGATGTTGTTGATAAGTCGACCGGGGAGATCATTGTTGAAGGTGGCAAGGAGCTTAAGGAAGACCTCGTTTTGAAGCTTACTTCAAAAAATATAAAAACCGTAGAAGTCTACCGTGATCCTTCAATTTTGTTGACATTGCGTCGTGATCCTGTAAAAACAAAAAAAGAAGCAATCAGCCTTATTTATAAGATATTGAAAACGCAGGAGTTCATTGTCCAGGAGCGCGCTCAGGGATTCCTTGATGAGCTTTTGTTTAAATCAACGCGCCGGTATGATTTGAGCCTAGTGGGGCGTTACAAAATCGTCAAAAAACTGCGTCCTATCTATGATCATCTGTGCAAGCAGACGGCATTCGGCTTTGACATGCCGTCAGAGCATCGCCGGACCATGACGCGTGAAGACGTTATTGCAACCATAAAGTATCTTATTATGTTGTATAACGGGCAACCTGATTTTACTCATGGCAATCAAACCATAAAAATTGAAGTTGATGACATTGATCACCTCGGGAATCGCCGTGTACGCTCGGTTGGCGAATTGCTCGAAAATCAGATCCGTATCGGTCTTGTGCAGATGGCCCGACTGGTGCGTGAACACATGAATATGCAGGACAAGTCCAGTATCTCGCCGCGTGGTCTGGTCAATATTACCCCCTTTGTCGCACAGGTAAGGAAGTTTTTCGGAACATCGCAACTTTCCCAGTTTATGGATCAAACCAATCCTCTGGCCGAACTGACGCATAAACGGCGTCTGAGCGCTCTTGGGCCGGGTGGTCTACACCGGAAGCGTGCGGGATTTGAAGTGCGTGACGTGCATCACACTCATTATGGCCGTATCTGTCCGATTGAGACGCCGGAAGGTCCGAATATCGGTCTTATTACGTCCCTGGCAACCTATGGGCGAGTCAACGAGTTCGGCCTGATCGAAACTCCCTATCGCAAAGTAGAAAATGGACGGGTCACCGATAAAATTGATTATCTAACAGCCGATAAAGAAGATGAGATCATTATCGCGCAGGCTAATTCGCCGATTGATGAGCATGGAAAATTTACGACCGATCTCGTTGCGTGTCGTTATCGCGGAGATTTTCCGCAGGTTGATCCCAAAAGAGTTCACTATATGGACATATCGCCGATGCAAGTTATATCTGTTTCGGCAGCCTTGATACCCTTTCTGGAACACGATGATGCCAACCGTGCACTGATGGGTTCGAACATGCAACGTCAGGCTGTTCCGCTGCTCGTTGCCGAGCCGCCGCTTGTCGCGACCGGCATTGAAGGCAAAGTAGCTAAAGACTCAGGAGTCGTTGAACTGGCAAAACGCGCCGGTGAAGTTATCGGCGTAGAAGCTAATGAGATAAGCATCTGGAGCGATGACGGCAAACCCGGCATCGATGTATATAGCTTAAATAAGTATACCCGCTCGAATCAGGACACCTGCAACAATCAGCTTCCGATGGTCAATCTGGGGCAAAAAGTAAAAAAAGGTGAAGTGATTGCTGACGGTCCCTGCACAAAAGAAGGACAACTGGCTCTCGGGCATAATCTGGTAGTCGCATTCATGCCATGGGACGGGTATAATTTCGAAGATGCTATTCTTTTGTCAGAGAAATTAATTCAGGATGATAAGTTCACTTCAATTCATATCCGCGAGTTCCAGACCGAGGCCCGTGAGACTAAGGGAAGACCGGAAGAGATTACTCGCGATATTCCAAACGTTGGTGCCGATGATCTTCTGAACCTCGATGAGGAAGGGGTTGTTCGGATCGGCGCTATGGTGCAGCGCGGTGATATCCTGGTAGGTAAAACAACACCCAAAGGTGAACAACAGTCAACACCTGAAGAACGTCTCCTGCGTGTGTTGTTTGGGAAAAAAGCTGAAGATGTTCAGGATGCTTCGCTTCGCGTTCCCCCGGGCATTGAAGGTCGGGTCATTGGCGTCCGGACATTTGTACGCCGAGAAAAATTAACTGAAAAAGAGATCAATAAGCGTCAACAGGAAATGGATGATGCCTACAAGGCATCTCTTGATAAAATACGAAGAGATAGAAAAGAACGCCTGGCTGATGTCAAGACAACAGAGCGTAAAAGAATCGAGATGCTCTACCAGCAAAAAGAAGACATGATAAAAGAGCTTCGTGCGCGCGAAAAAGAACGGACTAAAAAAGGCGACGAGCTGGCAGTCTCTGTTAATAAAGTAGTTAAAGTGTATATTGCGACAAAAGCAAAGGCTCAGGTGGGCGATAAGTTGGCCGGGCGTCACGGCAATAAAGGTGTGGTTGCGCGTATCCTGCCGGTTGAAGATATGCCGCGTCTGCCTGACGGATCGACCGTTGATGCTGTTTTTTCGCCTCTAGCTATTCCCTCTCGTATGAACGTCGGTCAGTTGCTTGAAACGATGCTTGGGTGGGCTGGTAAGATTCTCAATATTCAGATGGTTACCCCGGTGTTTGATGGTGCCCATGAAGAACAGATAAAGGAATGGGTGCACAAGGCAAAGGAACAGATGCTCGATGTAAAAAAGCAAGATTTTGTTAAAAGAGGTTTCAAAGGACAGGATCTCGACAACGCACTCAAAGCGTACGAAGATGTGTATCTCCCGACGGATGACTGCCGCGTCACGCTGTATGACGGCAGAACCGGAGAGCCGTTCATGGAAAAAGTCACGATCGGCTGCATGTATGTTTTGAAGCTCATCCATCTCGTAGAAGATAAGATACATGCCCGCTCAACAGGACCATATTCGTTGATCACCCGGCAGCCGCTCGGTGGCAAGGCGCAATTCGGCGGTCAGCGGTTCGGAGAAATGGAAGTCTGGGCAATCGAAGGCTATGGCGCAGCGCATGTCCTGCAGGAATTTTTGACAGTGAAATCGGATGACGTCAGTGGAAGAATAAAGATGTACGATGCAATTATCAAAGGTGAACCATTGTCAGAACCCGGTATTCCGGAGTCGTTTAAGGTGCTGGTAAACGAATTGCGTGGCCTGGGGTTAAACGTCGATCTCTTGCAGACCGATAAGGAAGCAGCGAGAGCGAAAGATAAAAAAGAAAAGGCAGCGGCGAAAAATAACTTATGAGCAAATTTACCTTTGCTGTTCCCGGAAAAAAGAAAGCAGCTCCACAGTTAAACTTTACGAATTTTGACGGCATTAGGCTGACGATAGCCAGTCCTGATCAGATTCGGACATGGTCCTACGGAGAAGTCAAAAAACCGGAGACAATTAATTACCGTACGTTTAAACCGGAGCGAGATGGTCTTTTCTGCGACCGAATATTCGGACCGACCAAGGATTGGGAATGCCATTGTGGCAAATATAAATATATTAAACACAAAGGTCAGATCTGCGACCGGTGTGGTGTTGAAGTAACTGAGTCAAAAGTCCGCCGTGAACGGTTCGGCCATCTCGAACTTGCGGTGCCCGTGGCGCATTTGTGGTTCCTGCGCAAGCCGCCGTCACGGATTGGCATCGTTTTGAATATGAAAATGGTTGATTTGGAGAGGGTCATTTATTATACACGGTATCTGGTGCTCGACGATGTAAAAGATTCCGGTGGAAAAATTGTCCTCAAAGAGAACCAGCTGATTACCGAAGAAGAATATCAGAAATATCGTGCGGAATTTAAAGATAAACTGAAAGTTGATATCGGAGCCGCTGCGATCCGCCGGCTTATGGAAAAGATCGATCTTGCTGCGGAACTCAAAAAACTTCACGCGGAAATTAAAAAAACTAAGTCTGATGCAGAACGTGCACGTTTAATCCGCAAACTGCGGGTTGTGGAAGGGTTTTTATCATCCAACTCACGTCCCGAATGGATGATTATGACTGTCCTGCCAGTAATTCCGCCGGATCTGCGCCCGCTTGTTGCGCTAGAGGGCGGACGGTTTGCGACATCAGATCTTAACGATCTCTATCGCCGTATAATTAACCGGAATAATCGTCTGCGGCATATTGAACAGCTCAAAGCACCGGCTGTCATGATCAACAATGAAAAGCGTCTTCTGCAGGAAGCTGTTGATGCGCTTATCGATAATGAGTCTCGGACCCGTCCTGTGACAGGACCCGGTAATCGGCCACTGAAGTCTTTATCAGACACTCTTAAGGGAAAGCAGGGGCGTTTCCGTCAGAACCTGCTGGGAAAACGCGTTGACTATTCCGGTCGCAGTGTTATCGTGGTTGGACCAAACCTTAAGCTGCATCAGTGCGGTCTCCCGAAAGAGATGGCCCTTGAGTTATTCAAGCCGTTTATTATTCATGAAATGATAAAAGAAGAAAAGGTGACGCTGAAGGCTGCCCGCAAGATGCTTGAACGCGGTGCGCCCGGCATATGGAATATATTGGAACGCGTAACAAAAAATCATCCTATTCTCCTCAATCGCGCGCCCACGCTGCATCGACTGGGTATCCAGGCGTTCGAGCCGGTTCTCGTTGAAGGAAAATCAATTCAGCTCCATCCGTTGACCTGCGCGGCGTTCAATGCCGACTTCGACGGCGACCAGATGGCGGTTCACGTTCCTATTTCCATGGAAGCTCAGATGGAAGCCCGGGTTCTTATGATGGCAAGCAATAATATTTTATCACCGGCTTCAGGCAAACCTATTGCTGTTCCCAGCCAGGACATGGTGTTGGGCAGTTGTTATATGACCAAAGAAAAAGTTGGGGTTCCCGGTGAAGGGATGATTTTCTCCTCACACGATGAAGTCATTAGCGCCTATCAAGTTGGCAAAGTTGATCTTCACGCGCGCATTAAAGTGGCCGGCATTACTTCGATCAATGAAACAGAGTTGACTCGTGATGAAATGAAAAATCCGGCAAAATGGAAAAATTATACGACAGTTGGCCGGGTATTGTTCAACCAGATCCTGCCGCCGGAGCTTGGCTATCTCAATAAAGTTTTGGGAAAACGCGAACTGGGAGAGCTCGTTGACCGGTGTTATAAAGAGCTGGGCAACGAAAAGACGGTCCTGTTGCTTGATGCAATTAAAAAGAACGGGTTCAGATTTGCAACCAAGGCCGGTATTTCCATTTCCATTAATGAAATGAAAATTCCGCCGCTCAAAGAAAAGCTGGTCAAAGAAGCTCATGTCCAGATCAAAGAGATTCAGAAACAGGCCAAACAGGGTCTGATTACCGAAAGTGAACGATATAATAAAGTTATCGATATCTGGACGCATGTGACTGATCGCGTTGCCGATATCATGTTTGATGAAATGAAAAAAGACGAATTCGTTCCTTATAAATCCGGAACCAATCGTTTCAATTCAATATTTATGATGGCCGATTCGGGCGCACGCGGTTCTCGTCAGCAGGTTCGCCAGCTGGCAGGTATGCGTGGATTGATGGCAAAACCGCAGAAAAAGTTGACCGGTGGCGTCGGAGAAATCATCGAGTCGCCCATTATTTCCAACTTCCGTGAAGGATTAACGGTGCTGGAATATTTCATATCGACCCACGGTGGACGTAAAGGTCTTGCCGATACCGCCCTGAAAACTGCAGACGCGGGATACCTTACCCGGCGCCTGGTAGATGTGGCTCACGACATGGTGGTCACTATTGAAGATTGTAAAACCATCAACGGCGTACGCGTCGGAACACTGCAAAGTGGTGATGAAGTTATTGAAAAGATGGAAGAGCGTATCACCGGCCGTGTCGCATTGGACAATGTTGTAGGTATTGTTCCCGGCAAGGATGGGGAGCTCAAAGAAGAAACCATCGTTAAGCGCGCCGAAGTTATAACGACGGAAATGGCCAAGAAAATTACCCAGGCCGGTATTGAGCGCATTGGTATCCGTTCGGTTCTTACGTGCGAATCAGAACGCGGCGTGTGTGCGAAGTGCTATGGTGTTCACCCCGCTACGGGAAAACTTACCGAGATCGGTGAAGCTGTCGGCATCATTGCCGCTCAGTCGATTGGTGAACCGGGCACGCAGCTGACTTTGCGTACCTTCCACATCGGCGGTACTGCAAGCCGTGTTGTGAAGCGCTCGGAGATTCACGCTGAGCATGACGGTGTCATTAACTATCACAATATGCGTTCCATTAAAAATAAAGAAGGACAGATGATCGTTGTCAGTCGTAACGCAGAACTGATCATCACTGATGCGACACATCGCAAACGGGAAGTTTTCCAATTGCCCTATGGTGCCCGCTTGAAAGTGATTACCAATAAAGCAGTCAGCAAAGGCGAGCTGATCGCAGAATGGGATCCGCATTCAAAGCCGATCATAGCTGAAACTGATGGTACAATCGAACAAAAAGATGTCAAAGACGGCGTCTCGTTGCATCGTGAAAAATCAAAGATAACCGGACAGATCGAGCGCGTTATTATAGAACATCCGACCGAACGTCTCCGGCCGCGTATGCTTATTAAAAAAGCCGGGAAAGTCCTGGCGGAATATCCACTGCCTCTTGATACAAATTTGGTTGTTGAAGACGGCGATCAAATCCATGCTGGCGACGTCCTGGCAAAGATTCCTCAGGAAGTCACGAAAACCAAGGACATCACCGGCGGATTACCGCGCGTTGCTGAGCTCTTTGAAGGTCGTCGTCCGAAAAATGCCGCCGTTGTCTCTGAAATTGACGGACTGGTTCATCTGGGCGAACCAACAGCCAAGGGCAGTTTTAAAGTGGTCATTACCAATGAAGAGACAAAGATGGAGCGGGAATATTCGATTCCTTCTGGCAGACATCTAGTGGTGTATGAGGGAGACCGGGTCGGCGTTGGTGAGCCGTTGTCCGATGGGGCAATCAATCCGCACGATATTTTGAAAGTTAAAGGCCCCAAAGAAGTTCAGGAGCATCTGGTCAATGAAATCCAGCAGGTCTATCGTCTCCAGGGTGTGAGTATAAACGACAAACACATCGAAATAATCGTCCGTCAGATGCTTTCAAATGTCCGCATCATCGATTCCGGTGACAGTGAATTCCTTAATGGCGAGATCATTTCAAAGTACCGCTACGAAGCCGAGAAGAAAATTGTGGCTAAACGTAACGGACTAGCCCCGGGAGCACAGCCTATTCTGCTGGGCATTACAAAAGCATCATTGTCGTCAGATTCGTTCATATCGGCTGCGTCGTTCCAGGAAACCACCCGTATTCTGACAGAGGCTGCAGTATCCGGACAGATTGATCATCTGCGCGGACTCAAAGAAAATGTGTCTATCGGACATCTGATCCCTGCGGGGACCGGTCTGCATCTTAAAAATATATTAAAGTAAAGGATAAAAAGCGCAATGCCTACGATTAATCAGTTACACAACCACGGCAGAGAAGATCTTGCAAAAAAGACAAAATCACCGGCCCTCAAAGAATGTCCACAGCGCCGCGGTGTGTGTACGCGTGTGTATACAACGACGCCGAAAAAACCGAATTCTGCACTACGCAAGGTTGCTCGCGTAAAGCTGACAAGCGGATACGAGGTTACGTCATACATTCCCGGCGTCGGTCACAATTTGCAGGAACATTCCATTGTTATGATTCGCGGCGGCCGTGTGAAAGATTTGCCGGGTGTTCGTTATCATATTATACGCGGAACGCTCGACGCGACTGGTGTCGAAGGCCGCAAACAGAGTAGAAGCAAATACGGCGCGAAAAAGGCCAAAACGGCAGCGCCGGCCGCTAAGAAATAAAGAGGTAAATGTATGCCGCGTAAAAGTCTAAGACCCAGAGAACGCAGAGGATTGCCCAGACCCGATTCAAAATACAATTCGGTGCTTGTTGCACGGTTTGTCAATAAGCTCAATTTTGCGGGTAAGAAAAGCACTGCTGAGCGCATATTTGATAAAGCAATGGCGATCATTAAAGAGAAAACCAATGAAGATCCGATTATGGTTTTCAATAAAGCCATGGAAAATGTTCGCCCGCTGGTAGAAGTGCGACCGCGCCGCGTTGGCGGAGCAACCTATCAGGTCCCGATGGAAGTTCCGCAGGTGCGCTCGACGACCATTGCGATGCGCTGGATTTTAGCGTTTGCTCAGGCTCGGACTGGTAAACCGATGGCGGAATGTCTTGCTCAGGAATTTATGGATGCAAGTCGCAAAGAAGGCGCGGCCATAAAAAAGCGGGAAGACACGCACAAGATGGCCGAATCAAACAAAGCGTTTGCGCATTATCGCTGGTAGTATCAAGATTGATTTTTTAATTTGGAATACATAAAGGATATAACATGGCCGAAGCAAAAGTATTTTCACTCGACAAAGTACGTAATATTGGCATAGTCGCGCACATTGACGCCGGCAAAACGACGACGACGGAGCGCATTCTGTACTACACGGGTCGTATTTATAAGATCGGTGAAGTGCACGAAGGCACGGCGACGATGGACTGGATGGAGCAAGAACGCGAACGCGGGATCACTATTACATCTGCGGCAACATTCTGTGCGTGGCGCGACTGCCAGTTCAATATTATTGATACCCCTGGCCATGTTGATTTTACGGCTGAAGTGGAACGGTCACTGCGTGTTCTTGACGGTGCGGTTGTTGTGTTCGATTCCGGAAACGGCGTTGAACCTCAGTCAGAAACTGTATGGCGGCAGGCGGATCGTTATAAAGTTCCTCGCATGGTTTTCGGCAACAAGATGGATAAGGTGGGCGCAGATTTCTATATGCTGCTTGATCAGGTGAAGGAAAAGCTCGGATCCAATCCCATGGCTATCCAGATACCGATCGGAGCTGAGGAAACATTTGAAGGGGTTATCGACCTGGTGCAGATGAAAGCGATGGTCTGGCACGGCGAAGAGCTCGGCGCCAAATTCAGCGTGGTTGATATCCCGGCAGAATATACCGAAAAAGCGAAAGAATATCATGACAAAATGATTGAAGCTCTGGCAGACCACGATGAAGCGATCATGCAAAACTATATGGATGCCAAGCCTAGCACTATTGACCAGATAAAAAAAGCGATCAGGAACGTCACGATCGGCGGGAAGTTGATCCCGTGCCTGTGTGGAACGTCCTTTAAGAACAAAGGTGTCCAGCCGCTTCTGGATGCAGTGTGCGATTATCTCCCGTCACCGCTTGAAAAAGCTTCTTTGAGTGCGGTTAATCCTGACACCAATGAAGAAATTGTGGTCAAGGCTGATGAAAACGCTCCCTTCCGCGCGCTGGCATTTAAAATACAAACCGATCCCTATGTTGGCAAAGTTACCTACTTCCGTGTTTATTCCGGCAAGATTGAAAGTGGCTCATATATTTATAATCCCGGCAAACGTAACAGAGAACGGTTATCCCGTATCCTGAGGATGCATGCCAATACCCGGGAAGAAATAAAAAATGTTCGAGCGGGAGATATTGCCGCAGCGGTCGGCTTGCGTAATACGACCACCGGTGATACATTGTGTGATGAAGAGTATCCCGTCATTCTTGAGTCCATGCAATTTCCGGAACCGGTTATTTCAGTTGCAATTGAGCCCAAATCCAAGGCAGATGAAGAGAAAATGGGTGTTGCTCTTGGCAGGCTTTCAGAAGAAGATCCCACGTTCCGCGTGCGGACTGACGAAGAAACCAGTCAGACAATTATTTCAGGAATGGGTGAACTGCATCTGGAAATTATTGTTGATCGCATGAAACGCGAGTTCAATGTGCAGGCAAATGTTGGACGGCCGCAGGTTGCATATCGGGAAACGATTAAGAAAAAAGTTGAGCAGGAAGGCAAATATATTCGCCAGACAGGTGGTCGGGGACAGTATGGTCATGTGTTTATTACGATCGAGCCTCAGGCGCCGGGCAAAGGATTCGAGTTTGTCAATAAGGTTGTTGGCGGAGCGATTCCCCGGGAATATATTCCTGCTGCTGAAAAGGGTGTGAAAGAAGCTCTTTCTGTTGGTGCGCTGGCTGGGTATCCGCTGGTTGACTTGAAAGTAACCTTAACGGACGGGTCATTCCACGAAGTAGACTCCTCGGAAATGGCCTTTAAGATCGCGGCTTCCATGGCACTTAAAGAAGGCGCAAAAAA
>JBELAT010000199.1:0-3095 GCA_049508565.1 Endomicrobiales bacterium | reverse complement strand
ATTGTATCATTTAGCGCGACGATTTTCAACGACAGAACAGTTCAAAGCAGACGGACATATATCACACAAAACACAGGCGGGATGGTCTTGAAAACGGGCTTTACACACATCCCTTCCCAGAGTTTGCAATAATAATGAGAAAGTAAGCCATTCGTTCCGGGGAACGATCTTCATCAGGTCCTGCTCAATCTTCTCGGGTGTCTTATTATGTGTCAATGCCAGAAAACCACTGACACGCAGGACATGTGTATCGACGGCAATCCCCTCAACTATTCCAAAACCATGTCCCAAAACAATGTTTGCTGTTTTGCGCGCGACACCGGGAAGGCGAATTATTTCATCCATAGTCTGAGGGATTTTTCCGTTGAAGGTGTCACGCAACATGCGGGCGGCACCGATGATATTTTTTGCCTTATTATGATAGAACCCGGCTGAGCGGATGGCAGTCTCAAGGGCACTTTGCTGTGCCGTCGCATAATCATTAAGGGTACGATACTTTTTAAACAATTCTTTAGTAACGATATTGACTCGTGCATCAGTACATTGAGCCGACAAAATGGTGGCCACTAGAAGTTCCAGGGGATTTGAGAAATGAAGAGGAATATGCACGTCAGGATAGCGAGACTTAAGACGACGAATAATTTCAACGACACGGTGTTGTATGTTCATGGAAGGAAAGGGCTGCACCATGCAGCCAGAGAAGATATGGCGGGGATGACGGGATTTGAACCCGCGGTCTCTGCCTTGACAGGGCAGCGTGTTAACCAGGCTACACCACATCCCCACAAATTTTTACATTAATCTATACAAGAAAATCGAAAATAGATTATGATCGAACACTATTTTCTATTTGTGTGTTTGCTCACGTGAAATTCAGGAGAGTAATTGTATAAGAAACGAAAGGATTTGTCAAACAATGCATGTCCGTTTTTACGGGAAACGAACGGTAACAGCTATGCGATGAGATCCCGTGGTCTCCTCTATCTGCAACGGCCAGCCAAATGAATAATCGATGACAAGCGAGGTGCCAGAGTTCTTAAATCCCAGAACATAGCCAAACCCCATTGAAACTTCTGAGGCATTTTCACCCATGCGAACTGCAAACTTTCCATCCATCAACCATGTTTCCGCACCAATGCGCACATCGGTTGGGGTATCATTCTGGTTTACAACATCAGTATCAATAGTGAAACGGGGCAGATGGAGGAAGGGTAACATGTCAGTATAGTAGGCAACTGCTGCCACATTTTCATTGGACACTATATCCTCTGTTAATAATCCCACATTGGGATTATTGATGTATTTGCTCACATACGCCAGCGATATCCCGGTTTTAGGAAGAACTACCAGCGCACCAACGTCGGCTGTCAATGCTGAGCCGGTATTGCCATTTGCAAATACCGGGTCGTGCATCGTATATTGATCCAACGTGTACTGATGAGACAAATAAACCGCGCTCGCTCCGAGACTCACCTTTATGTTTTCCGATGAAAGAGAGTCAAAGAATTTGCCATAGGAAATACATCCGGTATTTTCAAGGTAGTATCCCGGAGCGGAGAGTGATGCATAGGCAATGCTCACACTCCCCATCTTTCCACCCAGGGGCTGAACATACCCGAAATAGTTTTGAGCGATTTGTACCCCTTCAAGACCGGTAAACAATTGTGCTGACATGAACGTTGCTTCTTTTTGGGTCGTCTGGGCACTGCCAGCCGGGTTAAACAGTGGACCATTGGCATCGTCAGCCACAGCAGTAAAAGCTCCACCCATTCCCAGCGGACGTGCGCCCCAACCGGTATCGTCAAAAGCGGCGAAGGCCGGAAGTGAAAAGCTTAGAATGATTAGAAAACCTATTAACTGTTTCATAAATGTCTACTTTGCCACCACAATAGTGCCGCTGATGGGTTTATTTTGACCATTGATCTTGATCTGATAGATATAGATACCACTTGCGACTATCCGGCCATCCTGATCTTTGCCATCCCACTCAACAATCCCCTGCATCTGCTGGAATGTCCGTATCGTACGGCCGGTAATATCATAAATATTAATCTCATCGTTCAAGCCAATGTCCTTAAAGTGCGCTATACCATAGGTGGCGGCCGCAGTTACCGGCGTAATAATTTTTTCTTCCGGCCGATGACTGCTGTCGGTATTAGCCGCTTTATTAAATCCAACTCCAAATATGCCGAAGTGAGTTATCTGGCAGGCAATCGTTTTTGAAATTGTATCGACGGTTCCGCCAAGAGAGTCCCACTGCTGATAGGTTGGATTCCACCACAGTACTACTAGATTCTTAGCGGGCATTTTCGTGCCGTCGACAATGCCAGTATTGTTAATATCTGGATACATTAATGTAATCATCACTGGGCGGGAGAAAGTCAAACTCTCAGGGAGGAACTGATACGTAACCACCGGAATATCGACTCCGAGGACATATTTCCCTGTCGGAGGGAAAATGCCGACATCTTGCGGGAGCACTTCTGAGATCGTAATTTCCTGGTTTGAACCGAGCGCTCCCGGAGGGAATATAATCGCTGTGCGCCCTCCAAACTGATTGCCGTCAGGCAGAGCAATGGTACCGCCGCTGGTGTTAATAGTTGACTTAATGGTATGAGCAACACCAGAAAGAAAATATCCCGTTGCCGGCAGACGAGCACTTTTACCTTTTGAATCGACAGCCTGAAGAATATAATAAAACGATGAAGCTGACGAAAGATCAGGTGTAATTGTGAACGTGAAGTTGTATGTTGATACCCCGCCCACCGTGTTCGTTGAGGTCGTCTGAGTAGAAAGTGATGCTACACCCGGATGAATTGTACCAGTCTTAAGAGTGGGCGCGGGAGCTGATACGTTACCCGGATTATTCGTCACAGTTACCGGAGTAGGTACGGTATCGGTATAATATGTCATCGTAACAGTCTGCAGAGTAGCTCCGTCAGTCACGGTTCCGGTAGCGACAACAACATTACTGAGCAGTTGACCAATTGGTGTAAAGGAAATTTCCGGCCCCTGAGTAACGACGGCAGGATTGTTAACAGGATTATTCAAAGATATATTAACATATGCTGTTATATTTTGCCTAGCAATAGACT
>JBELAT010000198.1:0-3127 GCA_049508565.1 Endomicrobiales bacterium | reverse complement strand
TAAAGAAGTTCTGGCAAAGCAGAGTGTTTGGCTAAATTTTTATCTGCACTATGACAGTTTGTAACCTTAAGGTATATAAACAATAAAAATCAGTAGTTGTTCGGGACACAATCCGTCAGAATTATGATTTGTCATTTTCATTTGCGGGTAGTATACGTTGACATTTACTCGCTACGAGACCACATGCGGACAACCCTTACATGAGAAAAAGAACGTCCAGTACACCGCTCCGCAAAGAAAACCATAAAAATTGTAGGAATGTGTTTTGGGGTTTGCGGATGTATTCTATTTTAGCTGTTTTAAACGGTGTTTTGGTATCCGCCATGTTCTCCCGACGTATTGCGATATGGTTCATTAATAAGGATGACAGTTTGTTGATAATGCCATTGCTGCCCCCTGTTTTCCGGCTCAAGACGGTAATTTTAAGATCTTTGTACAATGCTTTCATGGCGCCCGTGGCATGGCCGTCAGATACCCCAATATCAAATGTTATTTTTTGGATGGTTCCGGAATCGATGCGTATATACTCGCTATGCTCAAGGAATGCGTTAAGCTTCCTCATGTCCATTGTGCCCAATGAACCGGAATATTGTAAAGAAAATGCCCGAGACGAGAGCGACATAACGACATTGAGATCAACTGCCCCACTTTGCATAAAATTCGCCCGCACTTGAAATAGGCTTACGCCATTTTGTTGTCCATTATTGGAGATGTTGTCTGCCATTAAGTTTATGTTGTCAAACGTAACGGTTGCAGGAACCGCTCCCGGAGCGTATTCCTCGCCATACGTGACTCGCCCGCTGATCACCTTCAGTTTTTCTATAAAGACTTGTTTATTCACTGTAATCATCATCTCATTAGGCATCAACTCTCGCGTTATTTTTTTATCGACCGCAGCATACTTGTCGACAAGAGCATCAAGCGAAGGTCCGTTAAGCACAATGCTATGCGCCTTGAAACTTCTTCCATCCACGAACTTCGAACCGTCGAGACCTGATATTATCAGCTCAGGTATATTTAAACGGAACCGGGTTGTCCTGTAACGTCTAGCGGCGAAAAAACGTTCGTTGTTAGACAATGTCTTTAAATCGATCTCGACTGCCCGTATCCGGCCATCCCGCACAGAAAATGTAAGACGCTTGCACGATAGCGCATAGCCTGCGCCATTTAGGTAAACGTCATTTACCTCAACGGCTGTTCCATCAAAAGCTCTTTCCCTGTTTACGGGACTATACAAAAGTCCGAGCCAACCGATCCCGCTTACTGATACCGGGCCCGCGGTGCACGAAACGCCGGATTCCTTCTTAATGACAAGCGACTTACAACTGAAACGGTTTTTAAAAAAATTATATCTCAGTCCCGAAACGATCAAAGAGCAGGTGTGGTATCGCTCATGAAAACTCTTTTCGATTTTCTTTTCAATGATTCCATTGAGTATGACCGTGAGAACTAATACGAATACTAGCAAGCAAATAAACACGGCAAGAGCGGCCGAAATGGCGGGGCTCGTACGTGTTTTGCCTGAATTATTCTTGAAATATAAGTTATTTTTAATCATCAATGTCCAGAGCGTGCATTTTCAGTCTCGTTTCGAACAATACTGATGTATCAGCTTTATTGCGCGGTTATGAATCATATATTGGTCATCATTCGGGAACGTTGGAACCCGATGTTAGTAAGCCCGAAAGGATCAGCGAGAGAAGTGTGTACGTAAGAAACAGGTAATATCCTGGCTGAAGGGTAGTCCCATTGGTAGTCAATATTCCCTCCCCCCCGGCTGCAGTATTGAGCTCGTTTAAGCCGCTGTTGATGACCCCATTGAACCCAACGTAGGCCATAAATATGGAGACCGCGAAGACATCGGCCATTGACCATTTTCCTGATTTGAAGACGAAAAACCTGATGACGGGATTTTCTCTTGCCTGCAGAAAATTGAAGTAATACCCCGCCAAGGAACATATTTTCAGAAGTGGAAAAAATACGCTGAACGTGATCACCAGCACCCCCACCGATTTAATAAGAAGTTCGCTGTCGGCTATCATTATCCGGAACACGTCCAGGATGCTTTTGCTCCTAAAGTACAATACTTGATCCCCGAAAGTGATTGAGTGTCCCATGAATACAAAACTTACTTTCGAGATCAATACCCTGACGTCAATCATAGGTGTAGTCACCCCAGGCAAAAGCAGTGTGAAAAGGGTCAGTACCAATATATAAAAGCGCGGGGGAGAAAGAGGGTGTTTATTAAGTCGGGCCATGATGAAAAGAACTAGCGCGAATAATATTATCAATAAGGCATCGCGTGAGATAATTCCGTTTTTGGCCTGTATCATTTTTTCGAGCTTAAGCCTGGCTTCGGCTACATCAGTGGATCCGGTTGCTTGTAAGATGCTGACCAGTTCGGAGGTATCCTGTGTCCCAGCAGTCTTTTTTAGGTATTTTTCAAGTTGTTTCTTAAGAATAGCCTTTACTTGCGTCATCGTTTTGGGAGCCGACAGGTCTTTAACGATCAAGTCAGAAAAATTCGGTATCTCTTCTTTAATTTTATTTATGCCGCCAAATATATTTGCATAGCCCTGTTTTATCAATCCTAACGGTGAATGAGCATTTTTTTCTCTCATTTCCTTGTCGAGCTTATTTATAAAGGCATATAACAATTCTTCTGTTTTTTTCTTGAGGCTTTGCTTGTTTGCCCTTGACACATTCAGCTTGTCGATCTCTTCGGTAAGCACTGTGCCTATCTGCTGCTTCCAGACGTCGACATTCAAAAGACCAAATTTGACATGGTTCAATTCGGCGTAATCGCTTTTAATTTTCTGGTTTGAAAGCGAATTAACGATGAGCTGTCCGCACAAGACAAAAGAAACCACGATAATAATCATAGACATGACTATATCCACTGACTTCAAAGCAGAGGTTTTCATTGCAGTACACCGGGGATTGCAGAATACGTATGAATTAACATGATAACTGTTCTGTTTTGTTAGAAAGTATTGATTTATCTCCATATCTAACTATCTTTTGTTCGCCGATTAATTTGTGCTTTATTATATTGTAAGCAATAAATAAGATTGTTTTAATTGTCAGAATCTTCTATTCTCAGACTTTTTTCCATCAGTCTTTTTTA
>JBELAT010000197.1:0-3169 GCA_049508565.1 Endomicrobiales bacterium | reverse complement strand
ATGACTTAAAACCCCGTCGGCGAGCATTTTTTGGAACTCATTTTTAACATGCCCTTCAAGTGTGACCACCCCGTCTTCTGAAAGAATGGTTATGTTTGCATCATCGAAATATGTTTTAAATATGTACGAACTCTTTGTCGAAGAAATTATGCGATAATCTAATTCTGAAACAAGCATGCTTTTTACGCTCATTTACCTCCCCCTTTCATTTGCAACATCATTAGACGGGAACACGATTGTATCATGCGTGTGCGGTCGAATCGGGTGCTTTCATATTCGCAGACACGAACACGCGTCCAGAACATATGTAAAGTCGTTACACATTGTTTTCCGACAGGGCATTCACTTCAAAACGCATGGTCATGGCATGCATTTTGCGCATGCCTCATTGACACCTTTTTTCATACAGAGCGGCTAGAAAGCGGAGTGTCACAAAGGCTACGCATCACCGGTCATTAAAACAGAAAGTTTAACCCTACCGTAATCATTGCGCCACTGTCTGAATACGTCTTGTCCAACACATTTAAATCTTTAGACGACAAGTTCTCAAGCCATATGTACCGATAGGTTGCATCGAGCGATAGAGATTCATTTAACATAAACTCCACACCTGCACCAGCATGTAAACCGGTCCGGTTGTCGGTGGAACTAAACCCGTGCGGGCCGTCAACTTCAGTGTAATACCATCCACACCCACCAAGCAAAAACGGACTCCAATTAGCGCCGGGCATCAGATAGGCAAGCAGCGTCGCTTGAACAGGATATGTTTTAAGGGTAATAACGTTACCAAACGTATTGCTGCGGTAATCAACCGACCCTTCCAACCCGAGTGCGGGAGTCACGTGTAAACGAACCTGAGCACCACCGTACCATTGACCGCTGTCAGCATCTATTGGCATAGAATATGTCGCACGAGGCCCAATAGAAAGAAATTTGCTGCCAATACCCGAATCATCATCAGCATAGAGCAAAAACGGAATCATTAAAACCATACCCAGGATAACCGCACATCTCCTACAATTAAACGTTTTAAATAGCATCGTCGTGTCCTCCTTATTTTTCCTTTACCAGACGGCATTTCATGTGCTTCCACATTTATTATTGCATTATTGTCTAGAGTTATGAAGATCTGCGAGTAATGTTTTACTGACTTTTAATATGCCCGTTTGCACAGGTATCGACAATCGCGCACCATGAAGACAGAGCGCACGACGAGCAATCATGATCTCCCCACTCCATCAAGGACACTTCATTTTCACATAAAAGGCTTTTATATCAGCATCAGGTTACAATAAGTCATGGAGGATTTCACGCTGTTTTGTTACTGTTAGCATGGGTGAGCAGATTGCCGGTAATGGTCGGAGAAACCGGTATGAGTGTCTCTATACGTGCCAGCGCCAAAACGATGCAGTCAAACCGACACGGAGCTGATCGTGAATACTATCATTAAAAATCTAGAATTATGTATACGACCCGCCAGTATGGTAGTGGCAATAATAATTGCAGGTCTCATCATACATGCAGTGGTGTACTCATTTTTAAAGAAAATTGCACAAAGGACAGGAAACCATATCAATGATAAGATAATAACGTTGTCCACAGGGCCGGTACGCCTTATGATCATTTTGTTTCTCTTAAACTTTTTTATACCTGCTGTTAGCGGAAACAAACTCGTTGACGTTATTTTCATTCATCTTATCAGCATTTCCTGGATAACATCCGTTGCATGGCTTCTCATTGAAGTTCCCGAGGTGATAAAAACATACCTGCTTGATAAATTAAAGATAGAAGAAAAAAACAACTTAAAAGCGCGCCGGATTTTTACCCAGTTTTATTTGTTTCAAAAGATAGTTGTTTTTGTTGTTGTCACACTGTCTTTTGCAATAGTGCTTATGAACTTCGATAAAGTACGTAATCTAGGAGCGAGCATCTTAGCTTCAGCTGGCATTATCGGTGTAATAGCGGGTTTTGCCGGACAAAAGATATTTGCCAATATCTTTGCGGGAATTCAAATAGCTGTTTCACAACCATTTCGGCTCGATGATGTAGTTATCGTGGAAAACGAGTGGGGATGGATTGAGGATATTACGTTAACGTATGTTGTTGTTAAGATTTGGGATTTACGGCGTATGATTGTGCCTATATCGTATTTTATTGAAAAACCATTCCAAAACTGGACACGTCACACATCCGAAATATTGGGGACAGTATTAATATATGTTGATTATACCGTTCCCATTGAGCCGATACGGGAACAATTTTTCTCAATTCTTGATAAATCAGAGCTGTGGGACAAGAAAGTTCGAGTATTACAGGTGACCAACGCCACTGAACATACCATTGAGCTCAGGGCACTCATGAGCGCTATTGACTCATCAACTGCGTGGGATTTGCGGTGTGCGGTACGAGAACAGCTTATTGATTTTATTCAGAAGAATTATTCGAGCGTATTGCCACATCAACGTGTTAAAGTTCTTTCCTAAAACGTTTCCCCGTTGATTTCTAATACATTTCAACGATTTTGATCTTACCAGGAAGTAAACCCAAGAGTTCCATTCCTCTGTACCACCTATTTTCAGATTATGAGTTAATACGTTAAACGAAGAGTGCGTGATGTATGTGTCGCGCTCTGGCATCGTCTCAGCGGTCGCAATTGATCATGCAGCAGAGAGAAGTTCGTTAAGCGCTGGCATATTCACGCCGTGTGTTTCATCACCTATTGTATCGTCAAACTCCGATTTATTGATCACATCGTTGACCAGCAGCTCAAGAACAGCCGCAAAGGTTTCCGGAGGTGTATCCTTCTTTTCATTAAGCCTCTTGAGAAACTCTCGTTTCACGCCACCAATGGTGCCGCCCGGCAGATTTTCCCGAGCATGCGTGATGTCGGCTTGACTCACATAATCGGGAATACCTTTTCGAAGTGCTGAAAAGAACGTTTTAGCCAACAGCTCATCATCCTGTTGAGATATGCTGCCGCTGAGGTATGCCGCAAGAACTTTCTCTTTCATGGTTTTTGAAATGCGCAAAGTGTCCAGTTTGATGCTGGCGTCGCTGAGCACCCATTTGAGAAACGCTCTTTCTTCCATTGCTTCAAAGAATGCTCCGATAAGTTTTTGATCATTTTTCAGTTTTGGAAGAATGTTCTTAAAAATCGAGTTTTCCGGAA
>JBELAT010000196.1:0-3247 GCA_049508565.1 Endomicrobiales bacterium | reverse complement strand
GCGATGACAAAGGCAGCAAGCGCGCGGTCAAAATCATCGTCGAAAACAATGATCGTCTTATTAGTACTCGAAATCTGGGTTTGGGAGAGCTTGTCCTGCCCGGATCCCTTTTCTATAAGCGCGAAAAGATCATCCGAGCTGGTCCCGACATCAATGAGCCGGTTGCCCGTCACGGTACACCAGGATTTGACATCATTAAGAAAACCCGGATCGCTGGCATATATTTTGACATGTGTGCAGCGAGCAAGCGGCTTCATTTCTTCATTGAGTTTCATGATCGGTCCGGGACACTGGAGTCCCCGGGCGTTTATTTCGACGACCGGGGTGTCATCTGATGACCCGCACATCCCCCCAGAAGAGAAATCGTCATTTTTTTCAATACAGTACTTACTGTAAATATCTTCATTGGACTGTTTTGTGATCGCCATTTCATAGGTCTTAAATCCTCCAGTGACAGTATACACGTGAGAAAATGCATTTTGCTCAAGAATACGCGCCGCTATGTATGATCGTAGTCCTACCGCACAGTACACATAGATCTTCTTGTTACGCGGGATCTCGTTCATTCGCCGCCGCAACTGGTCAAGTGGGATCAGAAGAGCCCCAGCGATCCGGTTGAGCTGAGTCTCCTCTAGCGTACGTACATCTAATATACATGTTTCCTCTCCCGCATCTTTGACGTCTTGCCACGTTGCCGGGGTCATCAGTCCCTTTATCACATTGTCAGCAACGAAACAGGCCATATTGACCGGTGATTTTGCAGACGAATAGGGCGGCGCGTATGCCTGATCCATTTCCATGAGGTCCCAAATGGTCATTTTCTTCTGGCACGCCAGAGAAAGCACCTCGCAGGCTTTATCCACACCGCGGAAACCTACGATCTGGGCACCAAGAATCTTTCCATCAGACTTAGAATAATTGAGTTTTATAGTCAAGGGCATTGCCCCGGGATAATATCCTGCATTAGATGAACTATGGGTTAGTGTTGAGACAAACGAAACACCTGCTTGTCGAAGGGCACGCTCTGAAAATCCTGTAAGTGCAACAGTCAGATCGAACACCTTCGCAATAGCGGTACCAACAGTTCCGGGATAGATATCGCGATTGGCAAATACAATATTGTTTGCCACTATGCGGCCTTGCTTGTTTGCGGGCCCCGCAAGTGGAATCACGCGCGCAATATTAAAAACAGGATCTGGGTATTCTATGACGTCGCCCAAGGCATAGATGTGTTCATCAGATGTTTGCAAATGGCTATTGACTCGTATTCCTTTGGCAACCCCGATTTCAAGACCCGCTTCTGCGGCTAAACGTGTATCCGGTTTAACACCAACTGACATGATTACAAAATCCGCGGGCAGTTCGATACCGCTCTTAAGTACCGCAACGATTCCATCTCCTTGCGGTTTGAGTGCTGAAACCTGTTGGGAAAGGTAGAATTCGACATTTTTTGTTTTGAGATGCTGATGAATGGCCGCCGCCATTTCGGTGTCAAGCGGCGCAATCACCTGCGGCGCCATCTCAACAATTGTCACGAATATATCTCGCTGATGCAGGCTTTCTGCCATTTCAAGACCGATGAACCCTGCACCAACAACAATTACACGGCGGGGCTTTTTAGAGTCAATGAACGTCTTGATACGTTCGGCATCGTTAACCGTTCGCAAAGTAAATACCCGCGCATGATCGACACCTGGAATCGGGGGCCGCATAGGTTCGGCACCGGGCGCTAAAACGAGCCGATCATAGGATTCGCGATATTGCTTCGAAGTCACACTGTCTCGAACAACAACTTCCTGTGCGGATCGGTCAATGCGTATCACTTCGTGGTGTACCCGCACATCAACTGCGAAACGCGCGTTGAATGACTCCGGTGTTTGGATCAAGATATCGTCCTGATCCTCAATAGTTCCGCCAATATAATAGGGCAAACCACAATTGGCATAGGAAATATACTGACCTTTTTCAAGCATCACAATCTGCGCTGACTCATCCAACCGCCTAAGACGTGCAGCGACGCTCGCGCCACCTGCAACCCCACCAACAATAACCGTTTTCATAGTAGTATTATCTCTCTGTTGGTAAAATTTGTTTATTTAAGTGCCTGCAAGATCCTTACTGCGCGTTTATCTGTCACACTGAAACAGGTCATCGTACCTTTTCGGTGAGCGGTCAAAATGCCCGCACGCCGCAATATGGACAGATGCTGAGACGCATTTGACTGCGATATTCCCAGTTTCGCCATAATTTTGGAAACGTTGCATCCATCATGATGGAGCAAACCCGACACGATCTTTAATCGAAGGGGGTTTGATAACGCCTTTAACAGTTCACTGTCTTTTTCCGGATCAAAGCCCATTATAATCCTCATTATTTCGGTGCGATGAAAATCTTCTCATCACCGGCTACAATTATATTAGCATATTATAATATTATTATATTATTGTCAATAAAACATAAGCCTCATACCTCCAGGGCATTAATACACAGCAAAAGCTATCATTTTACCGTCGATAAGGAAAGGCGCCTTCCCAATGATTGGCAATAGTTCATCCCAAGCATGGGTCCACCTCTGGAAGGATTTTTGTTTCTTCTTTAAGTCAATTTGAAGTTGATTTAATTACCTCATTTGTTGATTGAGAAGATACTGCAGGAATATTCATAAAGCCACCGCTGCTCATGCTTTTAAACGCTATATTAATGGTTAAATCGCTTGCCCATTTATGTTGAGCCAGGACAGTCTTTATTTCATCTTCAATTATCTTTTTATAAATACTGTAATCTTGCGACGTAAATTCTTTTTTTACAAGCACATCAACATCAATTTCTTTTGTTTGCGGATCAATTTTAAAGGTTATTGCGCTGCCTTTTACAAACCCCTCTTCTCCAGACCCATAGACTTGATTCATCCGTGTTACAGATATTTGCAACTGGGTCTCCAGCCACTCTTGCCTGGTCGGTGAATACGGCCGGGTTAAATCCGCCGCATAACACATTGATACCATCAGCACTAAAGTTGCTGCTATAAAATTTATTTTCATTTTCTACTCCTTGAACGTTAATTCTACAAACGGCAATGAGAAATCAGCATTTTTTCTTATCGGCAATCAGGATCCTCGTTTTTACTGCTTGTGAGATTTAACGAGATTTCTTACTTCATCCATTATCTCAGTTCTATCCGCTATTCCTTTTTTTTCCAGCACGTTAATAATTGCTTCCTGCATGTAGACAACTGTCCTGAGGACAT
>JBELAT010000195.1:0-3262 GCA_049508565.1 Endomicrobiales bacterium | reverse complement strand
ACCGCACTGCTTCATGTTATTTAAATTATTTAGCGACATCCTGTGCACGCGTTTCACGGATAACCGTAATCTTAATCTGACCGGGATATTCCAGCTCCTGCTCGACTTTTTTTGCAATATCATGAGCAAGTATCTGAGCTGCCTTATCATCAATATCTTCCGGTTCAACCATAATGCGTACTTCACGGCCCGCCTGAATAGCAAACGCACTTGCGACGCCCCGGAACGATGTACAAACCTTTTCTAATTTTTCCAGGCGTTTTAAATAAAGCTCGATGGACTCACGGCGCGCACCCGGTCGTGCGGCAGAAATCGCATCCGCTGCCGCCACCACAAATGCCTCGGCGCTCTGCGGAGCTTCAATACCTTCGTGATGTGAAATGATGGCATTGATCATTTTCGCAGACTCGCCATATTTTTTGGCCAGATCTGCCGAGATTTGATGGTGTGTTCCCTCAACTTCATGATCAACAGCTTTACCCAGGTCATGCATCAGTCCTGCGCGTTTACAAAATGCAATATCGAGCCCCAGCTCACCGGCTATAGATCCCGCAAGCCAAGTCACCTCAAGGGTATGCTGCAACTGATTCTGCCCGTATGAGGTGCGATATTTAAGTTTACCCAACAGTTTGATGATTTCCGCATTGAGCCCCGGAACACCGGCTTCCAGTGCAGCCTCTTCACCGGCTTCTTTAAGCTTTGAATCCATGTCGCGCTTGGTTTTTTCAACCACTTCTTCAATACGCGCCGGATGGATACGTCCATCTGATATAAGCCGTTCAAGCGATTGGCGCGCAATTTCACGCCGAACACCGTCAAATGCTGAAATGGTGATGGCTTCAGGAGTATCATCAATAATCAGATCAACTCCGGTCGCCTGTTCAAAAGCACGAATATTTCTGCCCTCACGCCCGATGACCCGTCCCTTGATCTCGTCGTTGGGAATCTGAACTGAACTGGTTGTAATTTCGCCGGTATGCTCGGCGGCAACCTTTTGGATAGCAACAGACAGAATATCTTTTGCCTTTCGATCTGCCGTCTCCCGTGTTTCCTGTTCGAGCTTTTTTGTCAGCAGTGCCATATCCCGCTTTGCTTCATCTTCCAGAGACTGCATCAACAGCTTCTTGGCTTCCTCCGCCGACATTCCCGACAAACGCTCAAGAACCTTTTTTTGTTCTTCCTTGACTTTGAGAAGTTCTTTCTCTTCCTGCTCTAACAGCTGTTCCTTGGTGACAATCCCTTTTTCTTTTTGAAGAAGGTCTTTTTCTTTCTTATCGAGAACCTCAAACTTGCGGTCAACATTCTCTTCACGTTGTGTCAGGCGGCGTTCAAGATTCTGAACTTCCTGTTTACGCTCGCGGGTTTCTTTCTCGAAATCGTTGCGCGCGCGCTCCATCGCATCTTTAACTTCAAGCAACCCTTCTTTTTTCTTGTTTTCAACCACCATCTTTGCGTCACTCAATATCCGTTCAGCTGTCTGTTCGGCAGATTTTGCCTGTGTTTTGGCATACAGGAGCCGGGAAAAATACCCGACTATAATGCCGACAACGAGAGCTGCAAGTATAAACACATATGCATCCATAACGTAAGACTCCTTTCATCGCACTGAAATAATTCGTGTATCGGTTACTATCACGCCAACGGCACCATCATGTTTTTCCCTCGGGACACTTTCCACAACCTGAAAATCGTAGGCAAGTCCTACCAGTTTATGCGCGGGGAAGGACTCAAGCCAGCGGTCATAAAAACCTTTTCCGAACCCCACCCGGTACCCGTGACAATCAAATGCGATACCCGGGACGAACACTACGTCAATCTCGCCGGGTGCAAGGCATACGCAGTCAGTACTTCTGCGCGGCTCGCGTATACCGTACTCTCCCGGAAATACTTCAGCTAATGAACGAATTTCAATCGCCTGCATCGTGCAATCGGTGCGGCACACAACCTGCGGAACAGCTACTGTTTTGCCTTCCAATAACGCCTGACTGATAAGCGCATCAGTCACCACTTCCGAACCATGCGCGCAATACGCCATGATCGTTCGCGCCGTGCGATAGAGCTCCAGTGAAAAGACATGGCGCATGACCAGAGCGCTGAGCGAAACGCGTTGTGCGGCGGGCACTGCATCGCGTTTACTTTTTATTTTTTGCCGTAACTGTGCTTTGCTGTCTCCAGCGGAGAAGCCGTTCACCGATTTTAACCTCATAGCCCTGATCGCTTGGTTCGTACAGCACTTTAGGATCAGGCCAGTACTGCTGTTCAACGAAATGTCCCGGATAGTCATGCGGATACTTGTATCCTACTCCATGACCGAACTTGCCGGCACCATCTCCTGTCGCATCTTTTAAATGAACTGGCACCGGGCGCGGGGAGTCCTGTTCTACCGCTTTTTCCGCGTTATGTAAACCAATATAGGCCGCATTAGACTTCGGGGCGGTGGCAATATATGTCACTGCCTGAGCCAGCGGAATTTTCGCTTCAGGCATACCGACAAATTCAATGGCACTCAGCGCTGCTGTTGCTACCATCAGCGCGTGGGGATCAGCGTTGCCCACATCCTCAGACGCACAGATGACAATCCTGCGGGCGACAAATCGCGGATCATCTCCGGCAGCCAGCATTTTCGCCATCCAGTACAACGCAGCATCAGGATTGGATCCCCGCATGGATTTGATGAAAGCGGAAACATGGTCATAGTGTTCATCGCCGGATTTGTCATACGAAATCATTCTTTTTTGGAGAGATTGTTCAGCAACCTTCGCGGTGAAGGCAATGACGCCATCGGCATCTTTGGGTGTAGAAACTACACCGATCTCGATCGCATTTAATAAACGGCGCGCATCTCCCTGCGATTGATCAATCAAATGTTTCCGGGCATCATCATCCAATCGAACACGATACGAACCCAGTCCCCGCTCGGTATCAGCAAGTGATTGATCGATGATTCTGTTAAGAGCCGCGTGATCGAGCTCTTTAAATTCAAAGAGAGTTGATCGCGACAGGAGCGCTTTATTGACATAAAAATAAGGATTTTCTGTCGTAATACCGATGAGGGTAATGATGCCTTTTTCAACGTCGGGCAAAAGAGCATCCTGCTGGGTTTTATTGAAGTGATGTATCTCATCAAGCAAAAGGATTGTTTTTTTGCCTGACGACTCGCGACGCATCTTCGCTGCCTCAACAACACGACGAATATCGGCAATACCAATGAGAACGGCATTGGTTTCTTCAAAGTGAGCATCGGTCCGCGCTGCAATAATAC
>JBELAT010000194.1:0-3295 GCA_049508565.1 Endomicrobiales bacterium | reverse complement strand
ATAATCAGGGGGAAGGTGTCCGTCCTGTCTTTGGCATACATCGGCAGACCGGCCAGATCCAGCATATTGATAACATTCGTTGCACACAGCTCATACTGAAGAGTAATACCGACAATATCGAATGCGGCAAGCGGCGTCAGAGTCTCAAGCGAAAATAACGGCGCTCCTTTTTCGCGTAAAATCTTTTCCATATCGGCCGCCGGGCTGTAACATCGCTCGGCCCGCGCATCAGTGCGTTCATTAATAAGGTGGTACAAGATTTCAAGTCCCAAATTAGAGATACCCACCTCATAAAGATCGGGAAAACACAAACAGACTCGCACCCCTCCCGGTTTCTCCTCATGATACGAATGCAGTTCATGATTTATGTACCGGCCCGGTCTCTGTACCAACGGCAAAATATCTTCAATAATCATCTTATTCCATCCATTTCGATTTCTATTAAACTACCGCGTGATTACATCTCACCGTGAATTTGTGTCTCTTCTCGTAACGCTTTGTCGACATTCGCCAGCGCGAACATCCACTGAGGATGCCGGCACCGCCCGCATCGCCCGGTTGTTCAAGCCCCTACAGAACTTTTTTCTCAAGTCCGCTGCACTTTTAGAAAACAACTAATGGGTGAAACGGCGTATATGAATAGAAAGCAACAAACCCACTCCCCACAAGGACGAAACCATCGAAGACCCCCCGTAGGATAAAAAGGGAAGTGGCAGCCCGGTCGACGGGGTCAAACCCATGACCATCCCTATATTGATGCATACATAAAAAGCGAACATCGTAGCCAGCCCCGTTGCCACAAGTGAACCGTAGCGATCGCGGGACTCCTGGGCTATAAGCATTGCCCGCCAGATCAGCAGAAAATAAAAGATGATTGTCAGCTGGGCAAAAATATATCCAGCCTCTTCTCCGTGTACTGAAAATATAAAATCTGTGTGTTGTTCCGGCAGGAATCCTAACTGCGCCTGAGTACCGTTAAAAAGTCCTTTGCCAAACACCTTGCCGGAACCAATCGCGATCTTTGACTGTATTATGTTATACCCCGCACCCAACGCATCTATCTCAGGGCTTAAAAAGACGATCAGCCGCTTGCGCTGGTACTCTTTCATTGAATGTTCAACAACAACGGAGGAAAAACTGCCGGCAATGACGATCAGTGTCAACATCAAAGGAAACAGCCAGGACAATTTGATTTTCAACTGCCACAGAAACCACCACCCGACAAATATCAGCACGGTAATACTCCCCAGAATTATCGAGGCATGTCGGAAATTGCCCGGTGCCGAGACCAGATAATGGAGCCAGTGATGACTGTTGAGCATATCGGGTTGCAACCGGTAGAACGTCGACATCAGCGGAATCCCCGTCGCAATGCCTCCCATGATAATAACACCAGCGAGATAGAGCGGTTCAATACCCGCAATAAACATCAAAACAATTGTTACCGGGAAATAGGAGAGTGTTGAACCAAAATCTGGCTGTGCCAGAATAAGTAAAACATGCCCGCCCATGAGCGCCAGCCCGAGGGCAAAGGTGATAAACCTTTTTGAATCCCGCCAATGATTGTCAAGAAATGCCGCGATAACAAGTACATACATCAGTTTTACGACTTCCACCGGCTGAAAAGAAAAGTATCCGAAGTGAAACCACCCTTTGGTCCCGCGAATAGTAGATCCGCCAACCAAAACGGTTATCATCAAACCCAGCGAAATAATATATACAAACGGCATCATAGGCCGGAAGTACTGATAATTAAAACCCATGAGAATAATCAGTCCCACCAGACCGATCATGATCGCTGCCATCTGCGTGACCATGAATCTTTCCGGTCGTCCGCTATGCAGGGTTGCTGAATAAATAGTGATGAGCCCCGTACCAATCAAATAACACAGGGTAAAAATCATAACCCAGTCCATATGATCAACAAACTTTTGCAGTAACGATTTTTCTTCTTGAATCATGATGGTGATCCCTGTGCGATTACGGCAGTCGTTGAGCTGCGCATCTCTTCGTAATATGTTTCAAACATCCTGCGTGCAATCGGCACGGCAGCCGTACCACCATGCCCTCCGTTTTCAACGATAACGGCTATGGCTAGCGTTGGATTGGCCGTGGGCCCGTAACAAACAAACCATGCGTGGTCATTGCCATGAGGATTCTGAGCAGTTCCGGTTTTTCCCGCCACCGTGAAATACGCCATATCGCATCCCCTGCCGGTACCGCTTTTGACGACACCCTCAAGAGCACCATGCAACATCTGCCATGTTCTATCAGAAAGTTCAATTTTATTTGTTATTGAAGGCTCAGTCGTAGAAGTCGTCTCTCCGTGTTCCGTCGAAACAGATGACACGATATAGGGCTTATAAAACGTTCCCCCGTTGGCTACAGCTGAAATCATCAACGCCATCTGAAACGGAGTCACCCAGAGAGGTCCCTGTCCGATTGCCATGTTAGCCGTATCGCCCTGCTGCCATCCTTCATGCATTTTTTTGAGTTTCCACTCGGCACCGGGCACTAACCCCTTTTTTTCCGATGGCAGATCAACCCCGGTTTTCTCACCAAGATGATACAAACGGGCATACTTTTCTAGTATCCCTGCCCCCACCCGCAGACCCAGCTGGTAAAAATATACATTACAGGAATTTATCAGCGCCGGAACGAGCGACATAGGGCCATGTCCGGTCTTGAGCCAGCAACTGAATGTTTTGTTTCCCAGTACAAACTTTCCGGTGCAATTAAACGTGTACAAAGGATCTATTTTGTTTTCATTTACGGCACCCGTAAAGGTAATTATTTTAAATGTCGACCCCGGGGCATACAGCCCCTGAATCGTCCGGTTAAATAAAGGTAGATTTTTTGCTTTTAAGTATTGCGAAAAACCATGAGTAAACGACAGATTGGGATCAAAACCCGGGGAAGATACAAGAGCTCTTACGGCACCGGAGCGCGGATCAAGCGCAACCACGGCTCCACGGCCGGTGGGCGATTTATCCAGTCCATCAAACGCTACCTGCTGAAGCCGTAGATCGATCGTTGTATGCAGATTATTACCCATCTGCGGCACAATCCGTTTGACCAGCCTCGTCTGGTGGCCAAGAGCGTCTACTTCAATCTGCCAGCCACCATCCTGGCCTCGCAGGACCGTATCATATTGTTTTTCAAGACCGCTGCGGCCAATCCAGTCCCCTGATTTATAGCCCTCATCTTCCAGGTCTTCCAACTCATCAGCCGTAATTTCATTTAAGTAGCCAACCAGGTGCGCATTGGCTTCCGGATATTGATAGTCGCGCCGCGA
>JBELAT010000193.1:0-3403 GCA_049508565.1 Endomicrobiales bacterium | reverse complement strand
GTTGGCGGCGCGTTCAAGGCATTCTCGCTTGTTCGCGCGCTCAGGCTTCTTGGAATAAAGACCGTGATAGTTGGCACCCAGACGGGAGGTCCTGAGGACTACGCGCAATTGAAAGATCTTTGTGATGAAGGTACCATCATTGTCGATGATTCAAACCCCGTAGAGCTTTCAGAGTTTGTGCTTGAAAAGGATGTTGACATACTTATAGGTGGTGTTAAAGAGAGGCCGATAGCCTATAAGCTGGGAATAGGTTTTTGCGATCATAACCATGAGCGTAAGATAGCTCTTGCAGGTTACGAGGGGATGCTCAATTTTGCGCGTGAAGTATATGCAACGGTCATGAGCCCGGTATGGCAATTTTCATCACGAAACGGTAAACGTGCTGTCAAAACCGTTGTCGAGGAACCCCTTTTTATTTAGGTGTGACCATGAAAACATCGATTAAAGATTTTGTTTCTTCCCGCAACGCGTGTAAAGCGTGCACGCCACTTGGAGCGGCTCTCGTTTTTAAGGGGGTCCAAGGCGCTGTCTCTCTTTTGCACGGTTCACAAGGGTGCTCAACCTATATGAGGCGCTATATTATCAGCCATTTCAGAGAACCCATAGATATAGCATCATCAAATTTCTCAGAATCATCTGCCGTATTCGGCGGTAAGGACAATCTGAAAACAGCCTTGGACAATGTTATTAAACAGTACCACCCAAAATTCATCGGTGTTGCTACCACGTGTCTTGCGGAGACCATTGGCGACAGTGTGCCAATGATTATGCAAGAGTACGTTCGTGAAAGAGAATCAACCAGTCTTCCTGTTATTGTTGAAGTTTCAACCCCCAGCTATCAAGGCACGCACATAGATGGTTTTCATAAAGCAGTACGAGCGATAGTCACTTCGATGGCCGTGAAAGAAACGCCGCATGACATAATAAATATTTTTCCAGGGCTTATTTCTCCTGCGGATATCCGCTATTTAAAAGAGATACTCGCTGATTTCGGTATACAATACTCCATCTTACCCGATTATTCGCAGACCCTTGATTCCTGTGATTGGGAACAGTATCAGCGCATTCCTGAAGGAGGAACGCCGATCCCAGGAATTATTTCTATGGGGGGTGCACCTGCATCCATTGAGTTCGGTAGTGTTATCGAAGGAACCGGAACGGCAGCTGAATATTTGGATACACAGTTTCACATTCCTCGCCATGGTTTTTGCATTCCGGTTGGTATACGGCAGAGTGACTTGTTTTTTAAGTATCTCGAAAAATATAGTGGGCGGGGTACGCCAGAAAAATATACCAGTGAGCGAGGCAGACTGGTAGATTCATATTTTGACGGACATAAATACGTTTTCGGAAAGAAAGCAGTTGTTTATGGTGAGGAAGATTTTGTGATCGCCGTCACATCTTTTCTCGCCGAGATAGGGGTTAACCCGGTCTTGTGTGTGTCAGGTGGTGAAAGTGGCAGGTTTTTAGAGATACTTGAAAAGACAGTTCCCGGTATCGGCGCCACGGCAGTGGTTCAGGAAGGTGTAGACTTTATAGAGGCGGCCGAGATCGCTGCACAATTATCACCTGATTTCGTGATAGGCAATAGCAAAGGTTATCCGCTATCAAAACACCTCAATATTCCTCTTATTCGTATCGGGTTTCCCATTCACGATAGATTAGGTGGTCAGCGCCTTCTTCATATAGGGTATCGCGGCGCACAAAATCTGTTTGATTTGATTACTAATAAGCTTATTGAAAACAAACAGGAGTCGTTGCCGGGAAGTAACATGTACATGTGATGAGAGGTGAGTTATGGAAACAAAGTTCGATATAACGCAGCATCCTTGTTTTAACGATAAAGCGAGGCATTCGTTCGGTAGGATCCATCTGCCTGTCGCGCCAAAATGTAATATTCAATGCAATTTCTGTAACAGGAAATTTGATTGTGTAAATGAAACTCGACCTGGTGTCACTAGTGCGGTCCTATCACCCGGTCAGGCACTTGAATATCTCAAGAGAGCTGTCGTCATGATTCCGAACCTGACGGTCGTAGGGATCGCCGGCCCGGGGGATCCATTTGCGAACCCCGATGAGACTATGGAAACTCTGGAACTGGTAAACAAGCATTTTCCACAGATGCTTATCTGTATTGCGACTAATGGTCTGTCCATTTTGCCATATATTGACAGGCTGCGTCATTTCAAGGTGAGTCATGTCACAATTACAATAAACGCTGTTGATCCATCTATTGGGGCAAAAATATATGCTTGGGTACGACCGGGGAAAAAAGTGTACCATGATGAAGAAGGCGCCCGGCACCTTGTCAAAAGCCAACTCATTGCTATCGAAGAACTCAAACGTCAGGGGATCATAGTAAAGATAAATACGATTATTATTCCCGGCATCAACGATAATAATATCGGCGAAGTAGCTAAATCTGTTGGTGTTCTCGGAGCGGACATCATGAACTGCATGCCGATGTATCCAGCAGGTGGAACAGAGTTCGAATCGTTAGGCACCCCGGATCCGAAAAAAGTTCTCAAGATAAGAGATGAGATAAAAATATTTATGCCCCAGATGCATCATTGCACCCGATGCCGGGCTGATGCGGCTGGCTTGCTTGGTGCGCCAATGTCAAAAGAGATGATGGACTGTCTGATGGAATCGAAGAAGCTGCCGCTCAAACCGCAGGAAAAAAGATCATATGTTGCTGTAGCAACACGTGAAGGTTTGTTGGTAAACCAGCATCTGGGAGAGGCTAAAGAGTTGATGATTTTTGGCAAGGTTAACGATGGAATAGTTTTGATTGAAAAAAGAAGCATTCCTCAACCAGGAGGAGGAGATACACGGTGGCAGGAGCTTGCTGAGACACTAAAAGACTGTCGACTCATTCTTGCAGCCGGAGCCGGGGCTAATCCATCAAAAATACTTGACACAAATGGTATAGAGATCGTTCTCATGGAAGGAATGCTTCACGAGGGCCTTAGAGCGGCCTTCGGCGACGGAGATTTCAGTAAGTTGAAAATCATGTGGGAAGGTTGCAATGGCGGTTGTTCCGGTAAGGGACTGGGTTGCGGTTAATAAATTTATTTTTTCACTTCACATCTTAAGTTAGTTCATCAAAAACTCCCAAACAAAAATATTGTTTGGGAGTTTTGACGATGCGATGCGTAAACTAAAACGCCGTTTTTAAACATAAGATCATTGACGTTTTCCTTAGCGATGAGCGAGACAGGAAATTTCTCACCAATTTCACCGTTGTGTTCTTAAGTCCTTCTAAGATTAATTCCAACATAAAGGGAATTTCCTATAATCAGTTGAAATATTGAAGCCACGGTCTCACAAACGCTATAATGGGTTTTGTCGAGAAACACAATATAAGCGAAGGAGACCATGGCAATGAAAAGAATAGCTAAAA
>JBELAT010000192.1:0-3423 GCA_049508565.1 Endomicrobiales bacterium | reverse complement strand
TAAATACTGTAGTTCGATTTCAAAAGCGAACTATTATTGGGTGCCTATTGATTTGCTGGTTTTAAGTGGCATCCTCTCTGAGCAGTATGATTTAAAGGTGCTTGACGCGATCATTGATAAGAAAAGCATTGATGAAGCGTTTCGGGAAATAGTTGCTTTTGGTCCCGATGTAATCATATCACTTACCTCGACAACAACCTGGAAGATCGACTTCAGTTTTTTGAAGGACCTTAAAAAAGCGATTAATCCTCAGATTATTATCTCAGGTGGAATCGTTTTGACAAAAAGTAGATTTATTTTGGAAACTTATCCTTTCATCGACGCTTGTCTGTTGGATTTCACAATTGCGGAGATCATTCACTATATCGAAGGCTCTGGCGACTTGTATAACCTGACCTATCGGGATGGGAACCACATCGTTGAAGCCCCTCGTAAAAGTGCCGGATATTTTTCCCTGATGAAGCCCCGTCATGATTTGTTCCCTATTGGAAAATACCGCTATCCGATCAGCGTATACCACCCTTCGACCTGCGTGATCACCAGCATGGGCTGCCCTTTTCAATGTACTTTTTGTGTGCCGGCAACTATTCCTTATCGGAAACGAAATATTGTCGACACCATAAGCGAGCTCCAGTATATCCAATCTCTCGGAATCAAAGAAGTTGTTTTTCAAGACTCAACGTTTACAGCCGATAAAGACTATACTAAACACCTCTGCCTCGAGATGATACGGGGAAATATTACACTGGACTGGCTCTGTTTAACGCGGGTAGATTGCGTTGACAGGGAGCTTTTGCTCCTCATGAAAAGGGCGGGATGCCACAGCATTGAATTCGGGGTTGAAACGGGCGACCAATCAATCATGCAGCGGATCGCAAAGGGCATCACACTCGAAGATGTCAAAACGGCATTTCATCTTTGCCGTGAAATCGGGATCAAAACATGCGCCTTTTTTATCCTCGGATTACCCGGTCAAGATGTGCTTTCGATAGAAAAGACCATCGCTTTTGCCCTTGAAATTGATCCCGATACGGCGTCGTTTAGTTTACCGATGCCGCATTACGGCACACCGTTAGGCGATGATATTATCAAGTACAATGATCAATTGTGTGAGTTTAGCGACACTCAAGTCACCAAAAGAGTCAACGATGTCGTTGATGACAAAACGCTCCTGAAACTGAGGAATAAAGCGTACCGGAAATTTTATTTTCGTCCTGGCTACATCCTGCGGCAATTGGCTTCAATCAGGAACTACCATCACTTCACGTTGATGTCCGCGGAATTCGTTTCGCTGGTACGGCGCTACATCATATGAAAAAAAGTTTGCTCACGGCATACGGAAAATCAAAATTCCTGCATAAACCTTTCTACGCTCATTTCTATGTTACCCGGCGATGTAATCTACAATGCCCCATGTGTGCGGTGCCTGCGCATGGGAACAGGGAAAATGAGTTAACGATTGAGGAGATAAGAGTACTGGCTGAGAACATGCAGGAGATAGGTCTGGGAACCGTCGTCCTGACCGGCGGAGAACCATTTATGAGACCTGAGCTCAATGAAATTATCAGCGCCTTCAGTTCGCGCGGCATGTTCGTAAGGCTGCAGACCAACGGATTGTTGGCCGATGAAAAGAATTTACGTGAGTGCTTCGCGAACGGTCTGGATTTTTTGACGGTTTCGCTGGACAGCGTTCAGGAAAGAAAATTCGATGATTTCTGCGGCCATGCCGGGCTATGGAAAGCCGCAGTTGCGGCAATCAGGACAGCGGTTTCCATAAAACCGCGTGGGCTCCATGTCGTCAATACGGTAGTGACCCGACAGAATATCGACGAGCTGGCGGATATAGCTACTTTTGTAGATAGTCTTGGCGCTTATGCCAGTCTGGTGCCTGTCCATACGGCGGAACATAATCCTATCCGCGGCGATGCCGCGTATTTGTCGTTGACCGCGGCGGACAAGCCGCGGATTGAGAAAAGTTATCGTGAGCTTATCCGGCTTAAAAAGAAGGGGCTGCGCATCGGCAGTTCTCTGGCTTATCTCGAAGATGCCCGTGCATATCTGCTTAACCGGAATTTCCGCTGGAAATGTGACGCCGGGAAAGACTACTTTGTCATTTTTGATGACGGGAGTATTTCCCCCTGCGATGAATTTCCCGGTATCCCCACTGAGCGGGGTCGCAATGCCGCTGCCGTATTCCATTCCCAGCCATTTCAAAACCATTGTGCGGAGGTAAGACGAGAATGCTCCGGATGCATCTGGGGATGCTGGAGAGAAACGTCCCTGCTTTTGCACGATCATCGCGTTACGCTTGAGCGAATCAAAACCTACGTGCGGAACCTAAGATGATCAATAAAATACTTCTTGTCAGGCCGGTCATGGAGTCAAGCACGATTGAGCCACTTGGTATCCAAGGCCATAGGTCTGAACTGCAGGTCATAAAAACAGTATTATCGGCTAATAAGACCATCACTAAAGAGGTTTTACTCATGGATTTTTATATAATAGTGTCATGAAAATCGGCATTGTCGGCGGAGGCATTTTAGGAACGGCAAGTGGTTATTATCTTAGCTCTCAGGGCCATGAGGTGACTATTTTTGAGTCCCGGAAAACCCTGGGTGGGCTTGCCGCGAGTTTTGCGCTGGGAAACGGGAAATTCATAGAGGAACATCATCATTTTTTCTCCGCGGATGACACGTTCCTTATCGGTCTGCTCCGGGAGCTCGATCTTGCCGAAGAATTACAATGGAAAGAAACGTGGTTGGGATTGTTGAGAAACGGTACCCTGCACAATTTTACCGGTGTTTTCGATATGCTGCGGTGCCCGTGTGTGCCGCTCATCGACCGCTACCGGTTCCTCCTGTCGATGCTTCGTCTTCATTCCATTAAAAAATGGAATAAACTCGATACGATTTCCGCCCGGGACTGGATTATCAGGACAGCGGGCAAGAATGTCTATGTCAATATTTGGCAGCATCTTTTCGAAACCAAATTTGAGGGTCATGTTGATGGAATCCCGGCAGCGTGGTTCTGGGCCCGGACAAAACGACGGGCACACAACAGAAATATTTTCGGCAGCGTGGAACGATTTGGTTTCTTTCCCAACAGCATCCATACCCTCTTTGACGCTATTGAACGACGCATAACTGAAAAAGAGGGTCGGATTCTTGTAGACAGCCCTGTAGAAAAAGTTGTAATAAAAGACCGTACTGTTTGTGGTATTATCAGCAAGGGCATGACCTACGATTTTGACCGCGTATTGGTAACTGCCCCGATACCGGAACTTCGCCGCATCGCCCCGGAGGCAATGGAGTATCTGTCTTCACCTATCGAGCAGCTTGAGTATGCCTCAATTCTCACGATGGTTCTTCAACTAAAAGAACAATGTACGAACTATTTTTGGCTTAATATCAATGACTTTGATAT
>JBELAT010000191.1:0-4293 GCA_049508565.1 Endomicrobiales bacterium | reverse complement strand
TCAAAGATAACCGGAAAAGCGGTGAAAGAGTATTCAGCGCCAAAAGGAGTTCATCCTCAGCCAGATCTAACAAAGATTATAGAGCGGTTGGGAATTATCGCGTATTATTACACCGGTGATTGCGGGTCAGCGCCAAACCGCACTTTTATCAATGGTGTTATGGTGTCATCTACCGTTATTGCATTTCCCATCCTCCCCTTTGGCAAATCGGCTTCTCTGCATGAAATGAAAGCGGCTGGCATACCCGAATCCGAAGTTGAGGCATGGCTGCTTCATTTTGTCGATTATATAGTTGATAATCATACTATCCGCTTGTTTTATTCTCATCCGTACGATATGTACGATTATCCCCGTGCACTAAAAAAGTTTGTAGATTATGCCCACAAGCGACAACTTGACCAGGTTTTACAGGTTCGCTCAATGAGCTATTTCGCAACTTTTATACAGCGATTTATAAGGACATCATGTCGATTTGAACGCGCATCCGGTGTAATAACAGCAACAATTTCAAATCCTGAGGGAATTGCAGATATCACTCTTGCCATCCCGCGTTCTCGGTTTATCCGCCCTATTCACAATGGCGGGGAAATACGTGAAGACAAACAATACTACTATGTAACAATGATTTCAACGAATTCTTCAAAACAATTGACTGCGGCATCACTGCAGCTCGTTGAGGGTGGATCATGAACTGCACGCATAAACGACGGGAGCTCTGGTATAGCGCGCTTTTGTCGGTATTGCTTGGTACTTTTCTTTTGTGCCGCGCAGTGCCGGCAGGGGCCGAACCACCACCGGGTTCTGATGAGTCCATACGAGATCCTGGTGCACCTCCATCGATTTTGGTTTCGACGTCGACCGTTGCGACGCATCGGTTGGAGGAAAATGTTTCATATGACCGATTATGGCCGGAAACGACGTACGGGAGCCGCACTGATGCGACATTGGATTATTTTACTATTAAGCCCGGGTTTGTCTGGTACGCGGAACTTGCCTCGTTTAGCTGGAAAGAAGGTGATGGGATGCAGGCTGGGGTAGGTTGTTATCGGGACTGGTCAGCCAGAATATATACCTACTCCGCGCTTGCCACCGGAACGGACGTTGATTATCTACCAAAACTCAGGTTTGACACCGACTTCAATGTGAAGCTGGGTCATGCCAGTAATATCGTTGTGACCCTGGGCATCACTGACATCAGCTATCACACCGAGTACGACGATGAAATGCTTTCAGTGGGAGGTACGTATTACGGGACAGGATGGGTTGGCGGATACCGATTATTTCAGAACACTAACGAACCGGGAAATGTCGTAACGTATTCACACCAATTCTCTGTTGCAGTGGGTGCCGAAGGCAAACAGTGGACATACCTTATTATTTCTCACGGTATAACCGGGTATACTGCAACTGCTGTATTTCCGTCCCAGCTGGTCACAAATGATGTTGATACTTTCGATCTTCACCACCGTCACTGGCTCACCAAACGCTTCGGTATGATGGTAGGTACACAATATATACTTATAAAAGATGCCTACAATGATCTGCAAGTGAGCCTTGGTAGTTTTTTTGAATTTTAGTGTGATGGTTTTTAAGATGGTTTTTTGAGATGATAAAAATATTTTAAAATGGTTGCGCAGGCTCAAAAATATCAATTCTGTACACAGGATACGGTGCTGTGAGAAAATATGTCTGGCCATTATTTTTATTGCCTAAACGAAACTGTGCACATTTTATGTTTTATGTGTCACAGAAAAAATATGAAATGGACGGATGTGCCGATGCAATTATTATTGATGCATCAAACGGCGGTAACCTTTCTTTAGAAGAATTGTCAGACGTTCTATCTAAACTCCTGTCTGGTGCTCATAATGATGAAGTTGAGGTAGGCATTCACTTCTATAATTCGTGGAGCTATCAGTTGCCGCTGTTGCGCGGCATCGACAGTGCAATACCCCGGTATTCTTTTCCCGCTATTAAAAAAATGTTAGTTCGGGCTGGGTTTGTTCATCAAAGAATTTATTCTCATTACCCCGATGAAAGAAGAGTCGTTGACGTGACCCCTTCTGGTCATAAAACCGTTTTTAATCAGGAAGGAACTGTACGAGAAAGACTAAAGATTAGGATTTTACAAAACCATTTTTTAAGATATTTTCAGCCTGCCTATATAGTTGTAGCCTCGAAATCGTACGGAACACACAATAATGTCATTGATTCTATAGTACACCACGAAAACTTCGGATCTCTTTACCATTTATTCCTTGGCTCAACCAACATACTTATTGCAGTTTTTAAACACGTCATAGTTCATGTGCCTATGAATGTCATATCAATCGCGCGCTGTAAGCAGAACAAACGGATACTGCTCGAGTTAAAAAAGACAAAATTCGGTTCTTATACCCCGTTGTTTATTAATGAATCTTCGGTTAATAATCAAATATATTTTTGTGAAAGTAAAATGCCGGGAGCATCTTCAAACCTGTCTTCTATGCCTGCCCATAAGATAGATTTAATTACCAATAACGCTCTACGTTTTATTACGGAATTTCATAAAGATTCTTTAAAAGACATGGTTGTAAATGAAAATAATTTTAAAAGGCAGTTTTCGAGAAATTTTAAAAGAATCGAAATCCATTTAAACAAAGAGTATGCGACGAAACTCGCTGGTATAGCGGAAAATCTAAAAAAGCGTCTTAATAATAAAAACATGAAATCTGTATGGATGCATGGAGATTATAAAATCGAAAACATTCTATTCGACACAAAAAACTGGAACATTGACGGAGTCATTGACTGGGATATGTCGCGCAGAGAAGGAGTGCCGTTAGTTGACCTGTTGTGCATTCTGTTATGCAAAGCTGAAAGGCAGAGCGGTCAATCAATGGAATCCATTTATCGGCAACGGTATGTGCATCTGAAATTTACGCCTGAAGAAATGAAGATTATCGTATGTTATTTGGAAACATTAGGAATATCCATTGAACTTTTATTACCGTTAACCCTTGCGTATTGGATAGAAGCTGCGGCCAAACATATTGTGTACACCGCAGATGATGGGACTCATCATACCCATGAGTGGATGCACAAAAGAGTCTATTGCGTTATTGATGAAATCATGAAAGTGCTGATGTAACCTGTTAAAGGAAAAACACTGGCAATTACATATTATGGGCTTTTAGTGTGGTTTTGCATCAACAAAGTGCGCATTGCACATACCGTCGGTTTTGATGAAAAAATGGTGTAACCATAAAGAAGTTTGTTTGTGACACAAGCACTCGTTTTACAGTGAAACTGACTCTCCTGGTGATCTATACCCCCATCACTTCCTGTGTACACTGATGCTCCTGCGGCCAGAAGCGTTACGGCGTTATTTCTTTTCTATCAATGATAACGGATCTTTGATGAGCCGATCAGCAATGCGCAGGTTTTCCGATTATACTACGGAAACCGAAGAACTTGAGGTGTTCATGATGCACTCTATCAAAACATGTGTGGTTGTATTGTGTTTGTTTAATATCGCTTCAAGTCTTCCTCTCCGCGCGGATCAGGGGCAGGACAGCGATGCTAATGCGCCCGAAGAAATGTTGTTTGAAAACGTTACGGTCGCATCCATCAAAGAAATGGATTTAAGGGAGTCGCCTGGTATAGTCTCTGTCGTGACCGCCGATGAGGTCAAAAACTCAGGTGCGCGGGATCTTATTGATGTTCTGAGGCTCGTCCCGGGCATCGAGTTCGGGTCGGATGTTCAGGGATATGTCAGTCTCGGTATCCGGGGTATGTGGGCCAGTAACGGAAGCGTCGAGTTGCTCATAGATGGCAACGAGATGAATGAGCCGTTGTATTCCGACTTGATGTTCTCCAACCAGTTTCCGGTAGATCAAATCAAACGAATCGAAATAATACGTGGTCCCGGTTCAGCCATATATGGTGGATCTGCTGAGCTCTGTGTAATCAATATAGTGACCAAAGACACAAAGGATATCAAGGGCTTTGCAGGATCGGCAACGTATGGTGTGACAAGTACCTATGCACAGCGTGGCGATGGGAGCCTTTCATATGGAATACCCCTGGGACTTGAAGATGGTATTGTCAGCAGTGTTTTCTTGGGCCAGGGGCGGAGAAGCGATCTACCATACACCGATTTTAACGGCAACACCTATAATATGACGGACAATTCTTCGATTACCCCTCTTAACGCCAACGTGAAACTGAAATATCAGGGACTCAACGTTGATGCCATGGTAGATTCGCTGCACACCCAACAAAAAGACGAGTACGGCATCAACTTGCCGGCGG
>JBELAT010000190.1:0-3457 GCA_049508565.1 Endomicrobiales bacterium | reverse complement strand
TCCGGAGTGCGTCATGCGATTGGCTATGTCCCCCAGATGATTTCTGTCGATGGTACACTTACCGCATATGAGAACCTGATGCTTATGGCCCGACTGTACGATATTCCGAGAAAAGAACGCAAGGATCGAATCAGGGAAGTTCTCTTGTTTTTGAATCTTGAAGAACACGAGAATTCGCTTGTGCGGACGTTTTCCGGGGGCATGATCCGCAAGATGGAAGTTGGACAAGCCATGCTTCACCGGCCCAAGGTGTTGTTGCTTGATGAGCCCACGACAGGACTTGATCCCGTGGCGCGGCAGAGTGTATGGGAACATCTTATGGAGTTGCGCGATGCTTTCGGTACAACTATCTTTTTTTCTACACACAATATGGAAGAGGCGGATGAGGTGAGTGATCACGTTGCGGTGATGAACAAGGGAAAAATTATCGCAAGTGGCAGGACAGATGAACTGAAAGCAAAAACCGGCAAGAACGAAGCCACACTTGAGGATGCATTTATTTTTCTAACGGGGAACAAACTGCAGGAAACAGGTAATTTCCGGGAAATCCGCAGAGCGAGAAAAAATGAGCGGAGGCTTGGATAATAAGTCATATGACTATCATTGACTATTTTGCTCAGACAATCAAAAAATCATTTGTGCTCGCGGAGATGGAGACCCGTAAACTTCTTCATGATCCTACTGAGCTCATATCTCGCGCCATACAGCCGATCTTATGGCTGGGAATTTTTGGTGAAGCCCTGAGCAAGGTACGGGCAATCCCGACGCCGGGTTTGACCTATCTTCAGTACATAACACCGGGGATACTCACGCAGTCCGTCGTGTTTGTTTCCATCTTTTATGGTCTGTACATTATAATGGATCGGGATACGGGAATTCTGCAGAAATTCCTGGTTACACCAACGCCGCGTCTAGCCTTAGTGTGGGGGAAAATGCTCTCTGCTGGTATCAGAGGCTTGAGCCAGGCATTGATTGTATTCATATTTGCAATGATCCTCGGTATTCAATTACACATTACTGTCCGGTCTATTTTTGGAGTGGTTGTCATTGTTATGCTTGGCGCAAGTTTTTTCACCGGACTTTCAATGATCATTGCCTCAATCGTTAAAACCCGCGAGCGTTTCATGGGTATTGGCCAGGTAATAACCCTCCCGTTATTTTTTGCTTCAAATGCTATTTATCCGATATCGATCATGCCTTCATGGTTGCAGATGGTTGCAAACGTAAACCCTTTGAGCTATATGGTTGACGGCCTGCGGGTCCTTATGCTTTCCGGTCATACGTTGACTGGCCTGAGCTTCGATGTTGCCGTGCTGGTTGTGGCAACGCTTGTTATATCGATTATTAGTGCATGGATGTATCCGAAGGTTGTACTGTAATATAAGCATAATCAATCAAGGGTATTACGTGATAAATAATCAGCAGACGGTTTCGATTGATCATCAAAAAATCTCGGACCGCGCAACTTCTTAGTAGAAATATTCGACAGTCAATGCATCAGGTTTAACTAAAGGGCTTCTTTTGTAAAAGAGCTACGAGTTTATTTTTTGCTTCAATATTGATGGCTCAAGGAACGACCATATGGCGCATGCTGAAATTAGATACTTTTTATGTTCGATTCCTAAAAATGTTCTACGGTGTTTTACGGGCTATAATTGGATGTGGCATTGTATTGCTATCGTATTAACCTGTATTCTGGTGAGAACAAATGCTGATTGGCATTATTTTATTTACGCACGTTCTCTCAAAGCTATATATGTGTTTTTCCCGGCAATCATTATCGGCGGATTACTTCCTGTCCTGTTACCGTTTTCCCTGGTTATCAGTGGACGTATCAAAAAACATAAATTGATCGAAACGTTGGGCTGGTCAGTTGGTCAGTCAGCGATTATCGGTTCGGTTATTTCTTCTGTTTATAAATGCTTCACGGGTAGAATCCAGCCAAATCTACATAATACAGTGCGTAATATTAGCTGGAATTTCAACTTCGGCTTCCTCAGGCATGGCATGTTCTGGGGATGGCCTTCTTCCCATACCGTCATAGCTTTTGCCATGGTGGTCACCTTTATAAAATTATATCCTGACAATAAGGTGATTAAATCTCTTTCGATCCTGTACGCACTATATGTCGGCATCGGAGTGTCTGTTTCAATTCACTGGCTTTCGGAGTGGGTCGCAGGAGCAATTATAGGTTCAGTTATCGGAAATGTTGTGGCTGGCGATTACCGACACGTTTTGATGAGTCACGAAAAGTTATAGGATTATAGGTCTTCATCCCTATTTGTTTTTCATGGAGTAGTCTCCAGGCGATGATCATGACCCATGCTGATCCAATGAATTCGAACCCAAACATGGGTACACCCGCGTTGCTGGCGGGTGTAACGTCGATTGCCAGGAAAACGAGAATTGGTGCGGTCACACCTGTGGTCATGCAGTAGGCTGCACAGCGCATATTTTTGAGAGAACTGAACCAGTATGTGAATATAAAGCATGCCATGACCAGAGAAAAGGTAATCACGAAAAAGGCGAGACTATGGAGGATACCATTGGGACTCATGGGGATTGCACCTAAAGGTCCTCCAGGGGGGAAGCCAAATCCCGGATCAGTTGGAAAGACTCCGGCTGCAATCATGCCTACCCCGCCCGTGCCTAACAACAGCGAACACCACGTACAGCCTCTTCTGGAATGCAGCTGCCGCCATACCCCAAGGGCAAAGGTTATCAGCAAAAAACCGCATACAACGAAATTGATAATCTGAATCCACCCTAGATCCCCCAGGCTAAGCATGCTAATTGAATGTCGCGTGAAATTGAATCCCTGTCTGTTGAATCCCTGGATTATAGCCACTGCAATATAAAACGGACCTTCTATAATTCCGGCCGTAAGGAACAATTGTGTGGTATCATGATAGTTTTTTAACATTTTTCTAAACATGTCATGCCTTCAGCGAACTGAGTAATACACGTTGTATGCAATGATTGGGCAATGAGATTAGTATTATTTATTCTTTGAATATAGATAATAATATGAATGGTTTCTTTTCTTTAGTGTTCGATAATTGGTGGTACACGTATTTGTTTCTCATAATGTTCCAACGATGAGGCATTCTCGTCACTGTTTTATTTGCTTCGTCATCGAAATAACTCTGTTTCTTTACTGTAATTGTATTCTAACAACACACGAGTTGTAATGATCGAATTCAATAAGAAACTGATATTATTCGCTTTCCTAATTATACTTTCTTTGTTGTGAGAAAAAAGTCAGTTAAAAGGGGATTGTGGCTAGCTTTTAATTGCAAGGAATCTAATAAAATATGGCATAAACGAACATGATACTAGTGTTCCGTCCCTTAAATAGCTTTACATTTGAGAATTTTTGTGCTAATCTCTATGAGTGAACACCGCAGAACGAATTATCCTTACTCCACAAGAAGAAGCGACCATCAACCGTTGGTCG
>JBELAT010000019.1:0-18568 GCA_049508565.1 Endomicrobiales bacterium | reverse complement strand
AATACCGTATCGTTAGAGATAATGATCACGCGGAACGCTGGGTACATGGATTGGGTAGGCTGGGATTTGATGAAAAGGGGCATGTTGTGAAAATGCATGGTACGATCCAGGATATCACTGAACGCATACATGCCCAGGAGATGCTCCGGCAAAGCGAGGAGAGATACAAACGGCTCATTGAAACGACACGCACGGGATATGTGATCTTAGATGTTAAAGGTCGGGTTGTCGAGGCCAATCTTGAGTTTCTGCGGATGACCGGTCGAAAAAAAATGGATGAGATAGTGGGTCATAGTGTACTGGAATGGACCGCCCCGTATGATGTAGATCGTGGCGCTGTGGAAATGAAAAAAATCTGCGAGCAAGGGTTTGGGTGTAACTTAGAAATCGACCACGTGACTCCGGATGGCACGATTATCCCTATCGAGATTAATTCAACCGTGTTGCATACCGGGAACACGGTACAGATTCAGACCCTGTGTCGAGACATTACCAAACGCAAGCAGGATCAAAATGAAATACGCCATGCTCATGAACATCTAAAATGTTTTGTTGATGCCAATATTGTTGGTGTCGTTATCGCAACAACTGCAGGGAGCATCATTGAAGCAAACGATTATTATCTGAACATGACCGGGTATACGCGCGAAGAGTTTAATCAAGGCTTGGTCAGCTGGAAAGCCATAACACCGCCGGAATGGCTTTCAACCAATGAACGAGCTTTTGATGAATTGCGTAAGAGGGGTGTCTGTGCACCATATGAGAAGGAATATGTTCGAAGGGATGGCACGCGGGTACCAGTCTTGTTATACGATGCTATGTTGCCAGGTCCTGATGAACGACTTATTTGTTTTGTTCTTGACATGACCGATCACAAACGGATGGAAGAAGAAATAAGAAAAACGCAAAAGCTTGATTCACTGGGGATACTTGCGGGAGGTATCGCTCATGATTTTAATAATATCCTCACCGGAATTTTAGGAAATATTTCTTTAGTTCGCTACTCAATGAATCCTGCAGATAATAATCATCAAATCCTTAATGATGCAGAACAAGCAGCGTTACGAGCTAAAAATCTTTCTCACCAGCTGTTAACATTTGCCAAAGGAGGGGTTCCCATTAAGAAAGTAACCGCGCTTGCTGGAATAATCAAGGAGACGGTTACTTTTTCAATGCACGGTTCTCAGGCGGTCTGTGAGTTTCATTTCGATCAGGATTTGTCTCCTGTAGAAATCGATCCGGATCAGATAGGACAGGTTATCGGTAACATAGTGATCAATGCCGTTCAAGCGATGCCTAACGGCGGAGAAATTTCTGTTACAGCGGAAAATGTTACTGTATCAGAACCCTCAACTGTTTCGCTCAAAGCTGGATCATATGTTCGTATTGTCATAAAAGATACAGGGGTTGGAATAGCGCCGAATGTTTTAGGCAAGGTGTTTGATCCCTATTTTACTACCAAAGATAATGGAACCGGGATAGGACTTGCGGCCGCGTATTCAATTATTAGAAACCATGATGGATATATCACAGCAGTTTCTGAGCTCGGTAAGGGCGCTTCCTTTATCATCTATCTGCCTGCAGCAGCAGGTCCCATTGAATCCGCTGTACCGGTGCGTGCATCGGTGGGCACAAAAACCACTGGCCGGATCCTTATTTTAGATGACGAAGAGATTGTTCGCGTTCTTGGTCAACGCATGCTGTCAAAATTAGGATATTATGTTGAAACATTTTCTGAAAGCGATAAAGCGGTGGAGCGCTACCAGCACACGTGGGGCACACAAGAATCCTTTGATGCAGTTATTTTAGACATTACAATACCGGGCTATTTAGGGGGCAAAGAAGTCTTGGACCTATTAAAGAAAGTCAATCCCGCGGTTAAAGCCGTTATATCGAGTGGGTACTCGGCTGACCCGATAATTGCTCAGTTTAAGCAGTACGGTTTTTTGGCCGCTTTGCCAAAGCCGTATAATATAGAGGAAGCAAGTGCCGTGCTTAATAAATTGTTAGAATAGTTTGATTGGTAGATCACTAGTGTCCGATACGTTTAAAACATAAAACTTGAAAAGCATTGTAAATTGAATAACAATATTAAGCCAAATGTTAAAATCGATTTGAACTCAAAAAGGTATTCCTCCCGTCGGAAGACATAGCATAAACTGAACTCTGTCGGACACTAGTGTTGGTAGATAATGATTTTTATAACGATTGACTCGTGATTTGCCGAAAGGAAAATGAACAATGCTTTACGGTATCATAAAAAACATTAAACAATTGCGCTATGGAGCCTTCATTGCGGGGATTGCATGTTTTCTGGCGCTGGGTGTTGAGGCTGGAACACATGATGGTACGGCAGATCTCGATTTAAACAGCTTAGGAGCTCCGAGCGGGGTTTGCGTCGATAAAAGCAATGATAGGATTTATGTCTGCGATACAAATAATAATCGTGTATTGTGGTGGAACAATAGTGTTTCGCTCGCCGAACAAAAGCCTCCTGATGGAGTGTTGGGTCAGCAGGATTTTTATCTGTCATCACCTAATCAAGGGGCTATGGTTGCCGCTAATACGCTTTCCCGGCCCAGCGGTGTCAGTGTTGACAACTTTGGTAACGTGTGGGTGGCGGATTCCGGTAATAATCGGGTCTTAAAATATGGCCTGCCAATGAATAATGGGATCAATGCGAAGCTTGTTTTAGGACAAATTGATTTCATATCTGATATAGGAAACAGTGCTGCCGCTAATACTCTTTTCAATCCGATTGGCGTTAGTGTCGATCCTGCAGGCAACGTGTGGGTGGCGGACTATGGTAATAACAGAGTTCTACAATACAATAGACCCACGAGCAATGGCGAAAACGCTGATATGGTTTTGGGCCAGGAAAATGTCATATCTAGTGCAATTAACCAGGGTGGACCGGTGGGTGCAAACACGCTCAATGGTCCCACGGCAATTAGTTTCGACGACTCTGGAAATGTGTGGGTGGTTGATTTAGGAAATAATCGAGTCCTGCAGTACAATAACCCGGCAGGCAACGGAGTCAGCGCAAGTCTTGTGTTAGGCCAGAGCGATTTTGTATCAAACGTATGGAACCGCAGTGAGCAGAAGATAACTACTGCCAATATGCTTTCTGCTCCCTATGGAGTAAGTGTCGATGCATCCGGGAACGTCTGGGTAACAGATCAGTCAAATCATCGGATATTAACGTACAACAAACCAAAAACAAACGGCGCTGATGCCACCAAGGTAATAGGCCAGGCTGATTTTGCTGGTAATTCGGTCAATAGGGCTGGCCCGGCTGCACTCAATACACTCAACTTTCCGCAGGGTATCAGTTTCGACGCGTCCGATGATGTATGGATAGCCGATTCAGGTAATAATCGAGTTCTGAAATATAATCGTGATTAACGCTGGATTCTTCTCATAGCCCGCGAAGGCACCCATTTCTGCCGTTACTTCAGATCGTTTCATCCCTCTGCCTAGGCGACGACTCTTCAACATACCACCCAGGGACGTGCGCAGCAGGTACTTCTGCATGCACCCTATCACAGCAAGCAAAGCCCATTACAGTAAGCGGTATATATGTTCATCATACTTTAAGTCAGTATAAACACGATGCATACTATCATGTGAAGCTCATAAACAAGCTAGAATAAAGCGTGAAGTAGTTGTTCATAATATGACTGATAATAAGAGATAGTATGGCAAAGGAGCAAAACAATATTGTTTAGTGAAACGATCCCTTTTCGCCACGTTTCGGTGGTGAACGGGAAATGTTCTAGGGAGGCCAGTGCTGGATAGTTTTGCGCCGGAGAATGTGTTGCGAACACTTTTCAAAAACAATGAATTCTATAAAGGGATCCCTGGCGGTACATAGTGTTTTATTAGCGGCCTGCGTCATGGTCGTTTGGATGGCGACAGCGTGGGCCGATATGTCCGATATTCAGATGCCCGATATCAAGATAACTGATGCTAAAATGGTTCAGATGCCGGACGTCTGGTTTATATTACCTAATGGTGCGGTAGAATTATTCGTTCACCAACAGGTTTCAAGTACAACATTTGATATTTCCTCAACCTATGATATCCTCGACAGCGACTTCCACGTCGGCCTTAATCTCCGGTATAACTTCGAACATTTTTTTACGGGCAGCAATCTTGATGATACGATAAATTTCGATCAAAATTATGGTCCCAATTCATATTTTCAGCATGTTCGTGACGTTGCGCCGTACTTCGGTTATAAGCTGAACAAATACACGGAAATTAAGGTGGCTTCTTCAATTGGCAACACCCTGACAGCTTCGGTGGACAGGAATTTGCAAATCGATGAGGGAAATAATGTAGTTGAATCAATAGGTATAAAATATGATACCACGAACTCGCTCAACCCGCTTCCCAACGGCACGGTATGTTCCGCGAAGTTTTTTGGTTCGTTCCGCGGGATTTCAAGTGATTATGAATACAGCAAAGGTGAGCTGGAGTTAAAAAATACCTTAGCGCCACCACTGATGAACTTTTTAGAGTCGGATCTTAAATTCTATTTTCCATTACGAACGGAGTTTAGGCCGATCAGTGAAGTGTATTTTGCCGGTGGATATGAACTGTTGAGAGGATACAATTATAGGGAATTTTTCGGCGATTCTCTTATGTATTATAAGCTAAACTATCATATACCGATTATTAGAAATGTTAAAGAAAAAGCTCTGAGATCCATATTGCAGATAGTAACTATTGACATCGCAAGTGAAACAGCCCAGCTCAACTCAGCCGCTGATTTCGGCAAATCCTACGATCTTAAATCTTCAGTGAGTCTTGGCGCAGGTTGCGACGTCCTTTTGTTCAAACACATAAATTTCAAATTCGACACCTTTGCCGGCAAGGCGCTTGAGCCACGAAATCCGGTGATTTATTTTATTCTCAACGCCTATTCGTATTTTTCAGTATAGAACGTCCCCGAGATTTCCGTTTAGAACCTGCCGCCTACGGTAAAAGCCGGTTGCCAGTTTTTATCTTCAAAACTGTAGGCTACTCCCAGTCCAAGCGGGAGAGGAAAGCGCCAGAACCGGTAACTTACATTCATGCCTGCCCCGGTCCTGTCATGGCGTGTCACATCTGTAAAGCTGACACCCCAATCGTAAAAGGTTTCTATGTTAAAATAGCCGGTCATTGTCATATGCAGCGGATGTGTATAGCTAATATAGGAGTTTACGACGCTGTCTCCCCTGAATTCTCTTGCATAATACCCTCGTAGCCCATCCTGCTGGTTTGTTGCGGGCATCTCACTCAATGGCAGGCTTGTGCCGCTGATAAAACGGGTTGAAACAGTCAGTGCGTTGCGCCAGCTGAACACAGTTTTCCTGGCTAAAGAAATATTTGTTTTTGTGTAGGGAAAATCCGATGAGACCATCCTGCCGCTGTTTTCAATGCCGATGTTCCACAGCCAGAGTGAGGGATCCCTTTTTCCGGTATCGATTACATGTTTTACTTCAGCCATCCCGAGACCGAACATTCTTCCCAGTCCGTCAGAATCTTTTATAGTATCTAACTCAACTGAGTTGATGTTAAACGTAACGGCGTTCATTAATCCACTATCACTTGGCACAACGCCCAAAGAGCCCTGCTCATACGACACATGAGTCGATTTTATTCCAGCACTTGCCTTAATACCGTCTGCAATAGACATGCCCACAATGATTTGTGGTTCAGCGATGTCTCGTGTATAATCTGCGACAACAGTGCCGAGATCACCGGGCTGTTCTTTTGATAAATTTTTGCTGAATATTTTGTCTGAAAACCCTCCGTCAGAATATGCATATTCCGTAATCGAGGTGTCGCGCTCGCCAAACGTAAGAAAAAAATCTTTTGTCGAGAAGCTGCATACCGAATTTGTTCCGCTTTCGCCAAAGGAACTAAAAAGGCTCAAGTGCTCAGCATCCCGGAAAAAATTCTGCTCGGTAAGAAGCAGGCCAAGTCGCTCTTCACCCGCTTGAACCGTTGCCATCGGGATCGGCAACAAAAACCAGCCATCCACAGCGGTTATATTGACTTTGATTGTATCGCTTGAAACAGTGGGTTCAGTGGTAATATCAAGCACCTTAAAAATTTTTAGCCTGAATAAATTTCTTTTTGCTCTTTCGATCAGAGAAGGATTCCACTTATCACCTTCTTTAAATCCAAGGTTTGCTCTAATAAGAGATTCTCTGGCTCTGTTGCCTGATATGGTTATGGACCCGATGGTTGGTTGAGCCATCGAAGTTGCGGTCAGTAGAGTTAAAAATGCAGTGCACAGCACGAGGTAACGTTTCATCACCTAACTATTATATCACATAAATTTATTAAACAAGATAACTAAGCTATATCGATACTTCCCTAAATATGAAAAGATACGATAGGAAACATGTGAACGCATAATCGCACCCATTTCTTGAATAGTGTATGCCAATGTTTTTTTATCAACGACAGCTGAAATAACTCTGCATATAAAACTGCACGTTGAAAAATGAAATCCATTTTAATGATTTCGATGTGTTTTTAGAAAAAAGTCAGCAAAATATTGATCCAGACACTTCAATCACGGAAATCAATGTGCGAAAATATTATTGCATAAGTATGCATGACTGTTAGAACTATTCAATATAAGAAGGAACATGTATGAGAAAAAAATATTTGCTCTTATTTTCTTTCTTAATAACTATAATGTTGATATTCTCTCTGACGCTAAAAGCATCAGACGTGTTCATTACGGCTGAGATTAAGCTGGCGTTATTGACTCATCATTCTACGAGTGCATTTTCTACCAAAGTCCGTACGGATCAGGGGATAGTAACCATCAGCGGTAGGGCTAAAAATGAGAGGGAAAAGCAGCTCGCCGGCAAACTCGCCGGTGAGATACATGGCGTTACCGCGGTGATCAATCTGATGAGTATAACAGACACATCTATCGCGACTTTAGAGCAGAAAGATTCATCAGCGCAAGAGTGCACCAGGTGTGGAAATCTGACGGATGTTGCACATTCCTTTAAGCAAAAATAAGTACAGGATCTTTTTGAAATGATAATTCGGGTGGGTAATTGAGTTGAATCTTTCATTGCCATGAGGAGACTATGATAAAAAAACTAATTCATCTGTCAAAAGTTTTGTTGTGCGCAGTTTTAATAATACAAATGGTGGGATGTGGATCTATTATGTATCCTGGACGCAGAGGTCAGCACGGGGGAAGAATTGATGCTGGTGTTGCAGTTCTTGATGGATTAGGTTTATTGCTTTTTATCATTCCAGGTGTCATTGCGTTTGCGGTAGATTTTAGTACGGGGGCAATATATCTTCCAGGGTCCGCTAAAGATTCTTTGGTTTTAAAGAATATAAAAGTGGTTAAATTCGATCCTCGCCATACGACGAGTGATCGCATTGAGAAAATTATCAAGAAAGAAACAGGGCTTGATATAAAATTAGACCGGGCCAGCATCACTCGATTATCTTCCATTAATGATATGACGCTACCATATGCTCATGCGTGTGATAGCAGGAGCCAAACAGTTGCGTATATCTTTTCTCACGTAAAGGATTCTATCACTGATATGGAGCGTAAAATAAAACATATGACATGCGTCAGTGGATAGCGTATTTAATGGAATAATCCTATCGCAAAGCTATCTGTATTATCACTGTATCAACAGTATAATTTAACCCCCTTTTTTAACGATAACACAATCAACAGGCGATTTATTGCAATATAGACTGGGTTGCATGTAACCCATTTAGCAGTGAGAAGAGTCTATAGATATAACTCTAAAAGTCATGGCATATGTCACAATAGTCTGAGTGTGAACTGGATGTTTATACTCCATTAAAATGCAGCTAATGCTGCGAGGAAGGTGTGTATGGGAAAAACAAAGCTCGGTTTTACAGGATTGATAGTGAGTATGGTCTTGGCAGGTAGCTTTGCTATGACGGGCATAGCGAACGCGGGAGTGAACATTGAAGTCAATCTTGGTGCACCCGTTGTCAGGGAGGAGGCGCCTGCGGAAGTTGTGTATGCGCCAGCATTAGGGGTTTATTTCGTACCCGACGCACAGTATGACATCTTTTACTTCCATGGCATGTGGTGGTCTCATCGTGGCAATCATTGGTACCGTTCACCGTACTACCGCAATGGGTGGGCAATAGTCAAAAATTGGGAAGTTCCACGGCCGGTGTTTAATGTTCCAAGAGATTATCGGGTTCGGTATGGCCGGGCGCAGCATATTCGCTATAGAGATTGGAAAGAACATCCCAATCAGCCACCACGGGATAGAAACGATCACGACGACCGGGGTCAAGAAAGAGATCATGGAGGCGACTGGGCGCGATAAGTGGTGTAGTCACCGTAGATGTTTGACGCACATGCTTAAGAGCAGTTGATACCATGTAAAGGTTTTGTAGAGAAAAAAGGATCAGTTGCTCTTTTTTATCAGACATAGGCAATATTGTTAAAACCACCGGTGAAGGAGATTCTTTTTAGAGAGGGAAGTCAGATACCCGCAATCATCCGAAGAAGTCGGTTTTTTGTTGGGACTGGAAGAAGAGAGAATTCTTTGCCGGTGGTTTGTGGGTTTGCATATGTTCCGAACATACGATCCCAGCAAGTAAAAACAAAGCCCATATTTTTAGCAGTCAGACCCTGGGCTCCGTGATGGATCCGGTGATAGTTAGGAGTAATAAATATTTCTTCAACACGACCCAGGTTTACCCATAGATTTGCGTGAATCCAGATATTGATGATTACCCCAAATGAAAAGGCCGCCCCTATTTGTCCCACAGAAAGCGAGAGGATATAATATCCGATGAATATTTGAGGAATGGCAAAAAGCAAAAGGTGTGTACAGCTTGTGCGGGATCCCGATAGCCACCATAACTCTGGAATTGAATGATGAAAGCTGTGGGTCGGCCACAGTGTTTTTTGATGCATAGCACGGTGTACCCAGTACAGTGAGAAGTCTGTAAATATGACTGCTAGAATCAATTTAATGATCCCAGGCAGTGTGGTCAAGGATCTTAACGGCAGTATCTTTTCTTTCGCCACAATATTAAAAAGAAACAATACAATTTTCTTGGATTGTTCGCCGAAAAAAATAACTACCATAAGCGCAAACAAGTTTAACGCTAGGTCATGGTTTCTGTTTACCGGAAAACCTGGACTGCGCCTTTCCAGCGTATTGATGATGAGCACAACTATCAATAACGTAACGGACTGTGTTATCTGTTCTGGCTGGATCATGGGTACGGTACCATCCTAGTATTGACTGCTCACATCATATAAATTCTATCCGTTCCCGTCAATGTTAATTTTATCAAAATTGTAGTCGCACCATATAGTCAGTTTCTATCTGCATATGTGTGCGTTTTCGGAGGGGAGTGCACCACAATAGGTTTCTAAATTGTTATAATTTATTATCGACCATACAAGAGGGGGAGTTTTGGAAGTAATTATTCGCAATTTATTAGTGCCTGTTGAAAAGGACGCGCCGCACGAATACAGAAAAGCTGCCTCGGTAGTGATTGGATGTCAAGAGGAACAGGTAACGATTTCTGAAATTCTCGGCAAATCACTCGACACGCGTGATAAGAGACAATTTTATTATGATGTTTCATTGGTGGTCACCATTACTGATCCTTGGGACAACCCTAATAAACTTCCGATGTACTCCCCACCTTCTTTCCCTGTTAAAACACACGTACAATCTGTTGAAAGGCCGATAATAATTGGGTCCGGTCCTGCGGGACTATTTGCAGCTCTTGAACTCATCGAATATGGCATTAAACCGATTATTTTCGAGAGAGGGGAAAAGATTGAAAAACGTGATGAAGATGTGCAGCGTTTTATCAATCAAAAAGTGCTCAATACGGAATCAAACATTCAGTTCGGCGAAGGCGGGGCGGGCACGTATTCGGATGGGAAATTGTTTTCTCGAGTAAATAATTCGCGGTATGCTCATAAGGTTTTGGATACGTTCATTGCCTTTGGCGCTCCTGAAGAAATAGCATACGTCAGCAAACCTCATTTAGGGACTGATGTTTTATGTACAATAGTTCGTAACATGCGCGAGTATATTCTTGATAAGGGTGGGGAGATATATTACGGTGCAAAAATGACTGATCTGATCATGTCAAACCAAAAAGCCGCCGGTGTGATAATAAACAATGAAAGAGAATATTTTTCTTCAACGGTGTATCTTGCAATAGGGCATTCAGCGCGTGATACGTTTGAGATGCTCTATAAAAAAGGCGTTTTAATGGAACAAAAACCTATTTCCATAGGAGTAAGAATAGAGCATCCCGTTGAGGATATTAATCGTTTACGATACGGAGATTTCTATAAAAACTTCCCCGGCCTGGGAGCAGCAAGTTATTCGTTTACCTTCACTGACCGGATTAAACAACGAGGAGTGTACACCTTCTGCATGTGCCCCGGCGGTGAGATAGTCAATGCATCGTCACAGGATGGTTTACTGGTTCTCAACGGTATGAGTTACTCGCACAGGTCTTCGGCATTTTCAAATGGTGCGATTGTGGTAACAGTTCATACGGACCATTATCCATCCAGTGATCCTCTGGCAGGGATCGAATTTCAAAAAGATATTGAACGAAAAGCTTTTGCCGCGGGAGGCGCAACGTGGGCCGCTCCCGCTCAGAATCTGCATGATTATTTATCGGGAACGTATTCAAGCCATTTAAACAGAACTTCGTTTAAAATGGGTGTTGCATCTGCTGATTTGAGAGAGATATTCCCTGAATTTGTCAATGAGGCGTTATGTTGTGCTTTTGCGCAATGGAAACAAGAGTCCTCTTTATTCGTTTCTCATCAAGCGTTACTGTTGGCAGCGGAAACACGAACTTCCTGCCCGCTCAGGATTAAACGCAATACTAATTGTGAGTCTGTAAATATTTCAAACCTTTTTGCGATCGGTGAAGGTTCAGGTTATACAGGCGGCATAACGAGTTCGGCTTCTGATGCTATCAAAGCGGTGGAGTGTCGCTGGGGATAAACATTATTTCAAATTGCTGCGATTTTCTCGCAATGACGGTTTTTGTTACGCAATATCATGCATGGACGCATGTTCTGCAATTAGAGTTTGTCCATACTGCCATTGGCTCAACAGGCTTTGAGATGCAAGTAAACAAGCAGAGAAAGGTTAATTCATGCTCACTGGCTCTATGGAAGAAGGGAAGTTTACCGACGATGACACCCCTCGAAAATGGGGGGATCAGATTGTCGTTTGGATATGTGTAGTGTTCATTGCTGCGTTTGCGTGCAGCATGATAATGCTCAAACAACCGCGCGTACGCAATTATGTTAATCTTAAAATATATGGTCACCGGATTACCGGGAAAATTGTCAATAAAGCTATCACAAAAATGAGCTGGAAGGATAAAGGAGTTGAGAATGTTGAAATAACGTACAGCATTATCGTTTCATTTGAGACGTCGTCTTCCGGGCCTGTGTTCAAAGCATTTACAACCACGAAGAAACAGTATAATCGCGCCTTAGGTGGGCAGACGGTCGATCTCGTGGTTGATCGAAAAAATATAAATAACGCGATACTTGTTGATAAATGAAGTGATTGAGAACACTTTTAAGTGAGTTGTAACCATCCGTTTTGAATAATTCACTTTTTATAGGTTTTCCTCGCGCATTATGACTCTCGAAAATTACTCCCCGATGTAATACCTGCCCCTATGATGAAATAATGCTCAAAATAGCCGCTGCCAAAAAAACTGATTTTTGTTGGTTTTAAAAGCTTTTTTATGTTAAAATATTGTCTGACCTATATTAGAAACATTCTTTTGCCAGGGGTACTACATGCCAGTTGAAATTATTGATAGTGGCACGCTTGCAAAGATCAAGGAAAAAGATGGGTCACAATGGAGAAAATATAGGGATGAACTTTTCGTTCCCATTCTCTGCAAACCATTATCCGATGAAGACATGAAGAATTTAGCCGGCTACCAGTGGTATGGTAAAACAGATGTTTCCGATACGACAATTAAAGAAATTAAAGAAAACTTTGCCCGCTGCACAGAGTCAGTCAAGAAGTATCTGGAATGCGACACCGTTGATGAAGATCCCACATGCATTGTAATTGCCGGTCATCTGGGAAAAACGGTTTCAGAATTTCTGCAACTCAAAAATCATATGCAGGGATTTTGCTTTGAGAGATGGCAGTGTGCGCAGGGCATGAAACCGCTTATGGGCGTTATAGATGGAACTTTCGGCACGGATCCAGATCAGTTGAGCCGGGTTTTTATACATAATTTAACTCACTGGTATATTTATAATCAGTTCTGTGCGAGAATACAGAGTAGAGAAAAAAAAGAAGCTCAAATTTATGATGAAAAGCTTGCTCTCATGGCTGAAAGAGATCTTTTATGTCTGGTCTTGCAGGATTGCCAGGGAGACCAGGTCTGTGAAACGCTCGGAAAACCTTTATTTTCAGAGAGAGCCGATTGTTTGAAAAAAAGTGAACTGATAAAAGAACTTAAGAAATTGGGGTGTAAATAAATCGAGTTCATTTTGCTGCGTGAGAACTGTTATATCCCAAGGTTGTGGATCTCAATAAAATTCTCAATTGGAAGCTTTTTTGCGGCATCGTGGTGTAGGTGATGATACTGTCACAAAAATATTAAAGTGTTAGAGGGAAATAGAATATGCACATTCTTCTTATTGAGGACAATCCTGGCGACAGGAGACTAGTTATTGAGATGCTCAAGGAATGTACCACACAATCTTTCGTCATTGAGAGCGCCGTGCTGCTTGAGGAGGGATTGGGTGCACTCAAGCACCGGAAGTTCGATGTGGTCCTTTCAGATTTGAACTTGCCTGACAGCATAGGCCTATCTGGTATTGAAAGAATAACCACGCAGAATCCGGGCATCCCGGTCATAGTTCTAACAAGCAACAACGATGAGATTGTCGGCATACAGGCGTTACAGAAACATGCTGCGGATTATCTGGTGAAAGGTCAGATAAATACGGACATACTGGTTCGCACTATCAGATATTCGGTCGAACGTAAAAAAATAGAAGCGGAACTATGGGAGAGTAAGGAATGGTTTCAGACATTAGTTAACACTATGCCGCAGTTGACCTGGATCGCTGATGCAGATGGCTATATCACCTGGTACAATGAGGGATGGTATAATTATACGGGAACAACGATAGCTGAGATGGAAGGCAAGGGGTGGGAAAGTGTGATTGATCCCGCTTTGTTGCCGGTGGTCCTTGAACACTGGAAATATTCTCTTGATATCGGACAGCTTTTTGATATGGAAATTTCCTTGCGCGGCGCTGACGGCGTATTTCACCCTTTTTTAACGCGTATGGTTCCCTTTAAAAATTCTTCGGGTCAAATTGTTCAGTGGTTTGGAGCAAATACTGATATTACTGAACTCAAAGAGCTGACGAACAATCTTGAAAAACTAGTGAGTGAAAGAACACAGCAGTTAATGAAAGCGCATGCTGAACTTGAAAGGACACGGCGGATGGGGGATATCGGACGTCTTGCTTCAACAATTGCCCACGAATTACGTAATCCGCTGGCTGCCATTAAAGTTGCCGCGTATAACTTACAAAAAAAGGCAACCGGACCTACTTTTCTGCCGCACCTGGAAACAATCAATAAAAAGATTATCGAAGGCGATGCCATCATACAGAACCTGCTTAGTTTTACCCGCATCAAGGTGGGAAAGTTTGAACCAGTTGGCCTGCGTGCATTTTTAGAGGAATGTATTTCTTCAATTGAGTCAAAATTTCATACGCGAGAAACAATAGTGAAAAAAGATATACACCTTACGGCTCACGATTCGCTCGAGGCTGATCCGACGCAGTTGCGGATAGTAATCAGTAATATTCTTGATAATGCGTTCCAGGCGCTGCCGGACGGCAAAGGAAGTATTGCCGTTGCTGCATCAATCAAAGACTCACAGTGTGTGATATCAATAGCCGATACAGGAGGCGGTATCGCTAAGGAAGATTTGGAGAAAGTCTTTGAACCATTTTTTACTACCAAATCTAAAGGCACCGGTCTTGGATTGGCGGTGTGTAAGGAACTTATCGATTTGCACCATGGCACCATTGAAATACGCAGCGCAAAAGATAAGGGATCAACGTTTACCATAACGCTTCCTCTGCATCAAAAAAACTTACATGACCAATGACGCCCTTCTGAAAGGATAACAGCATGAGTAATATCATCGATAAAGAAGTTGACTTGGAAAAAATGCTCAGATCAAACCAACACGTGCTTGTACTTTTCTATTCATCATGGTGCCCCTACTGTTCACGCTTTTTGCCTGTTTTTGAAAAATATGCTTCGAAAAATGAGGAACATTTTTGTCGGGTTGAAGTCGATAATATGGAGCAATGTGAGTCAAAATATTCAATCGACGTTGTGCCGACCGTGCTTTTTTTTAAAAATGCAGAGGTGGTAAAACGTCTCGATGGAACGCGCGGCGAAGGCCTGAACGAAAAACAACTGCTCTCAATGATTGACTCATGCGGACTGGGTAGTAAGTAACCATGGTCACCGTATATCGGCCGATTGCTATTTATACTGCTTAGTAGTATAATTATTATGTAATCGAAAGGGAGTATGACATGCGAAAAAGCGTGCTGATGTTTTTTGTCGTGGCCTTGGTGCCCGCCATGCTGTCGTTTTCAGCGTATAGCGAACAAGTCAATCAGCGGGATCCTATGCTTCAGCAAGCTATGAATTTAGCTAAAGAAAAAAAGTTTACTGCAGCAATCGATACCGTTACACAGGGGATTTCCAGTGGACAGATGGCTGATACGTATGAAGCTCATTTGTTTTTAGGGGCCGTGTATTACAAAACAAAAGATTATGATGATGCGATACAGCAATTCACAAAAACGACGGCAATGCAAAAAAACAGTCGTATGTCATATTGGTTTTTAGGGCACATTTACGAAGCCAAGGCGCTCAAAGTGAGGTCCCGTGAGGAAAAAAGAGGATTGCAAGAAAATGCACTGGAGGCATGGAAGAATCTGCTTCTTTATCCGCGGACAATAAATTCGACGCCAACCTCGCAGAAACGAATCAACGTGAGTGTGGAAGAAAGTAATGAGCAGGCAAAAAAACATATCAAAACTCTTCAAAGGGAACTGCAGCATGAATAAGTCAATCGTCTTAGTTTTGCTGTCATTGTGTGTAACCCTCTTCACTTCTTCGTGCGGGACACAACAGTCAATCATTGTAAAGCCTGGGTTTGATTTCAGTACGATAAAACGGGTTGCAGTCCTTAATTTTGATGATGCACCCTCATTTCCAAACTCAGGAGCAGTGCCGGCTGAACTCTTTACAAAGTATTTGCTGAAAACGGGTTTCAGTGTCATTGAACGGACGCAGATCGATAGTATATTAAAAGAACACCAGCTTTTTCTTTCAGGGATAATCGATCCAACCCAGGTCAAAGAGTTTGGGAAAATCGCGGGAGTTGATGCTATCATAGTCGGTTCCATATCTGAGTATGTTCCGGAGCAGAATCTTTATGAGGGGGATTATCAGCGCTTTATCGCCGCTCAAGTGGGGCTCACGTGCCGCATGATAAGTGTCGAAACGGGTGAGGTGTTGTGGGTCGGCTCTGATACCTATGATGGAGATAATACCCAGACCGCGTTTGAATATCTCATTTCATCTCTGGTTAATGAGCTTATGAAAACACTGGTGAAGAATCATTAAAGTACTGTGTGCACATTTTATTTCCTGTCTGAGTCGACCGTTCCCGATATGATGGGACAAAAGAGATGCAACATAAAAACCTAGTAGAATGCTCGTTTTGAAAAGAATCGTTGACATAAAAAAGGCTTTTTTGTAGACTATCTGACACACAAATATTAATAGAGGTATTTCTTGGAACACGTGAGAATAGTACATTTAATTTTGCGGCGAGACGTGCGTTGTATCCTGCCTGTTTACAATCTTACCCGGAGTTCTTATTCCCTCGAAAAAATCTTTCGTATATTTCCCGAATCATTAGTTGAGTTACGTACTCGAGTTGCTCAATAGACTGTGTATGAAGGGTATCTGACACTATGGTTTTGACGACACCGTATTATGTGATTGATGAGCGCCGGTTATTAACAAATATGAAGATTATCCAGCGCGTTCGGGAACAGTCTGGTGCACGGTCGGTTCTTGCGCTTAAATGTTTTGCCACCTGGCGAGTATTTGATCTCATGAAACAGTACATGGACGGCACAACGAGTAGCTCACTGTTCGAGGCACGACTGGGACGAGAAAAATTCGGCAAGGAAGTTCATGCATACTGCGTTGGATTTTCAAAAGACGATATTGCTGATGTTGTTCGCTACGCTGATAAAATCATCTTTAATTCTGTGTCGCAATTGAGTATGTTTTACCGCCAGGTGCGTCATTTGAAAGTTGGACTGCGAATAAACCCGCAGATGAGTTATTCTCATTTTGATCTTGCAGATCCCGCACGAAAATATTCACGGCTCGGGGTCATTAACAAAAAAGATATAGAACGTTCTTTGTCTCAGATAAGCGGCGTCATGTTTCATTGCAATTGTGAAAATGATGATTTCAATAGTTTCTCATTAATGCTGGATAAAATCGGACGGAACTATGGATCTATTCTTAAACGAGTGTCATGGGTCAGCTTGGGCGGAGGACTCTATTTTACTAAACAGGGCTATCCGGTTGACAGGTTTTGCCGGAAGCTTAAAGAGTTTAGTGAAACATTCAATGTCCAACTCTATCTGGAGCCGGGAGAATCCGCGATCACCCAGTGCGGTGAGCTGGTGACAAAAGTGGTCGATATCGTGCATAACAAGGTCGATATTGCCATTGTGGATGCCTCAACTGAGGCTCATATGCTGGATTTGTTGATCTATCGTTTGCCTGCGAAAATAGAAAATACGGTAAAAGGTCCGCACACCTATACGATCGCCGGTCGTTCGTGTCTTGCAGGCGACATATTCGGCACCTACCATTTTTCAGCACCGTTGAAAGTGGGGAGTGTTATTCGTTTTGCTGATGCGGCAGGCTATACTATGGTCAAAAAGAACTGGTTTAACGGACTTCAGATGCCCTCTATCGTTATTAAGCGGTTGAATGGTTCCCTGGAAAGTGTTCGTCATTTTGATTATAAGGATTTCCAAAACAATCTGTCATAAGAACAATGAACATAATAACGAAAATTGTGTATAATCGTTTCATGACGATAATAATCAATAGGCTGATGCCAGGAGGGGTGACACTATGTTGAGAAACGTTTTGATTGTCGGTGCCGGCGGAGTCGCGCACGTGGCAGCGCATAAATTCGCTCAGAATAATGATTTGTTTGGAGACATCTGTATTGCATCTCGCTCACAAGAAAACTGTGATGCAATCATCGAAAGTATCAAACGCAAGAATAACTTCAAAGATCCCTCAAAAAAGATGTACTCACGCCATCTCAATGCGATGGATGTCGCCGCGGTTGCAAAGCTCATAGAATCAACCGGTACGTCGATAGTTGTTAATCTTGCCAATGCGTTTGTCAATATGTCGGTTCTTGAAGCCTGTTTGCGAACCGGAGCAGCGTATATAGACACTGCAATTCATGAGGAACAGGATAAAGTATGTGAGGATCCGCCATGGTATGCCAATTACGAATGGAAACGTAAAGATCGCTGCAAAGAAAAAGGGATCACGGCCATTTTGGGGGCGGGATTTGACCCGGGAGTCGTCAATGCGTATTGTTCGTATGCCGTGAAGCATCACTTCGACACAGTAGATACCATTGATATTATGGATGTCAATGCCGGAAGTCACGGCAAATTTTTTGCCACCAATTTTGATCCCGAGATTAATTTTAGAGAATTTGTAAAAGTATGGACATGGATTGACCGCCAGTGGGTCTGCAAACCGATTCATACAGAAAAGCTTTCCTATGAGTTTCCGGTGGTCGGCAAACAAACCGTCTACCTTAACGGGCATGATGAACTGCATTCACTCTCAAAAAACATTAATGCCAATTCAATCCGATTCTGGATGGGCTTTAGCGATCACTATCTCAATTGTTTCAATGTGCTTAAGAATATTGGTCTACTTTCTGAGAAGCCGGTGCGGACTGCTGAGGGACTAGAAGTTGTGCCTCTTAAAGTGGTAAAGGCCTGTTTGCCCGATCCGAAATCACTGGCCCCCAATTATACCGGAAAAACCTGCATAGGGTGTCTTATTAAAGGGAAAAAAGATGATGCGGAGCAGGAGGTCTTTATTTACAATGTTAGCGACCACAAGGAATGCTATAACGAAGTTGAATCCCAGGCAATCAGTTACACGGCCGGGGTTCCTGCAGTTGCGGCGGCGATACTTGTTGCTAAAGGCAGCTGGGATGTTAAAACTATGGTCAATGTTGAAGAGTTAGATCCTGACCCATTCATTGATTTGCTTAATGGTATGGGGTTGCCCACTGAAGTAATTAATAAGTCTAAACGTCGTTACAAGAGACACAATAAGGCTGCGCAGTAAAAAAAACATTCAAAAATATATACTATTGTTAAAAATAC
>JBELAT010000189.1:0-3495 GCA_049508565.1 Endomicrobiales bacterium | reverse complement strand
GAGCAAATGCGTATGATCCACCAAACGATGTCACTCCGTACCAGCTATTGCCGGTTGAGCAGTCTATTGATGCCCACCATTTGTCGCTTATCTGCTTGTCCCAACTCACGATAGCTCCCGTGTTTGCGGATGCTCCGTTTTGATCAAGCAGCAACTTGCTGTTTCCGCTGTAATAGCCCACGGAAAATCTTCCTATCGGCTTGAACGTCTTTGCTATGACTGCGTAGACAATATCGAAGTCAGTGGCATTGGGCTGTGTTCCGAAATCCATTCCTCCGACAGCTATCGCTGGCATAGCAGCGCCTTCAGGCAATCCATATTTGGCATTAAACTGCAGTGGATCATTGGGAGCGCCAAAATAGTTAGCTCCATAAAAATCGAAGCCAACTTCAAGGTTTTTGCATAATCCATACGTCAGGTTTACATCAGTAGGAACGTTGATAGGACTGGTTTTGTTGTTTGTCACCGAAAAATAGTTGTCGATACCGAGATGCCAAACGTTCAACGACTGGATGTCCGTGGAAGGGTTCCATATCTGGGTTGAAGGTGTGGCGTACAGTTGAACACTCATTAGAGAAGCTGCTGCAAACCATGGTAACCAAAAACTCTTTTTCATATATTTATCCTCCGTAAAGTTCGAAGCTTTCAATTTATAATGGAAAAGACTCCGCATTGCTCAGGCTTCATTGCCTAAAGGGACCCCGATGTCCTTGACTGCTTGCATTTTGTTGCCTTCATTCTTTTTTCCTGCAATCAATATGCAAACTATTATGGCATAGTGCTTTTAAATAATAAAACAACTGAATTATCAGTTTAAAATAAAATTTTTTAGGTTAAATGGAAATGTACAAATTGGTAGCTTTTGATAAATAAAGCTACCTAATCGTAGTTTCTAGAAGATGGAGTGAAAGTTTGTTTGGGGAAGGATACGTTTACCGCAAAAATTAGTAATCAAAACTTAAAGCAACGAGAACAGTAAAGGTGCTTCGCAGATGGTCTCACCGAGAGCAACCTCACTGACTCCTCACACTACAAAACGAAATCTTACCGGACATCCCAGATCTTGTGCATCTGAGGGCACGGATAGGCGTGGGGAATTTTTTTCCGGACAGCCTGGGTGAGGATGAAGACTGTCTCCGGTGATGGAGATTTGCATTTTTTGACGGTCGAGGCGATTTGCAGGATGAAGGGGATCGAGAGGGACACAGAACGGACAACGGCGGCTGCCTTAGTGGCTTCTGCAACGGTTGTTTTATCGGTTATGACCAGTTTTACAAAGACCTTTGATTTGGCAACCATAAGAAAATCTTTGTGTTCAGACCAGTAATTTGCCCCGCATGCGGAGGCGACCTTTACATCCATGGCAACGATGTCCACCCACCGGGCGATCTTGCGGTATAATTCGGGAAGGGTTCCGTTACTTTCAAGATAGGTCCTACATTTTATTTTTTTGAGTGCTGGCAATAGTTGAGATAGAAAGCCGGAATATAGTAGCGGTTCTCCGCCAGTAAGAGAAACGGTAATGGGTTTTCCCCCGGAGAGTTTTTTAACCTGCACGAGGATATTTTCAACTGAAAAATATTTCTGATTCTCATTAATAGTCTGGTTTTCCGATGTATCACAATAATCGCACCGCAGATTACACCCAACAAAGCGCACAAACACCTGCGGTTCTCCGATGAAAATCCCTTCACCCTGATGCGATAAAAATATCTCTGAAATCGGTGCTTTCAAAACAGCATTAACGGTTCTCATAAAGAGACCCCTATTCGAAAAAATATTTTTTAAATGAGAAATGACTTACGCTTCTTGAAACCCTTTTTCTCTAAAACGGCATGAATCACAGACACCGCACGGCTTTTTACCGCCCTGATAACACGACCAGGTACGATCGTAGGGTACACCCAAACGATTTCCCCGGCGAATGATCTGGGATTTTGAAAGATGAATGAGCGGAGTTTTAATCGTAACACCGGTTCCCAGCTGAGAAAAAACCCGGTTTAATGCCGTATAGTATCGGGGCCGACAATCAGGGTAGCCTGAATAATCAATCGCATTGGCACCGATAAAAATCGTTCCCGCGCCGATTGTTTCCGCATAAGAAAGTGCGAACGAAATAAAAAGTGTGTTTCGACCGGGAACATAGGTCGAAGGAAGCTGTCCCGTTTTAGACACGGAACCTTTGATGGGAATGGATTTTTTATGATCAACCAGCGAGCTTGCATCCCAGGGAAGAACGATGCGGATAATCTGATAGGGACACCCGAGCTGCTCGGCAATGCCAACGGCACACTGTATTTCTTTTTTATGGCGCTGGCCATAATCAAATATGAGGCAATGACAGACATATCCTTTCGATAACGAGTCATAGAGCACTGTTGTCGAATCAAGGCCGCCTGAGAGAAGGACCACCGCTTTCAAGTTTTTCCGTGCACGTTTATTGTTCATAGGATCTAACCCTGAAATTAGTTTGAAACTGTCGCAAACGCGTTGTCACTTTCCCAGACCTGGACTGAGTCGACTTTTATTTCCGCGGTCCCCAGTTGATGGAAAATATATTCAGCAATATTTTCAGCCGTCGGGTTGATAGTACTAAAAGGGTGGACTTCATTGAGATATTTATGATCCAGCTTTTCAAGGATTGTGTCCATTACCATCCTGACATCAGCGAAATCCATGACCATGCCATTTTTGTTAAGCTTTTTTTCACTGATGGTCACGCATACTTTCCAGTTGTGTCCGTGAAGATTCTCACATTTACCTTTATACTCACGCAAACAGTGTGCGGCTGAAAACGTTTTTATCACGGAAACCTTGTAATTCATAGACCCTCCCTACAAAACAATTTTTTTTACCATGGACATTGATTGCCCCAGAAACCGTTCGCCAAGTTCCTGAAACTTTCTCGGTGCATCGCTGGAAAAGAACAGGCATGATCCGGCTTGCTGGCGAGTAGCGGCACACCCTTCCCGCGCAAGAATATCAGAGACGGTCCGTGCGGTTGCTTCCGCCGAATCAACCAGACGAACATTTCTTCCAACCACTTTCTGGATCACAGATTTGAGAAGAGGATAATGAGTACATCCGAGAACCAGAGTATCGATCTTGTGCTGAGCAAACGGTGACAGATACTCACGAGCCACCTGCCGGGTAACCGGATGATCAAGCCATCCTTCTTCAACCAGCGGCACAAAAAGCGGGCAGGCAAGAGTAATAACGGTTGCACGTTTGTCACAACGTCTGATGGCGGCGGTATATGAAGAGCTGCGAATCGTCCCTTCTGTTCCTATGACCCCTATACGACCGGTGCGTGACATGCTCGCCGCATAGTGGGCGCCAGGTTCTATGACTCCGACAACTGGTACCGTACTACTTTTACGCAACGTCTCAAGAGCATAGGCAGAAGCGGTGTTACACGCAATAATGATCATTTTCACGTTATGAGACAGCAGAAATGCAGCAATCTGTCGGGAGTATCCCGTCACGACTTCCTTT
>JBELAT010000188.1:0-3497 GCA_049508565.1 Endomicrobiales bacterium | reverse complement strand
GACGAATATGTTGAAAAAGTGGATAAGTGTTTTGAATATGGAGCGGAGGATTACGTTTTTAAACCTTTTAACTTGCCAGAGCTTCTTCTGCGAGTAAAAAAATATGCGAAGTAAAAATATTGTCTGTTGCGCCATTGCACTGATCACTGCGGGTGCCAGTCTTTCCCGCGCGGGAACGGGAACGAGCGCCGCGGATTTTATTCAAATTGTTGCTGATCCTCAATCAGCTGCCATGGCTGATTCTATTGTCTACGCGCCACCCTCCGCAGCGGTAATGCTTTCAAATCCGGCGGCAATGACATCTGTCTATCAGGCAAAGCTTTCACTGACAAACATGACCCTGGGTGAAGATGTTAATTATCGTTTTGCCGGAGTTGTCATTCCCAGCCGCAGTGCCAGTTTAGGCATGGCGGTATCTTACCTGACCTACGGCAACATTCAAAGTTATGATAACACCGGAGCCTCTCTGGGGACAATTGCTCCTCAAAGTCTGATGGCGGTTCTCAGTGGCGCAATTCCGTTCCGGCGAGAGTATCCATCCACCGATGACTATGGATCGATCGGCGCCAGCGTGAAGATGGTGCAATCAAACTTAGCCGGTTATACCGCCCAGTCATTAGCAGCTGATGTCGGCGCCCTGTTTCATCCTCTCAGTGATGTGCCGTTGACCGGTGGTATTGCCTTAAAAAACATTGGTGGATCACTCAGTTATATTGATCAGTCGGACCCTTTCCCCCTGACAGCTGATTTAGGCGTCAAATATGAAAAGCTCGCCTGGAGTGATCTTATTGTGACTGCTGACGCGAGTTATGTTTTTAGTGAAGAAGTGACAGGGGTGGGCGCAGGAATCAGTATCTGCCCGGTCTATCCTGTTACCCTGAGGGTCGGCTATAAGCAGATCGCGGACAATATATTTTCGGGTTTTCGCATGGGAGTCGGACTTGATTTTAATGATTTTAGCTTGAACTATGCGGTCTTACCCACAACGGAATTCTCTGTGGTGCAGCAGCTGGGGTTGGAGATTGCTTTTGGGAAAATCGTCCGCCCGGATATTGCGTATAATTATTATCTTACCTATCATTTCGAAATTGCCAAAGAAAAATTTAAAAGAAAAGATTATCTAGCCGCTCGTCAGGAATTGGAAGAAATCTTGTCCTTGTATCCTGATCATCAAGAGTCCAAAGAGTACCTGGTACGAATCGGACAAGCATTGGATGAACTTGAAAAACAACGCATGGTCGGCATTACGCGATGGCTCAATCGTGCCCGGGTTGCTTTCGCTCGCAATAATCTGTTGCAAGCTCGGCGGTATTACAATTATGTTCTAGGAGTTGATCCGGACAATGCTGAAGCTAATGAAGCGATAACGCGGATAGATGATACTGCGCGGAAACTGCGGATGAAGGAAGGGCTCTCAGAAAACAAATCCGAGCTTGTTAAACTCTGGGACGAGTCTCTAGCATATTATCACAATGGCAGTTATTTCGAGGCGAAAGAAGGGTTTAAAAAGTATCTTACACTGAATCCTTCAAGTGTGGACGCCGAGCATTATATAAACGAAATCGATGCGCAATTGCAAAAGATAACCATCATGCAGACCAATGACCTTTTTGTCAAGGGGATGGAGTTGTATGAGCAGGGGAAATATCGCGATGCGATGAAATATTTTAATGCAGTGCAGATGGCAATGCCGTCTCGCACTGACGCTCAGCAGTATGCCGATCGATGTCAGGCTTTTTTAAATGCTGAGGAGGAAAAGACATCAATTGAGCAACAGGAGCAAAGTAAGGAAAAGGTCAAAGAAAAGATCAAGGAACAGATTGACTTATCATATACTCAATCCGTAAGCCTGTATCACAACGGAGAATATGATGAAGCATTGCAATCGTTTGCTGCAACCCGGGATTTGGCTGTTAAATATCCTGGTTTTGAACGAACAGCGTTAAGTGCGCGCAATTATATCAACATTATCAAGAGTCAATTTGCGGAAAAACAGTTTAAATCCGGTTTTGCGTTGGCCCAGGATGGCAAACTCGAATCCGCTGCGGCCGCTTATCGCAAAGCTCTGGAGTTCAACCCCGATCATGTTTCTGCAAAAGAAGAACTCGCTCGTATATCTGAAATACTGGCTCAACGGTTTTACGAACAGGGCATGAATGCCTATACAGCCGGAGATATAGAGAATGCTACAGCATGTTTTAAGAAAGCACTCTTTTATAAACCAGATAAATCAGAAGCGTTGCGGGCGCTTGAGCGGATAAAATAAATATCTGAAAACATCTTTCTTAGGTGGGTTCTCAGATATTGAAATAGAATTTTGGAGGAATAATGCCGGAACTGCGACGAGATCCTATTATCGGTAGGTGGGTGATTATTTCAACGGACCGCGGAAAACGACCGTCAGATTTTTCCCGTCCAGAAGATATCAGTACCGGCAAGAAGTGCCCCTTTTGTCCTGGCAACGAAGCAATGACCCCTTCGGAAATTGTCGCCTATGGCGAAAGCGGACGGCCGCGCGATGGCGCCGGCTGGCAAGTGAGAGTCATTCCCAACAAGTTTCCTGCACTTGCGATCGAAGGAACCCTAAACCGGCAAGGCGATGGAATGTACGATAGGATGAACGGGATTGGCGCTCATGAGATCATCATAGAATCGCCGTATCATGATCGCGATATTCCTGAGCTAACCGATAAAGAAGTTGAAGACATCTTGTGGGCGTACCGGGACAGGATTATGGATTTGAAGAAAGATATTCGTCTTGAATATATTCTCATTTTCAAAAATCACGGATCTGCTGCCGGAGCGACCCTGGTTCATCCCCATTCTCAGCTTATTGCCACTCCGGTCGTTCCCAAGCGTGTACGTGAAGAAGTAAATGGAGCTAAGAATTATTTCGAATATAAAGAGCGCTGTGGTTTTTGCGACATCATCAAACAGGAACTGTCATTTGGCCAGCGAATTATCGCAGAGAATGATAGTTTTGTCGCACTGTGTCCATTTGCATCGCGCTTTCCGTTTGAAGCGTGGGTTATGCCTAAAAACCATAGTTCAGATTTTAATGATATTCAAAAACATGAGGCCACGAACCTGGCCGTTATGATGAAAACAGTTGTGGGAAAACTTATGCGTACGCTCGATAACCCACCGTACAACTATCTCATTCATACCTCGCCTTTAAAAGAGCCGCATTTGTCTCATTTCCACTGGCATGTCGAAATTATCCCGAAGCTGACAAAGGTGGCCGGTTTTGAATGGGGCAGTGGTTTTTATATCAATCCAACTGCACCTGAAGAAGCAGCGAAATTTTTGCGAGAGTCTGATTAATACGAACACTTTTACGCTCGTATTGTTCTGTGCACCGCTTTTGACATAAAGATAATTCCATGAAAATAGTTTTTGCCGCTGTAGAATGTATGCCATTTGTAAAAGTAGGTGGTCTTGCAGATGTTGTTGGAACACTTCCCAAGTTTCTGGCCGCTCGTGGTCATGATGTGCGT
>JBELAT010000187.1:0-3591 GCA_049508565.1 Endomicrobiales bacterium | reverse complement strand
AAGCTATTAAGGCTTTCAGGGAGATCTATCCGGGTGGAAAAAACATTGTTGTAAGCCCGAAAGTAATGACCCCAAACAAAAAGCGATTTGATAGTATTGAGGTTGAATTTACTGGTATTAATTCTGAACTGAAGGACATTGTTTAAGTTGTATCAATAATCTGATTTATTGTCTCAGAAAACGTCCGATTTATGAGACAGAATCCTGGGGATCGTCTTACGACGGAGACAGGAGACCGGTTTTTGATACCCTTTTTAGGGACTCCACTTACGCACCCCGGGTGTTCCTATCGATATGTTTTCTTAATGTCCCTTATTCATGCGTTTCTAAAAACCATCGCCATGCAGGAATAACGTCAATTTTGTATCGATCTTCTTTTATGCTATCTTCCTGGGACATGGTTATTATCCTGCCGCTGTTAATTTTAAATACCTTCATTGCCGCGATCAACCCCTTAACTTCCCGATCCCTGTTTTCTGGTTTCAACTCAGAGCATACCTGATAGAGAGCGTTTATTTTCTTGCCCTTCTTGACGACGAAGTCACATTCAAAATGATAGTCATCCCAATAATATAAAACCGAGTTCGTAAGCTGGCATCGGCGCTTAAGTTCTGAGGCTACCGCATTTTCAAGCAATCTGCCGTTGTTTTCGGAAAAAGAAAAGCCAAGTGCCTGAATGAAACCATTGTCTGAAATATACATCTTTTTAAATGATGTCTGTTGTTCTTTCAGTTTGTATGAGAACTTGTTGACAGAAAATAACAAAAACACATTCTCGAGATAATGGATATAATCTTTAACCGTGTGCTGACTTTTGATGTTATACTGTCTTGTCAGTTTTGCCGTTGATATCTTTGTGCCAAATGAATTGAGCAAAAGCAGGGCGAGCTGTTCAAGTGTGGATGGATAACGCACGCGGTAGCGAATTATTATGTCCCTGTCTACAACCGAGCGCCACAGTGTTCGCAAGAATTCCGGGCCGAATTTATAACTATCAAATATGCCACCGTTGATTAAGTATTCCGATAGCAGATGCGAGACATGTGCCCTCTTTGTGGTAGAATAGAGCTCATTATTTTCAACAGATTCTTTCTGGCTCCTTTGAATTTCAAATGGGTACATAGTGATTATTGAGGCGGGCAAAATCAAGCCTGCCCGTAATCAAAAACGCAACAATTCTAAAGTAACGGAACGTGCTGAAACCTCGAGCTTTAGCCTTGGCTGCCTGGAGCAACGAGTTGAGTCCTTCTAAGAGGCCGTTGTCGATGTGCGTCTTTTTCCATTGAAGGACGCCTTCCCAGTGAGCCTTAATAGTGTGCGCAGCTTCGATCATGGGTTCGATGCGGCTATGCGTTACCCAGAAGTACCAGCTTTTAAGCAATGATTCAAACTTTTTGTGTGTGCGAGCTTTGTATATCGCTTGAAAGTTCTCCCTCATGTGAAGAGCCCTGATGGATTTGAGATTCATATGAGGCATAGACAACTCTTTACGTTTCCGACGTTGATCATCAGTTAAATTCTTGTGGTTCTTTAAAAAAATGTACCTGGTTCCTTGAAGCATTGCATAGTGTGTCCGGGCTTCCTGCCTGCGAACCTCATCGACACCGCTGTTGATGATTTTCATGATATGGAACCGGTCGAAGGTGATCTTTGCATTAGGCAGATTGTCTTTAACACCCCTGATAAACGCCGGAGACATATCACAGCTGGCATCCGTAATTGCCTCTGCGGTGCCGTGATGAGCCTTGAGATCATTGGCGAATGCTTTGACTGTCTCTTGATCTTTGCCTTCGGCTATAAAGACGGTTCGTTTTTTAAGAAGATCAACGAACAATGTGATGTAATCATGACCTTTGCGCTTGGAGGTTTCGTCCATGCCAATAGCGGTGAGGTCACTGTAATCATTGGTTGCCAATGAGCTGTCTACGTACCGTTCAAGCAGCGCCCATATTTTATAGTCAGATTCGCCAACGGTCCGGCTGACCGTATGAACAGGCATATGCCTGGCCAGTTGCAGTACCAATGCTTCAAAGAGCAGGGTAAATCCGTTACTCAGTCCGGACCATGGCGGCTCAATCAACCGTTTCACGTTATCGCTTATGTCCAATCGTGGAACCCGTGCATGTAGATAGCATTCGTGTTCGAAAAAGTTCAGGTGACGCCATTGTTTATCTATCGTGTCGTATACCTTGAAGTCACCGTTGATATTGTCCTGTATAGACTCGTAATGAAACAGGGCGCCTTTACGAAAGTCTATGTGGATGTCTAAACGCTTGTTCTCAACACTGAACTGAATGTCTTTAATGTACCAAGGATCTCTAATATTAAGCGCCTGCTCAAACAAAGGTTGGGTAAACATCGGGTTCCTCCTGGTTTATGTGTCTTCCCAGGATTATAGATTAAAACCCCTTACCCATTCAAATTTCCAAAGAGCCTTCTTTCTTAAACCCGCAAAACTCCTTAAAACTCATCGGATGCAAAACATACTCCATAAACCGCCCCGTTAAATGCGTTGAAAGCTCTCGGCTTAACAGATTGGCGTTTGATCCGGTGATTATCACTTTTGCCGTATTGCGCAAACGTCCCGCAAATAGCTCCCATCCTTTGACGTTCTGAATTTCATCAAACAGAAGATATGGCGGCTCTCCATAAAGTTCGTTGAAACATTCAAGAACGTTGTTGAAATCCGATGCCACAAAACCCATAAGACGCTCATCATCAAAATTCAGGAAAGCGTATGAGTTTTTGCCAGCCAGGATATGCGCAAAAAACGACTTCCCTGCTCGCCTCATGCCACTAACAAGAAGCAGGTTCGGCTGAACCAAATACTTCATGCACGGCTTTATGCCTTCCCGCTCTAGCACGCGTTCCTGACAAAACCGTTTCTCAAGTTCCTGCCGTTGATCTACAATCACTCTTTTTAAAGTTTCTTTGTTCATAGATATCACTTAATGTTTCACTGGCAACGCATATATTATACATTATATGCGTTGCGGTTGCATATATTATACATTATTTTACAATATATCTATCGCATGATTTACTATTATTGGTAATTTTGTCAACGGTATTTCCAGTGAAGTAGAATCTTGTGGCATAACGTGAAATTATATCCCGAACATTTGGCTTTCTTTCTCTGTAGCTTCCGCGTATACCGCTTTCATGTCAAACTCGGGGTCGTGTGTCTTGCTTTTATAACGGCCCAGCAACCGCTGTAATGAGTGTTTCCGTGGTTTGACAAGCAATATGTGTACCAAATACAGTGGAGACGGTAAAACAAAAGCCACCAGACAAAAATGTGGTCCAGCTGTGCACAATCCAAAATCAAAAAATAGTGCCAGTTTGTAATGTAAAACAACCAAACCATTCACTCATTGCCAAAAGAAATTATGTTGTTCCATCTCCACAGTTTCATTCGACCCCAACAAGATTTCGATCGGCGGTCATACATCTTGTTCCACGCATCACCGCCGACAACTACCGTCTTTTTGTCACTACTGTCCGGCACAATGTAGTTATAAATTCAATTGATTGTGAAAACCAGTGATTCCGTTGAGATTCTTGTTCTTTGAAAATGCCTTTTAAATAGGG
>JBELAT010000186.1:0-3616 GCA_049508565.1 Endomicrobiales bacterium | reverse complement strand
GAGCCCGCTCGCGCAGCCTCACTGCCGCAGCTGGCAGCGCCGGTGGAGGTAAGCCCCCTTATTTCCTCCGATTGTGGCCGGATAACCGATGAGAAATTTTTTGATAGTAACCAAATAGTCATAAACATCCAGGACCTGCACTGTCATGCCGAAGTGCAGAGAAACATAAGTAAGATACTTGAGACCCTTGACCGGAAATATCGGCTCGACAACGTTTTTGTTGAAGGCGGATATGGCGACATAGACACCTCCTGGATGTGCAATATTACCGACAAGACGGTGAAGAAGGAAATCCTCAACACGCTGGTCAACGCGGGCAAGCTGACGGGTGCAGAATACTATTCCGTACAGGCTAACCGCCCAACTCTGCTGAAAGGTTTAGAAGACGAGGCATTACACAAAGATAACATTAAACGGTTAGGTGTCCTGCTTGAGAAAAAGAGTGTGTTCGATAACAACTTGACGGTGCTCTCGCAAGACCTTGCAGTGATGAAAGACCATTATTTCACGTCAAAAAACAAGAGCTTTGAGAGCATAGTCGAGAAATACCGCAACGGGAACATGGATCCGGTAAAATATTATACGCTGCTGGGAAAATACATTGATGCAATCGAGAAAGATCCGAACTCATACAAGAACATGACCTATTTGGACATGAATGATTATCCAACCGTTGCCTCCTACATCGGCACGCTGCGCAGCGCACGGAAGCTGAACTATCAGCGGATATCGCGCGAACTGCAGCACGCCGTTGCGGGCTTGAAAACACAGATATCGTATCGCGAGTACGCGGAGCTGCTTGAAAAGACGAACAATTTGACGGATATGGACGCGGTGTGTGTGGCGCTGTCAAAACTCTCAAAAGCGCACGCGATCCCGCTCAACCCGTCGCTCGAAGAGTTCTTTGCCTACAATGACCGGAGCCACGCGATAAACCCGGTGAAATTGATCGATGAAGATCGCCGGCTCGTAACGGATATCCGGGTAGCGTTATCAGATAACGTCAGCGAACATGAAGTATCGTTCCTGGCGGGGTTTTATCCGTATTACCAGGATTATCTCCTCAACAAATTGACTGCGGACGATTGTGATTACTTTTATAAGAAGTTTGATACATTCAAAAACACGTGGGGCAAATACGCTGCCCGAAACCATATCATGGACGTGGCCGACTCGTTTCCCGTTCTCGATGATTTTTATACGGTCAACCGTGCGCGCAACGATTCGTTTATTAACCACATCATGCCCGCGGTATTGTCGTCCTCTGTCGATGCCAAAGCACTCAAACAGCAATCAAGATCTGTAGAAACCTCCACCCCCGTCATTGACGACCAGGCGGCCCTGCTTTCCGCTTTAAACAACGGTACCCGTCCGATAGTGATAGTAACCGGCGGATTCCACACGCAGGGACTTAAAAAACTGCTTGAGGACAGGAAAATATCTTATCTGACCATCATGCCCATGGTGACTAAAGACGCTAAACAGGCAGACGCCTCGTATGCGGCATTTGCCCGCGAGCAGGCAACGATATTGTCGAACGCGCTTGCGTTGACAGAATTTTTCAATTTAAAAAGATTGGACGAGTTTAAGATAGCTGTTACGGCGTTAGCAAAAGTCAATTACAGCGAAACACATATCAATTACCTCATCAACGTTTTGAAGAGAGACAGCTCAATTAAAGTTAAAGACACCATCTTTTCGCAAACGGATGGCATACGGCAGGCGAGGATCACTTTTGAGGACGGATCATGGTTCGTCATTACGGAAAACAGGCAGAACACGATGAGTTTTGCAGCGTATGCTGACGAATTTGGGAAACTTATCGTTACAAACGGACGGCTATCTGTGGGCCAGGCTTCTGCGGCTATTGATCAACAAGCTGTGCCGATCTGGCTCAGAAAGATGATTAACGCCAATTCACCTCTTTCGCGGTTTGCTCTCAGAGGCTTGAAACGTCTCGGCTTTAAAGTAGATCTAAACCAGGGCTACGCCTCCGGAAATGAAACACAACCAAATAAAAGTCGTCATACACTCAATTCAGTAGGCTTATTAGGTGCGCTCGCAGTGGCACCGGCAACTCATTCGCATTTGATCATGAGTGTCCTGTTGTTTATCCATTCGCCCTTGTTTCTATTAATGATGCCCGTGGTTACGATAGTCTCACTGATTATTCTCTTTACTGTTCCCAATATAGATGCAAAAATCGCATCCTTCATCACATATGAAGCGGCAACTGTGTACTTTGTCAAAACGGTTAGTCCCGTAGGGACATTTTTTGGCATACCTTTTGCCTGGATACCGGTGGTAGCATTTGGTCTCTATACAATTGCGCATTTCTATATTGTTTTTAAATCAGTTCGCTCGAAAACGTGGCCTCACGGAGCCCAGGACCTGATACTTAAATCGCATGCAGCATCGTATGCATTTCTTATTCTTGCCGCACTGGCCTTAGGTTCTACGTACCATTTAGCGTACTTCATTGGTCTTCCTCTCGTTGGTGCTGTGGCTTTTTTGAAGTTTGTCACCGGGTTTGAATTAGGCGCTATCCGCGGCTCAGGCTCGCCAGACCAACATTATATTTACAATAGGCTGGGTTATCTTGTTGGGATTGCGTTTTTTCTGAAACTGTTTGTATCAGTCATTCATCCGATAGCGTTGTCCTGGGGTTTTATTATATCCCCATTGTTCCTGATTATGATTAAGCTCGTTGATTTGTCACAAGAGTATAAAAATAAGGCCGACTGGAGAAAAACAGTATGGAAGTTTGCTGCGTTAGTAGGATTGGGAACGATCATGGCACTGAGAATGCCGGTTGTGTACCATTTACAATTCTTGTGGGCGCTCGCTCTGATCAATACTATTGTTTATTTTATTTTTTATCGTATTTTTGAGTCACAAAAAGGTCCCGGATTAGCGGAATCCGGAGCCGGCATATTCCTGATCGCGACGGTTGCATTCACTTTATTTCTTCCGTTTTCATTGTCGATTTCAGCCATTCTTGGGGCGGTCCCTGCACTTGCGTACGTGGTATGGACATGGCGGAAAAACAAAACAGCGTCTTCTCCTTATCGTGAGGGTGAAATTCCTATAAATCAATTCAAAGAAAAGTATCCCCATAATCAATATATATTGATAAATCAAGTACTTGAAAATAGTGGCGTCAATTTACATGATCTTGATTCGATGACATCTGAACAGCTCGATAGAACGTTTAATAAACTGATTTATATCCGCAATCTTATTTCCTTACTCGTTGGTAATAAGGGTCTGTCAGTAGCACTGGATGGCAATGCTGATGAAAAAACGATAATTAAAAACAAGAAGGCACTGGCCCAATTTCTACCATTTATTCTCGCACCGCGCATTCGGATCCCGTATCGTGAGTCGAGGGGGCATCCTCATGGGCTTAGCCCCGAAGTCATTGCCGGTCGGCAAGAAGATCATGAGAAAATTATGGAGACAATAACTACTGGAAAAAAACAAATGTGGAGCACTGCTCTCAATTTGAAGGGTTTACGGGAGGAATTATTAGGATGGGAAGGAACCCGGGGAGATGTAACCGAAGCTATTATTGAAGATATGCACATAATTTTCGATTGGTTACGGGGGGCGCTCG
>JBELAT010000185.1:0-3640 GCA_049508565.1 Endomicrobiales bacterium | reverse complement strand
CTGCATTGGATCGAGGCCTACCGCAAAATCAGTTTGAACAACACCGTTCACTGCGGTCCTGATATTTCCCAGATTCGCGTTACCACGAAGTGTACTACTCAAAACCGCGTCGATCTGAGTTATCACCGACCGGTTGCTCAGAGATGGAGCCGCTTTAGGAGCAGGAAGATTCCGGACAACTGTGTTTTGAAAGCTAGGGAAAAAATGAGTCAAATACGCTACGGGGATAAAAATAGCTAATGCTGCCAAAAACAAGGCTATTGTCCGGGTTATCCATGATCCAGGCAATTGATGTCCTTTGGTTTGCGCCGCCATCTCGCTCAAGACTTCTTTAGTGAGCTCAGCAGCAGGGGTGACCTTCCCATTGCGAATAACACCTTTTTCGGCCCACGTCTTCACCGAAGATTTCATAAATGCCAGGTAATTCCTGCCCATCGAAAACACCGAAAAGATCCATGCTAAAATCAGTGCCTGTACACTCAATTCATTGTATCTCGTGAGGTATTGCTCCGACGGTTTCTCATTATTTCCCCACGACTGGTTAATTTCAGCCTCTTTTGCGGCAACCAAATCTGAAAACTCATTTGCCAGTTCATCCCGTTTTACCGTCCCATCTTCCTGAAGCGTCCAGAGCTGCCCGGGCGTGGTTTTGCGGATAATGCGTTCATACAATTTTTTAACACCTGAAATAACCAACGCGTTGAGACCATCCGTATAGCGAGGAATGGCATCGGTCACAACTAGTGCTGCTCTCTTGGCCGCCGCCTCATCTTCCGTCAAACCGTACCCTTCAGCCATTGACAATAGATACACAAATCCATGCGTGTGCGCAGCCACCCAATATAATGCTCCGATATAAGCACCACTATAATTGGCTATAATCTGAATACGACGACTTATGCTGCCATATCCTCCCATCAACTCCCACATCTGCTTCCTCTGGGCCTCATTATATCCCATCTTGTTCATCTGCGCTTCTGCGTACGCATCCGCTGTTTTCGCCATCGCTACGACTACGTTGAACGGAACTTTGCCAAGAGGATTATCGGTAGGGAAATTACCTGCAATAAGCCATTTTTGATTGGGAACCTTCTTACCCGCCGCCGCAGCTTTGATCATACTCTTTATGTGTCCATCTATGAACGGCTCCATCCCTTTGACCGGATCAAACCGTCCCAGCGTCAAGATTGCAGGCGCATCAGGTTCTATCGGGTTACCATTAATATCCTTCATCTCCGCAAGCAATGCCCTCGCCTGTGCATCTTCCATCGGCGCATTCTTCGGAGCTAGAAAATCTATCCCCGGATGCTGCTCAAAAGAGGCTATAGGAGGCACCTGTACCGTAGTACCGTCTACTTCAATTGTTGTGGCCGTTTCTTCAAGCCGCGGCACAGTGAACCCGGGCTGGAACATAACACCGACTTTGACACCGAACCTGGCACCAAAATGGTTTAACGCCCTCAATGACTTCAGTATTTCTCCTAACGCCTTCTGGGCTCCCGTGTTCCCGGTGTCCTCTAAACCAGCTAACAGTATATGGAACCGGCTCATAACCACCAACGGCTGCGTTCTGAGCGTGTTTATTGCTTCAATCACGGGCGTGTTCATCAGCCGGGCAAGTTCAGCTTGAGTAAATAAATGGTGCAACTGAGGCTCTTCTGAGAGCGGCCTCGCCATTTCTTCTTCCATCGCATCAAACACCCGCAACGGCTGGGGATCTTCGAAAGAAGCAAATCCTATCTCAGGATCAAGCAGCGCCCCGCGGAATATATGCATGGTTGCGCGTCCGTTGCGCATCCACATTTCATTCTTTTCATCCGTAAATTCAGTCCCTGGTGTGTCTCTTCTGCCCTGGAGCCTTTCGTGCATGGGAGCAGACATCCCGCCGTAAAACTCCAACGTGTCGGGATACATTATCGGCCAAACAATTTCCACACCCGCTTCCTGCATGATGTAATACATCGTCAACATCATTTCTGAAACACCACCGCCGGCAAAAGCTGCATTTAACAAAAACCACTTCTTTATCCCCTGCGCCCGTAAAGACTTACCTAAATCAAGCATCGATTGTACGGTAATCTCAGGTGCCTCAAACCCAGCGTTATTGAGCATTGTCCTGATCTCATCTTGGTTTTTGGAAAGTATTTTACTAAGGACAGTCTCGTAATCATGAATGTTGATCTTTTTCTTAGGAAACTGAAATGACAAGCCGTACATAGTCGCAAACATGTCTATATCCGACAAATCAGACATTTGTTTTTGTGCATAAGCCGCGTTTTCCGGTATGCTCGCAAATGCTTCGTTCTGCGGCTCATACGCTTGTTGGAGAAGTCTCGCCGCAGCATTGACGGACTCATACGTTCTATCAGCTTTTGCTTTAGCAACAGCCCGCTCGATGAGTTCCCGGACTACTACGCTTTTGGCATACCGTAAAATCTCGATCTGTCTTTTTGCTTGCTCACCCGTTATCACTGCTTGAAACACTTGCTTAGTTTCAGCAGATATCGTTTCATCGTTTACATATTTCCCATCGGCAAGATACTGCAGGAATGTGTTGAAGCTATCATCGTTTCTTTTTAGGTCATTACGCAGAGGGAGATACCGCGAGAAGGCAACATAAGCCGCCGAAAATCTGTCATTCATGGCAGCATTGTGAAGGAATTCGCGTTGGGCAAGAGTTGCAAAGAAATCTTTGAGCGTAAATCCCGAAGGCGGACCGCGAGCAACCAGTGCGTCCATCAGAACGGAATTAATGTGAAGATTCTCGCCTTCAGGAGTAGCCAGTGCAAACATGTCGGGAGCTTGTATCATAGCCGGGTTATTCCAAATCGTAAAACTGTGGAAATGTTGTCCGGCGATTGCCACTTGTATTGTATCGAAACTTATCCCGGCTCCCTGAAGTTTGCTTTGATATTCATTCGTTACATTGTCGTTTTCTCCCTTGAACAGGGAAATGAACAGATCAGCAAGAGCCACTGCAGCTGCCCCGATAGGACGAAAAGGTACAGTAACTCCGGAAAGCAAATTGATCATCGAATCAACCCCGACGCCTAAATGGGCCGCTGCCGGTCCGGTAGGGGGAGCTTGGCCAAGATCCTGTTCAGGCATGGTAAGGTTCTCATAGGTAGTTTCAAGTCCACGGCTGTCAAGCTCCAGCTTGCGCGTTACCATCGTTTCCAAATGAGCTTTCTGTGCCGCCGGATCGTCCATCTTAAGGTCGGGGTGTTGCGCTGCATTATCTTTGACAAAGGCAACTATGTAGAGAACCGCGCGATAGTGCGCGTAACTAGGCTGGAAAATCATTTCCTGTATTTTTTTGGGAAGCGTTACAACAGCCTCCATCGCTTCACCAGTGCGCACGCCCATCATCCATAAACGAATAGCGCTTGAAGAGGCTTGAAATAATTGACCAGTGAAGGAACTAAATTTGAACACTTTCGATGTAGTGATTTCATTGACCCGATCTTGTTCTTCGGGAAGGTACTCTGATGCGAATCCCGGACGGTCATTGAAGGATACTTCCATGAGGTGACGCCGGGCCTTTAAAGCTGTCCCATGCTGGATTATTGACTGAACGAACTTTCCTAATGTATCCAGTTCATTGTTAAAATCATATGTCATGGGATCCCGACGGAAAAAA
>JBELAT010000184.1:0-3685 GCA_049508565.1 Endomicrobiales bacterium | reverse complement strand
TCTCTGAGGAAAGCGATGACATCGTCAATCGTATGGTATCGTTCTATGAGATCAGCGTGGCGAAGTCCGGCTGTCTGACAGAAATCAAGAAATTCACGGTGTGACACAAAGCTTATGCCGTCAACTTTGCCGTAGGAATGAACGAAGAATTTAAGCGGTCGAGTGGCGGTAACGTGCGGATTTTTTTGCCGCAACGATCCCGCGGCAGCATTGCGGGGGTTGGCAAACGGCGGTTCGTCCTGATCAATGAGAGTTTGGTTGAGTTTTTCAAAATCAGCCTTGTCGATATAGACTTCTCCGCGAACTTCAAAAAATGAGGGCAAGGAATTCCCTCGCATACGTAAAGGAATGGATTTTATTGTCCGAATATTTGCGGTGACATCTTCCCCCGTGTCACCATCACCGCGGGTTGCAGCGACCGTTAACACTCCCTGTTCGTACCGCAAATTGGCACTTAATCCGTCAATTTTTGGTTCTACGATTAATTCAAACTTAGTCGCGCCTAAGACTTTGACCACCCGTGCAGCCCAGTCGCGTACGTCCTGTTCATCATAAGTGTTGTCTAACGAAAGCATGGGCACACTATGCCGCACAGGGGCAAAAAGCGTTGACGGTTGGCCACCCACGCGTTGTGTCGGTGAATCAGAAGTGATATATTCGGGGTGTTGTTGTTCCAGGGTCTCAAGTTCTTTGAGAAGGGTGTCATACTCGAGATCGGTTATTTCGGGATCATCAAGCACATAATACCGGTATTCGTGATGGGCAATATCGTGCCGCAGATGCTCTATACGACTTTTAATGTCTGCTGCTTTCTCATGCATGAACGCCAGCCAGGTACTATTTTTTATGGAGTGATTTTGTGCCTACTACCGCTTTATTTCTTTCATTTTTAAGCTTATCAAGGATACCATTAACGAATTTGCTTGAATCCGATGTGGAAAACTGTTTGGCGATCTCAACCGCTTCGTCGATAATGACATTAATCGGCGTTTCAGTCATATCAGTTATTTCAAATGCGGCAAGGCGCAGAATATTGCGATCAACAACCGCCATGCGATCCATTTCCCAGTTCTCAGCATGGCGGCTTATCAGTGCATCAAGGGAACTGCCATTAAGCCTGGTACCCGTGAACAAGTCTTTGGCAAATGAATGACCATCCGGTGGCAGGTCTGTATTATGCATGAGATGGTATAGCGCTTCATCATCAGTATACTTGCAAATATCACACAGATACAGCATTAGCAATGTAGCTTCACGAGCCTGTCGTCTTATACCCATAATACGTATTCTATATTATTCTATTTGATTTGGGAATATAGATTTGCCATTTCAATAGCAGTCACTGCGGCATCAGCGCCTTTGTTGCCGGCTTTTGTACCGGCTCGTTCTACTGCCTGTTCAATGGTGTCAGTCGTTAACACGCCGAAGACAACCGGCATGGGACTCTTCATGCCAATAGACGCGACGCCTTTAGAAACCTCTGCTGCCACGTAATCGAAATGCGGGGTGTCTCCTTTGATAACGCATCCCAGCGCAATAATTGCGTCATATTTTCCTGTGGCGACCATTTTCCCGGTAACCGCCGGAATCTCAAATGCACCCGGAACCCATGCGACCTCGATTGAGTTTTCATCAGCACCGTGGCGTATGAGCGAGTCGATGGCGCCATCAAGCAGTTTGCTGGTAATAAATTCGTTAAACCGTGCAACCACAATCCCGAACTTTTTTCCGCTGGCTGTCAATTTTCCGCTGAGTGTCTTAACCATACTAACACCTCCCATTGATTTTATATGTTCAACAGATGCCCCATCTTGTATTTTTTAGTCATTAAATATTTCTTGCTTTGTATAGTCGGTTTAATTTCAGTGGGCACGCGTGTCGTTACCTTTAATCCGTACCCTTCAAGTCCGATTATTTTTCGCGGGTTGTTGGTAATGAGTCGTAGCGTAGTTAGTCCCAGATCAGACAATATCTGAGCGCCAATCCCATAGTCTCTCAAGTCAGCCGGAAACCCCAGAGCAATGTTCGCTTCAACGGTATCCATCCCCTTTTCTTGCAGATGGTACGCACGTATCTTATTGGCAAGTCCAATGCCGCGGCCCTCCTGATGCATGTATAACACGATTCCGCATCCTTCTTTTTCGATCATCCTCAGGGCCGTTTCAAGCTGCTCACCGCAGTCACACCGCAAAGAATGGAAAATATCACCGGTTACGCATGATGAATGTACCCGGGTCAGTACGTTCTTTTTTCCCTGTATATCGCCTTTAATAATAGCCACATGGTGTTCATGAGATACCATGTCTTCATATAACGACAATTTAAATTGGCCGAATTTTGTCGGCAAATCAACCGTCACCACTTTTTTTATAAGTTTTTCTATACGCCTCCTGTAGGCGATAAGATCTTCAATCGTAATAATTTTCAAATGATGCTTTTTAGAAAATTTCGTCAGCTCAGGCAGGCGGGACATCGTTCCGTCTTCATGCATTATTTCACAGATAACGCCTGAAGGATACAACCCCGCCAGACGCGCGATATCGACTGATGCCTCGGTATGCCCGGTGCGCACCAGGACTCCTCCCTCAACATATCGTAATGGAAATACATGTCCGGGTCGTGCGAAATCCTCTGCTTTTGTCTGAGGAGATATCAACGCCTTGATCGTTTTTGATCGGTCGTGGGCTGAAATGCCCGTGGTTGTTCCGTGGCGATAATCGACAGAAACAGTAAATGAGGCCTCGCGAGCCTCATTGGCATTTTGCACCATTGCATTGATGCGCAGGGTGTCAAGGCGCTCCCCGACGATTGGTTGACAGATAAGTCCGCGACCGAACTTCGCCATAAAATTGATGATCTCGGGGGTAGCTTTTTCAGCTGCACACACAAGATCTCCTTCATTTTCACGCGAAGGATCATCAACGATTATGATCATTTTCCCCTGCCGGATGTCTTTGATTGCTTCTTGAATATTTGAAAAGTTTGTCATATGAAATCCTTTCATTTAAAATCCATTTTTGAGCAAAAACTCACGAGAAAGACTCTCTGTATTACCCGTGATCAATTGGTCACAATATTTTGCCAGTATATCAGGTTCAATATTAACCGTATCTCCAGGGATACGGTATTTGAGTGTTGTATGTTCAAACGTGTGCGGTATTACCGCAACAGTAAATTCTGAAGACATGACATCACCAACAGTAAGCGAAATACCATCGATCGCAATTGAACCCCTTGAAACGATATACCTTTTTATCGCCGGTTGCAGCGTAAACGTAAATAAAAACGACTCCTTATCCTTTTTTATTGCGGTAACGGTTGCCTGACACTCTACATGTCCTGATACGAAATGTCCCCCCAGCCGTCCCCCTACCTTCAACGCCCGTTCCAGGTTCACGCGGTCACCAGTTTTGATACCTCCCAGACTGGTATGGCGTAAGGTTTGGGAGCTATAGTCAAAGGACAGTGACACCCCCTTTTGACAGGGGGTAATAGCAACGGCGGTCAAACAAATCCCGTTAACCGACACGCTATCTCCAGGTGCGATGTCCACAAAACTACTCACAACCTCAACTTTTGATGATGTGATAGCTTTTATAAAGCCAATATCTTCAATAATACCGGTAAACATGTTATTTTACCACCCGGGCCTTGATGAGGAGGTCTTTTCCGTACCGTTGTACAG
>JBELAT010000183.1:0-3724 GCA_049508565.1 Endomicrobiales bacterium | reverse complement strand
AAAGAGCTCGCCGATAAGAAAAAGGTAGTCTATGATGACGATATTGTCGCTCTGGCCGAAGAGGGCACGAAACAAATGCCGGCGACATTTTTGCTTGAGTATTTAAATACTTCATCAGGAACCGGCGTAATACCAACAGCGACTGTGCGCGTGGTGGTGAAGAAAGATATCATGCAGGAAGCGGCGTGCGGTGATGGCCCGGTAGATGCAGCGTACAAAGCGATAGACAAAATCACGGGCATCAAGGTGAAACTGGCAGACTATAATTTGCGCGCTATTTCCGGCGGCAAGGATGCTCAAGGGGAAGTCAACGTCAGGGTCGAGTACAACGGCATGACGTTTACGGGGCGCGCAACGTCGACCGATATTATTGATGCCAGTGCTAAGGCATATGTACAGGCGTTAAATAAAATAGCTGCACAAATTCAATAAAGATAGTAAATTCAAAAAAGAGATTGAAGCTTTTTTTAAGCTTTCAGTTTTGATATTTTTGTTTTTACGTATTTAATGGGAGTTATGTATGGGACAAACGATAACAGAAAAAATTCTGGCCGCACATTGCGGTGCAAAATCAGTCAAGGCCGGTGAATTTATCGAGCCGAAAGTAGATATTGCTTTGGGTAATGACGTTACATCGCCCCTTGCGATAAAAGAGTTCCGCCAGGTGGGCGCAAGAAAAGTTTTTGACCGGACAAAAGTTGTTCTCGTTATGGATCATTTCACGCCGAACAAGGATATAGATAGTGCTGAACAGGTAAAATTCGTTCGTGAATTTGCGCGTGAACAAAAGCTCGTACATTATTATGAAGGCGGCAATTGTGGCGTGGAACACGCATTACTGCCGGAACAGGGGATTGTTGTCCCCGGTGACCTGGTGATCGGCGCTGATTCACATACCTGCACCTATGGTGCTCTGGGAGCGTTTTCTACGGGTGCCGGTTCGACCGACCTGTGTGCTGCGATGATTACGGGAAAAATATGGTTAAAAGTTCCTTCGACGATTAAGTTCGTTTATACGGGGAAACTCAATAAATGGGTTGGTGGAAAAGATCTTATTTTGTACACAATCGGCTTGATCGGTGTGGACGGTGCGTTATACCAGTCAATGGAATTTTGCGGGCCGGTCATTGAAAAATTGCCCATGTCAGACCGGTTTACCATGGCGAATATGGCGATAGAGGCTGGTGGAAAGAATGGCATTTGTGCGCCTGACAAACAGACTCTGGCATACGTTAAAGGCCGCGGCAAACGCGCCGGGAAACTGTATCAGAGCGATCCTGATGCGACCTATGCGAAAACTCTTGAGATCGACTGCTCAAAAATACAACCTCAGGTTGCGGTTCCCTTTTTACCGTCCAATGCCAAGACAGCTCGTTCGCTCAACGCGATCGATATTGATCAGGTGGTAGTGGGTTCATGTACTAATGGACGCATAGAAGATTTGCGATTGGCAGCATCGATCATAAAAGGGAAAAAAGTTAATTCCCGCGTGAGAATGCTTGTGATTCCCGCAACGCCGACTATTTATCACGCCGCTCTCAAAGAAGGGCTTCTGGATATCTTTATGAAAGCTGGTGCGATCATATCCGCACCTACCTGCGGTCCGTGCCTGGGCGGACATATGGGAATACTTGCGGCGGGAGAACGCTGTGTGGCGACGACTAACCGCAATTTTGTCGGACGGATGGGCCATCCTAAATCTGAAGTCTACCTTGCTAATCCGGCGGTTGCAACAGCCTCGGCGATCAAGGGAAAAATTATAGATCCGTCTCAATTAAAATAAGGGGAACGTTATGAATTCATTGATACTCAAAGGAAACGCGCACCGATATGGTGCAAATATAAACACTGATGAAATTATTCCCGCTCGGTATTTAAATACGTCTGATCCAATGGAATTGGCAAAGCACTGTATGGAAGATCTCGACAAGGATTTCATGAAAAAAATGAAACCCGGTGATTTTATCGTCGCAGAACAGAATTTCGGATGCGGATCATCCCGAGAGCATGCGCCGATTGCTATAAAAAAAGCGGGTGTGAGCGCGATCATTGCGACGACATTTGCCCGGATATTCTTTCGCAATGCCATTAATATTGGGTTGCCGATACTTGAATGTCCCGAAGCGGTCAAAAAAATAAAATCTGGTGATGTTCTATCAATTGACCTGTCCACGGGAACAATAAAGAATGTGACCCGCTCGGAAGTATATCATGCTCAACCGTTCCCGCCGTTTATGCAGGAAATTATTAAACGCGGCGGATTATTGAACTATCTAAAACAGAAATAAGAAAAGAGGAATGCTATGGGAAAAACCTATCGTGTTGCTGTTGTAGCCGGTGACGGAACTGGCCCGGAAGTTATCAGGGAAGGTATCAAAGTTATCGATGCATTGTCACGAAAGTCCGATTTTAAAATTGACTGGATATATTATGATCTTGGCGGAGAACATTTCAAGAAAAGCCAGGAAATACTGCCTGACAGCGTTCTTGCGGAGTTGAAGAAAGTTGACGCAATATATCTCGGAGCCATCGGTCATCCGGACGTTAAACCCGGCATCCTTGAAAAAGGGTTGTTGCTGCGGTTGCGTTTTGAGCTCGATCAGTACATAAATCTCCGGCCGGTGAAACTCTATCCGAACGTTGCATCCCCTCTAAAAGATAAAACACCGGAACAGATCGATTTTGTTGTTGTGCGCGAGAATACTGAGGGAATGTATTGTGGGGCAGGTGGATTTCTACGTAAAGGGACTCCCCAGGAAACAGCTGTTCAGGAGTCAATCAATACGCGCTTTGGCGTTGAACGGTGTCTGCGCTATGCTTTTGAATTAACCCAGAAACGCAATAAACAAAAAAAGCTCACTCTGTGCGGCAAAACGAATGTGTTAACATATGCGTTCGATCTCTGGGAACGGGCCTTTTATCATGTTGCTAAAGATTATCCCACGATTAAACCTGATTATGCTCATGTCGATGCTACCTGCATGTGGATGGTCAAAAATCCTGAATGGTTTGATGTAGTCGTGACTGACAATCTTTTCGGCGATATCATCACCGATCTTGGCGCGATGATACAGGGTGGTATGGGTATTGCCGCGGGCGGCAATATTAATCCCAATGGTGTATCAATGTTCGAGCCCATCGGTGGGTCAGCACCAAAATATACCGGACAGAATGTGATTAATCCTCTTGCGGCGATTTGCGCAGGTGGCATGATGCTTGAGACGATAGGTGAAACAGAGGCGGGAAAGAAAGTTGAAGCAGCGGTGATTAAATGTCTTTCTACGGGGAAAATAAAAAGCCTCGCGGCAGGAAAAATGGGATTGACGACATCCGAGATGGGTGATTTTGTCGCAGATAATCTTTAATTTACAGTAGAAAAAGATAATGACGAAATATTAAATGCTATGGAGAGTAGAATGTCTAAGCAATATACTGTGGCAGTTGTGGGAGCGACCGGGGCAGTTGGGCAGGAGATGGTAAAGATGCTTGAGAGCCGGAAGTTTCCGGTTAAATCACTTCGTTTGTTAGCATCTGAACGATCCGTTGGAAAGAAGATCAGATATAACGGAAAAGATGTCGATGTCCTGACACTTACTCCTCATCAAGCCAAAGGGCTTGATATCGCTCTTTTTAGTGCTGGTGCGACCATTTCCAAAGAGTATGCTCCGATATTTGCCCAGGAAAATTGTTTCGTTATAGATAATTCCAGTGCCTGGCGGATGGA
>JBELAT010000182.1:0-3783 GCA_049508565.1 Endomicrobiales bacterium | reverse complement strand
ATGGTAATAATTTTGCGCGTGCTTGTATTAAGGCGGTGCAGGCAGGCATACAGTGTAGTCGTTTTACCGCTTCCTGTCGGACCACAGACAAACATGATCCCATGCGGTTTCTGTATTATTTTTTCGATGATCTCAAGATGATCCGCTGAAAGGCCCAGGTCGGCCAGCTGAAAAATGCTCGTTGAAAAAACACGTACCTGAACCCCTTCACCGAATGGGGTCGGTAAGGTAGATATTCTCAGGTTAAGGCTTTCCTTGCCGATAGTCACTGACATCCGACCATCTTGCGGCAGCCGACGCTCGGCAATGTCTAGGCCCGCCATAACTTTTAACCGGGAAATAATCGATCCCTGAAACAGTCTTATTTTCGGCGGCAGCGGCAGGGTGTAGAGCACTCCGTCAATGCGGTACCTGATACGGAACTCATCATCGTACGATTCGAAATGAATATCAGTTGCCCGGTTCTGGTAGGCATTGATCATAATAAAGTCAACCAGCCGGATCACTCCGGCATCGCCTTCAGAAAGAGCTTCAATAGTATCTATAACCGGACGGAAGTTTTCTTCGAAACTTTTGCCGGCACCGGAGGTGGATCTTCCCGGCCCGTAATTGGCTTTAATAGCATTGTCTATATCAGTGGATGTTGCCAGAAGAAAGCGCACCGTGCACTGCAATGCGGAACGAATTTCTTGCATCATATTTGTATCAATGGGACTGCCAACTGCAATACACAGATCCTCGCCTTCCCAGCCAACGGGAATGACCTGATAGCGATAGATAATCTCAGGTGAGAGAGTGTCGAAAACTTCCGGCTGAATGGGTATCTGATTGAGTGCAATAAACGGCAGTCCCTGCTGTTCCGCCAATACCAAAAACAAGGCATCTTCTGTAAGACAGTGCATGTCGACGAGGATTTTCCCGATCATCACCCCGGGCGTTTGAGACTGTTGAGCAAGCGCCCTGTCCAATTCTTCCTGGGTGATGGTTTTCTTTTTTACGAGTAATTGTCCGATAAGCGTTTTTCTCATATGCACTGTGTGGCTAACGCAACAACATTTTTCTTGAGTTCATGTATTTCTCTGTATAACATCATCTCTAAAGATATAATCGATATTCTATATTGAGTCAAGAGTTTTAGGTGCTTTACGGACATAGGTGATAGAAAATTTTACAAACCCACCGATATTAGGTAAAATCATGAACTATGAATTATGATGTCGTTGTTATCGGAGCTGGCCCGGCTGGCTATAGTGCGGCAATCCGTGCAGCACAACTCGGCGCGAGAGTCGCACTCATTGAAAATGACCAGCCCGGAGGAACCTGTCTCAACACGGGATGCGTTCCGACCAAAACCCTGTGGCATGCCATGAACAGCCAGTATGCCGATGCCATCGCACAAAAAACAAAAACAGTCGAAACTCTGCGCAAGGGGCTGTCTCAGCTTATACAAAGCTATCCTATTGATTTCATATCAGGATCAGCTTCGTTTGTCTCCGCGGAAACGGTGCTTGTAACATCTTCTTCTCTTGATGCTCGGCCAGTTCGCTTCACAAAATGCATCATTGCTACCGGGTCCCGGCCAAAACCTTTGAGAGATACCCCGTTCGACCATCATCATATTATTGATTCAACTGACGCCTTGAAACTCGCTGTACCTCCCGCAACCATGCTTATTATTGGCGGAGGAGTTATCGGGGTTGAGCTGGCAACAATTTTCGCACGATTCGGGACCCAGGTACACCTGTGCGAGAGAGAGTCAAGCCTGCTTCCCGGAGAAGACCCATTGATCGTTAATGAGGTCACCAAATCACTTTCACGACTGGGCGTCAAAACTAGCGTGAGTTATATCGCGGAACCGCTTGTGTATAAAGATTACGAGAAAGTTCTTATCGCAGTGGGCAGAATACCTAACAACGAAGATTTAAACCTCACAGCCGCAAACGTTGTGTACGACAATCGTGGAATTACGGTCAATGAGTTCCTGGAAACGTCGGCTGCGACTATTTTAGCTGCCGGAGATGTCACCGGCCGGTGGCAACTGGCTTATACAGCGCAATCTGATGGGTGTATCGCTGCGGAAAATGCGCTCAGCGGATCTCGCAAGAGCGCTACATATCTAGACGTTCCGCGCGTTATTTTTTCAAAACCGGTGTGTGCCGTAGTGGGGAGAAAACTTTCCCCGGTCGACACCGAAAAGTTTCGTGTAGGAACGTATCCCTTCGCCGCCAGTGCAATGGCATTTATTGAGCATGAACGAGCCGGCTGGGTAAAAATCATGTGTGACAAGAGCTCCTCAATAGTTCTTGGCGGGATTATTATAGGAAAGAGTGCAGAAGACCTTATCTCTCTTATTTCACTGGCAGTCCGTCACAAACTCACCATAAACGACCTTCAACGGGAATTATTTTTTCATCCATCACTAAGCGAATCAGTCCACCTCGCAGCGCAAAACGCGGCGGGGACATGCGTTGATTTGCCAGCTCATACATAATCAGGAGATACAATGAACAAGCGAACAGTACTCTTTAATGAACATCAGAAACTCGGCGCGAAGTTTACTTCTTTTGGAGGATGGGAAATGCCCGTTCAATATACGTCAATCATGGAAGAGCATGCTGCGGTACGCTCTCATGCGGGCATATTTGATACGTCTCATATGGGCGTTGTTCGCATCAAAGGCACACAGGCAGCAGCTTTTCTCAAGAAAATAACAACAGCAGATATAGACCGGATGACTGCCGGACAAGCAAAATATTCATTTTTGCTCAATGAAAAAGGCGGCATTGTTGATGATCTGATTATCTATGCGCGATCGAATGATTATCTGCTGGTCATCAACGCGGGTAACCGGGAAAAAGATGTTTCCTGGATTATGACCCACTTAATCAACGATGTGGGGGTAGAAGATCTCAGCGACCAGATCTGTCTCCTCGCCCTTCAGGGGCCAGCCGCACAACGCCTTCTCCAACCATTGGTATATGACAATCTTTCTGAGATAAAATACTTCCATTACCTGCCCATTATGTTTGAGCCCGGTCAGCTTGCGATGGCGGTTGCCAGAACGGGATACACCGGGGAAGACGGTTTTGAATTGTTTGTTCCTGTTAGCCACGCTTCAACGGTGTGGCAATCACTCATCACAGCCGGAGCCAAACCCTGCGGTCTTGGCTGTCGGGACACGCTGCGTCTTGAAGCGTGCATGCCGTTACACGGCCATGAAATCAGTGATGACATCTCGCCGCTGGAAGCGAAACTTGAACGATCAATCTGCTGGAACAATGATTTTATGGGGAAAAGTGCTTTATTAAACCAAAAAGAAACAGGCATACATCATTTTCTGACTGCATTCGTTCTCGCTGATGGTATTGCCCGGGCAGGATACGCCATACACATTAACGGTGCTCCAGCCGGTTACGTTACCAGCGGCACATTCTCACCAACAAAAAAGGCCGCCGTTGCTCTGGGATATGTGGACCGTCCGCTCAACACCAACGATACAGCTCAAATCGTTATCCATAACGTACCGCGTCCCGCGACGGTCGTTTCCATGCCATTTTATAAACGGGTGAGATGAATTTTCTATTTAAAGTGTACTGCCGAAGTGTAGGCCTATTTTACAACTTTCGTTTAATTTGATATATAATGTTCAAATCCTTTTTGAGGTGTCTCTAATGAATATTCCCAAAGAACTGCGATATTTATCTTCCCATGAATGGGCAAAAAATGAAAATGGTATGGTCCGGGTCGGCATTTCTGACCACGCCCAGCATGAAATAACGGACG
>JBELAT010000181.1:0-3795 GCA_049508565.1 Endomicrobiales bacterium | reverse complement strand
GATCGCGCTGTCTCGAAATCTACCGGCGTATTCTGTCCCGGCCAGGTGACCGAAGATCCGATATATGCAAAAAGTGTTGATCCGATAGTAACCGTCGTAACCTCTATGGTGTCGGTAAACGTCGTCCCTGTATTGGGATCAACCGTTGTCGTAACGGTGCTACCCAAATTACTCCATGCAATTGATTGGTATCGTTCCATTTCTCCTTCACCATAGCTCACGGCAAACATTGTCCTTTTTGCCCGCAAGAATGGCACATTTCCCATAGAAAAAAAGGACATGCCGAAAACCATGAGAATCGTAAAAATAAAAACCGATACGATAAGTTCAACAAGAGTAAAGCCATGTGTCCGTGGTCGTAAATGATGCAGTGTACTCATAATTTTGAAAGCAGCCTTTCACTATGCATGTAAGAAAGTCCACCCATCCGCGACATTATTGGTAACCCTTTTTACCAGTTAACTGTTGTCAGTAATGGTCGGGAACGAATTCATTGTCTGAATGATAGTCACCGTAAGGCCCGACGCATTGTAATCACCCGCACTGCCGATGGCATAGCCGGTGTATGAAGCCGTAGGTCCGGGATTGCCGGCAACTGTCGGGACGGCAAATGTCGTAAAGTATTTGTTTGTGGTAATATCGATCCCGAACATACTGCTGGCCGTAATTGGACTTGCGACTGTACCGCTGGCAATGACATTGTTGAACTCGGTATAGTACACCTTTTCGGCATTGGCGATAGAACCAACACACGCTCTGCCTTCAGAAAGTGTCGACTTTCTGATATAAAGATGATAAATAGGCACTGAAGCTGCTGCCAACATGCCAATAATAATGACAACAACAACTAATTCGATCAACGTAAAACCGCCTCGTGTAGGATTTCGGCGGTTGTACAGCATAGTGTTCATACCATCCATTTTGTCAAAGACGATATTCATAGTTCCCGTTGGGTGAGATATCCTTCGCTCAATCGCTGCATATAAAAAACTTTTTTTTACATGTTATCAGTGATAGTTGGATACGTATTCATCGTCTGAATGACAGTAACGGTAATTCCTGACGCGTTGGGACTTGCTGCACTACCGATGACGTAGCCAGTGTAGGAAGCTGTAGGGCCGGGATTGCCGGCAACTGTCGGGACGGCAAACTCTGTGAAATATTTATTGGTGGTAATATCGATCCCGTACATACTGCTAGCCTTTATGGGTGATGCAACTGTACCACTGGCAATGACATTATTGAACTCAGTATAATAAACTTTTTCGGCATTGGCGATGGAACCGGCGCACGCTCTACCTTCAGAGAGTGTCGATTTGTTGATGTAGCCCTTATAGATCGGCACTGAAGCTGCCGCCAACATACCGATAATGATCACGACAACAACTAACTCGATCAAAGTAAAACCACGTTGATTGCGCTGCATAATATCCTCCTTTTTAAAATTTTGATTTTCACTGCCGCTCTTCACAATTCCATCCCCCTTTTTTAAGAAAATGTATTCATTTACAATTAAGCATGGGTTAGTACTGTCCAGACATCATGGCTCCCGCAAGTTTGAAAATAGGCAAATACATGACAAGCACAAAAATACCTACAACACCACCCATGAGCACAATGAGCAACGGCTCAATAAGAGAACTCAGTGTTGCAACGATACCATCAACTTCATCTCCATAATACCCTGATAGTTTAACAAACATTTCATCTAAACGTCCAGACTTTTCGCCAACTGCCGTCATACGGACTACCATACGGGGAAACATAGGAAATTTTTCAAACGCATTTGCAAGGGTAGAACCTTCGATAACACTGGTACGAACGGATGCAATAACTGATTCCATATACCCGTTATTCATGACCCGTGAAGCGATTTCGAGAGATACCACCAAATCCACACCGCTGCGAAGTAATGTCGCCAGGGTTTGGAAAAAACGGGCAAACAATATTTTCCCGATTATTTCACCAAGTATCGGAACATGCAGCTGCCAGGTGTCGACGAACAATCGTCCGGATGTTGTTCTATAAGTCATAACCACACCCACAATGATGCAAACCCCCGCAATAAGAAACAGGGGGAGATGAGCCAGCGTCATATCACTGATCGCAAATGCTATCTTTGTCGGCAACGGCAAGGCAGCGCCAAACGACGCAAACATCATTTTAAACTTGGGGATCAATAATAAAACAATCGCTGCCACCGATGCAAAAAAGAAAGCACCGATAAATGCTGGATACGCTGCTGCAGACTGTACCTTTCGCCGCAGTTGAACGGCGTGCTCCAGATACGTCGACATTTCTGAAAGGACATCGCCCAGCTTACCTGTTTTTTCGCCGACACCCACCATCGCAATGAATATTCTTCCAAATATTTTCTGGTGTTTTTTCAGGGCATCGGAAAGATTGCTGCCGCCCCGGATATCCGCTCCAATGCCTTTAAGGGTCCGGGAGAACTGCGGATTGGTCACCATCGTTGCAAGATCGTCGATACCATCTAAGATACTGATGCCAGCGTTAATAAGAGCAGAAAGCTGTCGACAGAACACGGCAATGTCCTGCTGTGTGATGCTTCTGCTCGAAAGTAACGGTTTACGAACTTTTTTTTCTTTATCTTTCTCTTTCTCCTTCTCTTTGGGCTGGGCTTTTTCCCCTTCTGAAGCTTTAATCGAATAAACAACAAGACCCTCACTGCGCAGAATGTTCAATAAATCTTTTTCGGACTCGGCGTCCCGCGAACCATCGACATGTTCCCCTTGAGAATTTTTTGCTCGAAAAGAGTATTTAGCCATAATGTAGCTCCCACCTATTTATTTGGATATCTCTTTCATACTATGTGATTCAATCAACACCTTTACGCCGACACACGCACGACCTAGAAGTGATCTAGAAGCCGTATGAGCTCCGGCTGGCGTCTCGTACTTTGTAATGCTGTCTCACGGCTGATGCTGCCCTTTGACACCAACTCACAGAGCGACTGGTTCATGGTATGCATGCCCAGAGCATTGCCCATTTGGATAAGCGAGTAAATCTGTTCAATTTTATTTTCTCTTATGATATTCTGAATAGCCGGGGTCAGAAGCATCAGTTCGGTCGCGACAATTCTACCGGGGATACCGGCACGAGGCAGAAGTGTTTGCTCAACAACACCGCACAACGTCGCAGACAACTGAGTAATAATCTGCTGTTGTTGATCTCCCGGAAAGACATCAATGATGCGCCGGATAGATTCACTGGTATCGCTAGTATGCAGGGTCGCAAACACCAGATGTCCCGTCTCCGCAACAGTCACCGCAGCTTGTATGGTTTCCAAATCACGCATTTCTCCAACAACAACTACATCGGGATCTTCACGCAATATAGACCTGAGTCCCGTTTTAAAGTCGGGAGTGTCAGCACCAATTTCTCGTTGGTGGATGATGCTGTATTTATTAATATGGCGGTACTCAATAGGATCTTCAAGGGTTATGATATGACATTCTCGTATTTGATTAATATTTTCTATCATGGCAGCCAGTGTTGTCGTTTTTCCGCTTCCGACAGGACCACACACCAGGACCAGGCCGTAGGGCATATGGCACAACTGGTTCAGTGGTACTTCCGGAAGCAACAACTCTTTAAATGACCGGATGGATTCCGGCAGATGCCGAATGGCAAATGCAACGCTTCCCCGTTGTTGATAGATATTGGTTCGAAAACACCCGAGATCTTTATGAGCAAACGAAAAATCAACCGTTTTTCTTTCTTGAAATATAGATTTCTGTTCATCGTTAAGCAACCCCATCATCAGGCTCTTGG
>JBELAT010000180.1:0-3801 GCA_049508565.1 Endomicrobiales bacterium | reverse complement strand
CGAGAAAGCAAACCGCAGGTTCGCATAGTTCCCGAAACGTCATATGCAACGGTCATCTCAAGTATCACTACCGCTGATAGCGAAGATGTGCATATTATTCGCCAGGATGATGCTTCAGGCGATCGTTTTGTCGTTACGGGAACAGTGATTGCGGGGGGTCCGGAAAAAAAATGGAGATGCGCGGTGTCGCACCCCGCACTGTATGCGGGAACGCTTTTTAAGGATCTGTTGTTGAAATACGGGCTGACAATTGAAGGGACGTTGTATGAAGGCACTGTTTCGACAGCTACCCTGGGAGTTGATCAGTTTAGCTCTAAAACCATGAGTGATATCGTCTGTTACTTTCTTAAAGAGAGCGATAATTTAACGGGTGAATGCATTCTCAAGACGCTCGGTGCCTCACCGGATGCACCACCCGGGGACGCTGCAAAAGGTATCGGTGTTGTACAAAAGACGCTGAGCGCACTCGGGATCAAGCCAGAGAGTTACTCCCTTGTAGATGGTTCTGGTCTGTCATCATATGATCTGCTTTCACCGAACATTGTAACTCAGGTTTTGAGCAAAGCGTATGGCGATCTCTCAGTTTTTCCTGAACTTTCGAGTGCTCTTTCTATTGCGGGAATCGACGGCACGCTACGGGACCGGATGAAAGCAACGGTGCTCGCAAAGTTCGTCCGCGGCAAAACCGGCACTATGTCCGGAGTCAGCTGTGTTTCGGGATACGTGCAGACACGAAAAGGAACGGTGCTGGCAGTGTCGATAATGATGAACGGTTTTACCGGTTCTGCTCAACCATTTCAAGAAGTTCAAGACAAGATTTTGCAGATATTGTGGGAAAGCTATTGAGTGTGGATCGATTCTCTGGTCTTCTGTAAGCATTTGTCATTGGTCGTGCAGTTTACAGGTTTTAGCAAAAGTGATAGCATAGCAAACATAATGCAGCCTAAGACAGTCCCTGAACCATTCAATCATATCATAGAAACGCTCAAAGCAGTGGCGAAAAAACATCAATTCGTCTTATATGCTGTGGGTGGTTTCGTTCGCGATTTGTATCTGGGTAGGGAGTCTAAGGACCTTGATATTATGGTTGAAGGGGAAAATGGTGGTATACGATTTGCTGAAACAGTTGCCCGCGAATTAAATATTCGTGGTCCGGTGATATTCCCACGGTTCGGTACAGCGAAATTGTCTATAGAAGGACAGGAAATAGAGTTCGTCATGCCCCGCACTGAATATTATACCGATGAGTCCCGCAATCCTGATACCTCACTGGGGACTCTTGAGCAAGATGCCAGACGGCGCGATTTCACGGTTAACGCACTATTTTGGTGTTTAAATGATGGTAAAACGCTTGATCTAACCGGACGGGGATTTGCAGATATCTCCACCCGAACCATTCGCGTGACCGATCCGGAACATGCTGACGTTATTTTTAGTCAGGATCCCCTGCGAATGATGCGTGCGGTTCGTCAAAGCGTTCAACTGGGGTTCACGATAGAGCCACTGACGTACGCCGCAATAGCTGCGAATGTGTTTAGACTGGATATTGTCTCCGTTGAGCGGATACAGGATGAACTTAACAAGATGTTGTTATCCATTGATCCCGTCCACGCGCTAAAATTACTCGTTGAGACAGGTCTTTTTAGACAGATTTTTCCTGAGAAGGGCATGGATGTATTACGACTCTGTTTGCAATCGGATATGAACATACTCATATCCTATCTTCCGCAGGATCTTGCATTAAGACTTTCCGCTCTTTTATATTATGTACCTCAATCAGGGATTGTGGATGCTGAGCTATCACAGTTCGTGATGGGTCGGTTGAAATATTCAAAAGACCTTAAACTGGCAGTGTCAAAAATTATCCGCTTTTCTGAGGACGCTTTAAGGTATGAAAGCTCCTGGACAGATTCTGCCGTGCGATTGCTGATTATGCAGTGCGGGGAGTATGTGCCATCTGTTCTAAGCTTTTCGCGTGCCCATGCCCGGATGGCACACCACAAAACCAGCTCCCTATCAGCATTAGATGAACTTGAGCGCCGGATCAATGAGGTTCAGCAAGTACTTGCTGTCAAAGATATGGGCAACATTCTGTCTGGTGAAGAGTTGATGCGCCTCTTTGATCGTCGGGCAGGTCCCTGGATCCAGAAAGTGAAAGAAATACTGCTCAAAGCACAGTTTGATAACCCCGCATTGACCAAGGAACAGGCGCGCGCCATTGTTCGGGTTCTTATTGATAAAAAAACGTTTTAAATCAGCCAATAGACACCTTTTCATTTAACACTCTTCTGCTCTTTCGTAAAAAAACCTGTTAGTGGCAAATAAGATTTCACATATTTTTCATAAAGAGTTTAAATCTCTTTCAATCCTTTTTCGTAAAACTACTACAAGAGCGATACAGTTTGATTTTATGGCCCTCGTCATCATCGGGGGATGCAATGATTGAGGGCCCATTTTTAGGATAGCATGTGCTATCCAGTGCTTCAAAACAGGCGAAGTTACAGCTTCTTGTAACATCGCCTGTTTTTTTATGGTATACCCGCTTTGGTTATCACTAAACGACACATCAAGGACATCATTATTTCATTGAATTGTGACGTGCAATTAAGTACAATAACGTATAGATTTTTGAATAAAACTTTACGCAAAAGAAGGCAACATTCTTGAAAAAATGCCCGTGGTGCGCTGAAGAGATACAGGACGAAGCGATCAAATGTCGTTATTGCGGAGAAATGCTGGTAAAGCCTGAAAAGAAGAAATGGTATTTCAGTACTTCTTTTTTGATTATTTCTTTTATGACCGTTGGTCCTTTGGCCTTGCCGATGGTTTGGTTTCATCCTCGTTTGAGCAGGCTTGTAAAAGTTATTATTACCATTATTGTCTGCGCCGCAACCTATGCGATCGGGATGGTTATTGAACGATCAATTAAGAACATAACATCTTATTACAGTCTGCTGTGGAAAATGTAATTTCGCCGGCAACAAAACGTAAAGATGTAGTGAGGAATAACTATGTTTCAAGACCAGTCGCTATTACAGTCATATATCCTGGGTGGATTAAAACTAAAAAACAGGATTGTAATGGCTCCCATGACTCGCAACAGGGCCAATAATCCCGGAAATGTTCCCACCGATCTTATGGCGGTTTATTATGCGCAGAGATCTTCCGCAGGATTGATCATTACTGAAGGGTCTCCCATATCGAAAAGAGCGGTTGGGTACATCAATACACCCGGCATATATTCTCCAGAGCAGGTGGAGGGATGGAAAAAAGTAACCCGGGCAGTTCATGCGAAGACTGGAAAGATATTTCTACAGTTGTGGCATGTGGGGAGGATCTCCCACCCAGATTTTCACGCGGGAGAGCTACCCCTGGCGCCTTCGGCATTAAATCCCACCATGCAGTTATATACTCCTCTGGGACTCAAGGATACCGTTACACCTCAAGCCATGTCGGTTGTTGATATTAAAAAAACAATTCAAGATTTCAGGCAAGGAGCGAAAAACGCAATTGAAGCAGGATTTGACGGTGTTGAAATACATGCATCCAACGGCTATCTACTGCATCAGTTTTTCAATCGAGGTTCTAACATCAGAACAGATGCCTATGGAGGATCTATTGAGAAACGGGCCAAAATTCTCTTTGAAGTTATTGATGAAATGAAAAAGGTCATATCAGTCAATGCAATTGGAATTCGTTTGAATCCGTCGCTCCATGGACTTTATGGAATGTCCATTGATGCAGAGACTATCAAGACCTTTGATTATATCGTCGAAGAGCTCAATAAATACAAACTGGCCT
>JBELAT010000018.1:0-20691 GCA_049508565.1 Endomicrobiales bacterium | reverse complement strand
TTCTTTTGCATATGACTCCCTACCTAACTGGAAAAGTTTATCCAGTTTATTTATATCTGTTTCCAATAAATCTGTCTCATAATCTCTTTGTGCAAAAGTCTCGTCAATACGGACACACTTTACGTCTTTTAACAATATTTTTCTGATGATATCAACTGTATTTGTATTGCAGTCGATAGTCTTTCGTGTTAACCAGTACGGCCATTGATTAAGAATAAGGTTATGAATGAAATTCCGTGACGGCTCGCTATATGTCCCCACTCCCACACTTAAAACCCGTATATCATCCTCTTTAATTTCGTAAGCTTTTATCGCATCTGATATTGCAAATAAAGTTGGATTATTTGCAACAAAACCGCCATCAAGCAACTCTGGAGTCCCTTGATTTTCTGTTTTTATCTTTACTTTTTTAAAATAAGGAAATGCAGCACAAGAAGCTCTAACGGCTTGAGCAATTGTTACGCCAAAGCCTGGCTTAAACGTATTTTCTCTGCCATGCGCTTGTTTTAAAGAAGATTTAAAAATCATAGGTTTTGCATAATCCACATGTGTCGCAACAATTCCAATATCTGTCTTGAATGCACTAAAATCCAAACTACCAAATATTTGATTCACAACCTTGTTTAACCTTGAAGAGCGTCTTCTCATGGCTATCTGTTTCGTAATAAATGGTATATCTGGTATACGTCCCATAATATATGGAATATATTGGGTATATAATTTTTGAATTTCATCAACAGTTTTTCCTAAAGCAAGGAGAGCAGCTATGATAGATCCCGTACTTGTTCCATAAATTAACTGAAACTTATTACACAATGGCTCTCCCATAAGGGCTTCCACTTGTTTTAATACACCAAGTGAATATACTCCCTTAGATCCACCACCGTCAATTGATAGTATTTTGAAGTTACTCATTTTAACCTCTTGTTTAAGGAAATCATTTGCAACGATACTTTTTTGTGCTCGTTAACATAATTTATCGATTGTCGCATTTGCTAATTATTTCTATCCACAAATTCCTTCATTATGCGCTCCGCATGAAGTATCTCATTATCAGGAACTTTTTCTGTTTTTTTCATGAAACCGTGTGTTATAATAATAACTTTCTCATAAAAGAAGTACAGAAACCGGCAACTATCGGAACCAAAACGCACTCTTAGCTCTCGGATTTTACCGTTCACTATGTCAGCGAAAGGCCTCGGTAGGTTGGGCCCTTCCTGTTTAAGTTTTTCCATCCATTTTAGAGCCTTTGCTCGTAATTTCAACTGCAAGGCATTCAAGAATTCATCTACTTCACATCGTCCCTTTTCGTCTTCATAGAATTTGATTTCGAACATATACCCACCCTTATTTATCCGCCATTATTGCATTATACACTATTTTTGGTGTATAGTCAAGACGAGCTGACCGAGTGAACCTGTTTGAACTGGAAGAAATCGATAAGCGCCATCCGACTGATCGCGTTCTCCTATGTAAAATGACTGGCTCACCCACGGTCAGCATATTTTATTAATTCTGTCTCTACTGAATATGTTCCTCTTTCCCCTGATATTTAAGAGAAAGTTCATTTTAATCATTGCTGTTCTGTCACAGGCAAATATTTCCTTTTAAGCTGGATTTTGGATTCATTTAGTTTAAGGTTTACATAATTTTTTTGAAAATTTAAAATATGGGCTGTTGCAAGTAAATAGAAATGTCACCTAGCCTGGTCTTTGACTTTGACGTTATGGCGTTGACTGTCCAGAAAAAGTAGTAGTAGCTCCGTTGACGTCATTTTTTCTTTTTGGTTACTTTTTCTTTTTTGTGAATAGCGGTGAATAGCGGTGGATAGCGGCAATAATTTGTGGATAGCGATTGTTATGCATGTCGTTTTTAAAGCGGTAATGTAGCGAGCTGTTTAGCAGAGACAACCGGATACCTCCTCCATGGATGGGTTTTAGGTGGAGTATTTGGTGAACATGGTTTGTTATAGCCTTTTAAGAGCCGTTTGTTGGCGGCATAATAGGGTTTGTAGGGTCTATGAGGCAAAACGGTGTAGTTGAGATAGTGGTCTTTGAAAGAAAGATGCATAGAGCTATCGAGACGAGTCTGGACAATGATTTTAGCTTTAGGGTGCAGGCGAACTTTTTGATGAGCAAGCAGCTGCAGGTACAGGTTATGGAAACGAATGGTATAGTCATTACCGACGGTTCTTTGGATTTTAATGGAGAGGATTTCGTCGAGAATGTGGGAACGAAGCAGAGGACGGTGTGCATTTAAAGTACGGGCAGGAGGAACAGAGAACCGGGCATTGTGATGTGGAATATAAGTCTGCATAAGGAATGTGTTAGCGGATGCGATGTTTGATATATGCGCGAGACGAAGTTCTTTGACCAAACGGTCTTGATGAGTATTAAAAGATCGTTCAACCCTGCCTTTAGCTTGGGGAGAGTGTGCAAAGATTATTTCGATACCGAGTTCGTCCATGGCGCGAGCGTATTGAGTGGAAGGATCATCGTCATTGAGTTGTTCTTCAATGGATTGCTGATGATTGATTTTGTAGACACTGTCTTTGTCTACATACAATGCGAGGGGACGGCCATGTTGAAGAAGATAGTGTTTTGTAGCAGAGAGCAGGTTGAGAGTGTTTTCGACGGTGACAAATTCAGCGTACAGGATACGACTTGTAGCATCATCAATGAATACCAGCAAGGCGCATCGGGGGCCACGACCTTCAAACCAGTCGTGATCAGAGCCGTCAAGCTGAATTAATTCGCCAACACAGGGCCTGCGTGGGCGCCACTGCCGATGTTTTGCTGCTTGTGAGTGAGAATGCCATATCTTGGCTTCAATCATGGCAGTACGCACTGCAGAAGTGGAAACAGTGATCCCATGAAGCTCCAGTAACTTTTCGTTGGCAAGTGTCGGGCCAAAGTCATCGTAGCGGGTTTTAATTAACTGTATCGATGTATCCATGACCCCTGGCATCAGTTGATGGTTCGACGGTTTGCCACACAGGCGGTGAATGATGCCCTTGTTGCCTTCGTTTTTGACACTTGAGAGCAATCGCCCTATGTGTCGTTTCGTTACACCCAGTTGAACGGCAGCCTGTTTCCAGGTCAGTCTTTTTTTAATCACAAAATGAAGCACCTTTAAGCGATCTATGTCACGGTTACTCATGGTTAATCGGTCCTCCATTGAATGCCTCCAGTGTGTTGCTCAGGAGGTCATTATACTCAATGGTGACATTTCTATTTAACGCAAAGGTGACATTTTAATAAAATTTCGACATTCGGTCGTGGATAGACGAAAAAACGAATATTCCGTTTGGCTCAAAAATATTGTATACTAAGCCCAAGGTTGAGGGCGAAGGAATTCCATGACCGTTCTTCGCACCTCAAATAATACCTGGACTTATGATTTCACGCATCTGGGGACCAAATACAGAAAGCGGTTTAAGTCCAGAAATGACGCTCTAAAGGCTGAAGCTCACCGGAGATTAGAAATTAATTGCGGATCTAATCATGATGAGCGGATAACCTTTAGTAGCGCAGCACAATTGTTCCTTGACAACCATTCAAAACCGTGTAAAGTGGTATGGAAAGAAGATGCGCGTAAAATTGTTTTTTTAAACAGTCTTTTCGGTGATAAAAAACTGACCGAACTGACATCGTTTGATATTCAACATATGCGTAATGCCCTTCAGCAGAAAGGCCTGTGCTCCGGGACCATTGATAAATATCATGCTCTAATTAAAACGATATTTAACAAAATGATCCAGTGGCAGAAATTCACGAGGTCTAATCCTGCCTGGCTGGTAAAGCTCAAACGTGCACCCAATGCTCATACGCGCTATCTAACACATGATGAGCTAAGCTTGATAGAAAAGCGTCTTGAGCATGAGAATATCTTTCCCTACTACTTAACTGCACTTCATACAGGCATGCGCAGAGGTGAAATCTGCGCTATGAAATGGGAAGACATTAACCTGAGCGCAAAGGATATTTTTGTACCGATATCTAAATCCGGGAAATCCAGACACATTCCCATGAATGATATTATGTACGGTTTGTTCGTAAAACTGTACGGTGAAGGCAAAAATCCAAAAAAAAGAGTACTGTATCCTTTGAGCGGCGATTATATATCGCGCCGGTTTGTCCAGGTCTGCCATAAGCTGGGGATCTGGCATTGCCGGTTTCATTCACTCAGGCATACCTTTGCCAGTCACCTGGTTATGGGTGGAGTTAATATTCACGCGGTTAGCAGATGGTTGGGCCATGCATCGATCACCATGACAGAGAAGCATTATGCGTATCTGGCACCCGATTTCCAGAAAAAAGAGATCCACCAGCTTAACAGGCTGTCTATTCATTCGGAGCCTCAAAGTGGACAAACTTTAGACAAACTTTTGATTTTAGAGCCGAAATTGCAGGTTATCTAAAATCAAAAACTCATTGAAAAGTCATATTATTTTACTTGCTGCCGCCATCGTCTAGGGGTTTAGGACATCGCCCTCTCAAGGCGGAGATCACGGGTTCAAATCCCGTTGGCGGCGCCAGCTAAATTTCGGGTTAATAAACCCACCAGTTTATATAAACATTGTTTTCACAAACATTCTTCAACCTGTAGACCACTTGTCTAATTGAGAAAATCTTACAACCCTTTTTTCAATATGCCAATTCTGGAAAACACAGCGAGTAAAACAAATATAAGTATTACTTTTTTGGGGGCTGTATGCTTGATATTAAATTGATCCGAGAAAATCCCGATGCCGTAAAAAAGGCTCTTGCCAAACGTGGGCAGGAATTCAGCCTCGATGATGTACTGCTCTGGGATGGCGAACGGCGGAAACTAATCGGTGAGATGGATGTCCTGCGTGAGAAGCGTAACAAAACTTCCGATCAAGTTGGTAAACTCAAACGTGAAGGAAACGAACCGGCACCGGAGTTGATAGCTGAGATGGAAGGTGTCCGCAATCAAATTAGCGAAAAGGAACAGATATTACTTTCGCTCGACCAGAATATTGAAGATTTTCTGTTGCGTGTTCCGAATTTGCCCGACGAGAGCGTGACTATCGGCAAAAACGAAAATGATAATAAAGTTGTCCGTCAGATAGGTGCAATTCCCGTCTTCGATTTTAAACCACGGGCCCACTGGGAAATTGGCGAAAAACTAAACATTCTGGATTTCAACACAGCCGCAAAGATTTCCGGCGCACGTTTTACGATGCTCCGTGGTGCGGGATGCGTGCTCGAAAGGGCTCTGATTAGTTTTATGCTCGACACACATCGGGACAACGGATATCAGGAAGTGATGATGCCCTTCCTGGTAAACCGCGCGTCTATGCGCGGTACCGGACAATGGCCGAAATTTGAAGAAGAATTGTTCCGCTGCAGTGAAGATGAGCTGTATCTGATCCCTACTGCTGAAGTGCCCGTGACAAACATCCACCGTGACGAAATAATCGAAGAAAAAGACCTGCCGAAAAAATATGTATGTTACACCGCGTGTTTCCGCCGGGAAGCTGGATCGTATGGCAAAGACACGAAGGGACTCATCCGTAACCATCAGTTCAACAAAATCGAGATCGTTAAATTCGTAAAACCTGAACAATCAATGCAGGAGCTTGAATCCCTGACCATTGATGCCGCATCGATCCTTGAGAAACTGGGGCTTGCCTATCGGGTACTTGAGCTGTGCACCGGCGATATCGGATTTTCTTCAGCAAAAACATATGACCTTGAAGTATGGATCCCGAGCGAAAACCGGTGGCGCGAGATATCCTCCTGCTCAAATTTCAAAGATTTCCAGGCACGCCGCTTAAATACAAAAGTTAAATATGCCGACAAACGCAAAGAGTTGCTTCATACGCTCAATGGATCCGGCATCGCCGTAGGCAGGTGTTTTGCGGCAATCCTTGAGAACTACCAGCAAAAAGACGGGTCGGTGATCATTCCCGAAGTCCTCAGACCATATACACGATTCGACCGCATCAGTATTGGTTAGCTAATATCCTTTCGTTAAAAGATATTCTTTAAGGATTACCGTTACGCATAACATCTTCTTTTAATAAGAGATGTGAATGGTATGATACGGCTTTTGGCTGCGACCGTGCGACTAACCCTTTTATATTTGTATGGCTCATGAGAAAACTTCTTCTACTTTTTTTCTGTTCCCTGCTATTTGTTCCTCTCCACGCCCGCTCGTTTTTTCAGCAGCAATTTGACAATAACCAGGAACTTGAAATCGAGCTTGATCCGTATTATTCGGATATCGACTACTATGTGCCTCTCACGCAAAAACCTATCATCTGCTTGACTGAACAAAATGAATGGAAGATATACCGATCATTACTATTGGATCCCGTACCGCGATTCCTGGTTTTTGAGACCAGTGTTAATCCGATGCCGTGTCTGGGCGTTTTTATACTCAAAAACGAGCCGGCTGTGTACCAGCGTGCCACTGTATCACCCAGCCTGAACCTTGTTCAAGCGCTCACTGCTGGATTTGAGGAACCGTATGCGTATTCGGTTTTTTGGGGCAATGTCGTCAGTTTTCGTCCCCAGGGATCTACCAACTATGTGGGCAAGGGGTATATCGGTTTATTGCTGAGTATCGGTGAGTACAATATTGATAATAATGAACTTATAGAAGATCAATGGTTTGAAGCGGAACTGAAATTCAAAGGAGACCGCGACGCTCCTGAAAGCAAAATGAGCTGGAGTTTCCGTCTCGGCATGCGGCACAACGGCAATGTTGATATTAACGATACAGCCTATTTCGCGGTGCGCAGGGACCGGATAGATGTCAACGATTATTCATTCTCGCTGTTAAAAAATATCGGATACGAATACTCCATTGACATTGCCAAAGACACCGGCCGTCCCATACGCCAATATATACGGTTTGGCAAAAAATTTCCGTTACGTAACTCAAAAACCGCCTTTAGCCTGGACCTGGGACTGCTCTGGCAAGGCCAGGACGAATATAACGGCCCCCTTCGTTTCACAAATATTGGCGACACCTTTCAGATCCTGATTCAGCCAAATATTTCTTTTTGACAGGATGATGTATTTTACACCCCCTGTACCGAAGAGACCGTCAATCTTTATGAATGGTTGAGATATGAAAATCGGGTGGCAGGTGTTGGGCTATATACTGCTGAAAATATTCAGGAAGAGTGGGACCTACTTTTATGGTCTTGATGCCGAGATACAGCAGTGCCAGAAAAATGGCAATGGCCTTCTGATCGTACCAGGCTATATCATATTCTATCGGCAGTGTATTGAGATCCGTGATATGCAATGTCCGCGCCAGTTCCCGGGCAAACTCTATTAATGAAAATGTGTCGCTGCACTGTCCGGCATCGAGTACCCGGGGAATCCCTTCAATGGTACTTGAAATCTCTTTAATATAGCGGTATTTCGCGCACCCCGCCGTCAAGATAATCGTATCTTCAGGCAACGAAAGTGCTTTCTTGGTGTAATAGCTGCGCCGCATATCCCGTCCATCGCAGCCTGCCATGACAACAAACTTCTTTATTTTTCCCCTCTCTATCAGGTCGAGGATCTTTTTTTTATGTGTGGCAAGATACCCGTGCCCGAACCCGTGCCAGAAATCCGGTTCATTTAGTGACTCGGGCGGCGGACATTGTTTTGCCCGCTCGATAACGGCAGAAAAATCTTTTTTTCCGCTGATCTCATGGATCTCATCGCTGGCCGGAAGAGATGCAATATGCGGCACCCCGGGATATCCCGCAACGCTTGAAGTAAAAATCCGGCCGGCGTACGCGGGTTCTACCGGAACAATACAGTTTGAAGTGACCAGTATCGCACCGTTGAAGCGGGCGAATTCCGTTGTTTGCTGCCACCACGCATTGCCATAGTTCCCTACAAGATGCAGGTATTTCCTGAAAAAAGGCAGGCTGTGGGCAAGGATCATCTCACCATTGGTGTAGACATCAACCCCGGCATCCCTTGTCTGATCGAGCAGCATTTCAAGATCTTTTAATTCATGACCCGACACCAGTATCCCCGGCCGCGTCCCGACACCCGTGCGTATCTTAACCGGTTCGGGCTCGCCGTATACCACCGTGTTAGCTCGGTCAAGCAGGTCCATGGCAGCCAGCGTGAACTTTCCTGTTTCAAGGACCATGCCCATCAGGAGATCTTTATTCGTTTCCCGCGCTGCCGCATCGAGCGCGCGAAACATAAAATCAAAAATAGCGTCATCGTAAAAGTTCAACGCCGCCGCATGATACGTGTATGCAGACATACCTTTGAGTGCATAGGTGATAATCTCCCGCAGAGACCGCAATGCGGGATCCGCTGTCTGAAGAATGCCTATATCAAGACTTTTGCGTAAAAAATCCGCCGTGGTTGAAGGATTCCAGGTGGCAGAGTCCGGCAGGTCAACTATCGTTGAAGCAGCGACCTCGCGCAGGTTCTCCCTCAGGGCAATTACTTTTTTAGCATACGCGATGATGCGGGCGGAATCGAAGTTGGTATTGGTAACGGTGGCGAACAGACACTCGGCTGCAAGAACACCCGCAGTTCGTTTTTCCACCATGCTGCTTGCATAGAGAGAGAGTCCCTTGAGCAGCCAGATTAACAGGTCCTGCAGGTTTGCGGTCTCATCCGTTTTTCCGCACACACCCAGACCCGTACACCCCTTGCCGCTGCCCGTTTCCTGACACTGATAACAGAACATATTCATAATGGTTCCTGACTAGTGCTTCGATTCATCGAGCTTTTTCATCAACGCTTCTGCGCGCGGTTTGTCAGTTAAAACATAATCAGGCATATACGCGGGTTGCGCTATAGCGAACATCGCCGTGAGAGCTTCCCTGGCTTTATCGTACTGTTTATCGCGTAAATACGCTTCGGCAAGGTCAACGTACAACAGGGTGTGTCGCGGGTTAATAGAAATTGCCGTCTTAAGATCTTCGATTGATCGCTGCACATCCCCGCCAAAAAGTTTTGGTGTTTCATAATTGACGACTGCCCGGATATCGAGCGCCGCAGTACTGTTAGGATTAATCTCGAGCGCTTTTTCAACCAGTGAACGAATCGGTGATATCAGCTTAAGGGATTTTAGCACCCCTTTTACCTGACCCAACCGCCCCATGTTTGCCGCCTGCCAAATATATCCCCACTCCGCACCATTATCACACGCCACCGCTTTTTTCCCGCACTCTATGCCTTTATTGTAATCAGCAATCTTTTCTTTTTTCTCGCAAGCCAAGTCGCCCAGATAAAAATATATCCGCGACAGCTCATACCACGCTCGAGCGTTATGCGGTTCATCGTTGACAGCATCAAGCAGCAATGTTTCACTTGTTCCCACATTTTCGGGATGGATATGCCGGGACTCACACAGCCGCAGCGCTTCGCGGATGTTCTCTTCCCCTGTCGCGGCACACACGGTCATTGCCGCCATAAGAAAAATCAAGATGGGTACCATCAACTTTTTCATTAATGACATAAACCTCGTTGTTCATTATAAGGTTTTATCTCTAAAGAGTCAACGTCTAAACACAGACTTTATTCTCCCGCTGACCGCCTGCTCAAGAGCCTCTTGACAAAGCACGTGCAGGGTGGTATAATTGGCACTCATAGAGCGCGAGTGCTAATATGAGCCTACGTGTTGCGCTTTGGGATTTGAAGGGAGAGCATTATGAACACCAATAAATTAACGATTAAAGCACAGGAAGCATTAGCCGATATGCAGAGCACTGCCGAGGAACATCAGCAGCAGGAGCTGGCGCCGGAACATCTTTTGCTGGCGCTGCTCAACCAGAAAGACGGCGTGGTTCCTGCAATTACCGACAAGCTGCAGATGACCGACGCTCTTAAAAGAAATCTCGAAGAAGAGATTAAAAAGCGACCGCAGGTTTCCGGAGGGCATCCGTATGTTTCATCCGTACTTGAAAAGGTGATTTCAAGCGCGGAAAAAGAGGCCAAGAAATTAAAAGATGACTTCGTTTCTACTGAACATCTGTTGCTGGGCATCATGGATGAAGGGACGTCGGCTGCGGCAGTGGTATTAAAGAAAAATACGATTACCAAAGACCAGGTGATGCAGGCACTGGTGGCTATCCGCGGCACTCAACGCATTACCGATCAGAATCCGGAAGATAAATATCAGGCACTCGAAAAATACGGCCGGGATCTCACTGATCTTGCCCGTAAAGGAAAACTTGACCCCGTGATCGGCCGTGATGAAGAGATACGGCGCACCATACAGGTTCTGGCCCGACGCACAAAGAATAATCCCGTACTCATCGGTGAACCCGGCGTTGGTAAAACAGCAATCGTCGAGGGTCTGGCCCAGCGGATTGTTTCCGGCGATATTCCGGATACCTTAAAAGACAAACGGGTTATCGCCCTTGATATGGGTTCGCTGGTCGCAGGCGCGAAATACCGCGGCGAATTTGAGGACCGGCTGAAAGCCGTTCTTAAAGAAATCCAGTCGTCTGAAGGAAAAGTGATTCTTTTTATTGATGAACTGCATACCATCGTCGGCGCGGGCGCGGCGGAAGGAGCGGTTGATGCCGCCAATATGCTCAAACCCATGCTTGCCCGGGGAGAGTTGCGTATGGTAGGCGCGACTACGCTTGACGAATATCACAAACATATCGAAAAGGACGCCGCTCTTGAACGAAGATTTCAGACGATAACGGTTGGCGAACCCTCGGTTGACGACACGATAGCCATCCTGCGGGGTCTCAAAGAACGCTATGAAGTCCACCACGGTGTGCGCATTAAAGATACCGCACTGGTTGCCGCGGCAACCTTGAGCTCACGCTATATCACTGCCCGGTTTTTACCCGACAAAGCCATCGACCTCATCGACGAAGCGGCCAGCCGTTTGCGCATAGAAATCGATTCGCTGCCGCAGGCGCTCGATATCGTTGAACGCAAGATCCTGCAGTTGGAGATTGAACGTCAGGCGGTGAGAAAAGAAACCGATGCCGCTTCAAAAGAACGTTTGCATAAAATGGAAAGTGAGCTGGAAGAATTGCGCGGACAGTCGGCAGTAATGAAGAAACACTGGCAGAAAGAGAAAGATGCTATTGGTAAAATCCGCGCCATTAAAGAACAAATGGAATCGCTGAAACTGGAGGAACAACGCGCGGAACGTCAGGGTGATCTCGACAAAGTTGCCGAGATCCGCTATGGGAAGATTCCTGACAACCAGCGGAAGCTGGAAGAAGAAAACAAAGTTCTTGCCGGGTTCCAGGGCGAAACCAAAATGCTCAAAGAGGAAGTTGATGAAGAAGATATTGCCACCGTTGTCGCCAAATGGACCGGCATACCCGTCTCCAAAATGATGGAAGGCGAAATAGCGAAACTTCTGAAAATGGAGAATCGCCTGCATGAACGGGTTATAGGACAGGATGAGGCGATCACGGCGATTGCTGATGCCGTTCGACGGGCACGTTCCGGACTCGGAGATCCCCACAAACCCGTAGGATCATTTATTTTTCTCGGGCCTACCGGTGTGGGTAAAACCGAGGTGGCAAAAGCTCTGGCTGAGTTCTTGTTTGACGATGAAAAAAATCTTATCCGTATTGATATGTCTGAATATATGGAAAAACACGCCGTCGCGCGTCTGGTCGGGGCACCTCCCGGATATGTGGGATTTGAAGAAGGCGGCCAACTGACAGAAGCAGTTCGACGCCGGCCGTATTCTGTCGTGCTTTTTGATGAGATTGAGAAAGCACATCCGGAGGTATTTAATATTCTGCTGCAACTGCTTGACGATGGACGATTGACCGACGGCCAGGGGCGAACGGTTGATTTTAAAAATACCGTCGTTATTATGACCTCGAACATCGGATCAAGCTTGATCCATGAATCCGCCGATTATGACGATATGAAAAAAAAGGTGAACGAAGCGTTGACTGCCCATTTTAGGCCGGAGTTTTTAAACCGGATCGATGAGATCATCATATTCCGGCGTCTGGGAGCCGACCAACTGCAGGGGATTATCGATATTCAACTAAAAACCGTCCAGAAACGTTTAGCTGATCGTAAGCTGACCCTGGAACTGACCAAAAGTGCACGCGCATTTATCGCCAAAGCCGGGTATGACCCTGCGTTTGGAGCACGGCCGCTCAAGAGGACGATCCAGAGCCTGCTGCTCAACCCTCTATCGGCACAATTAATTGCGGGAGAATACAAAGAAGGCGATACCATTACGGCAGATCTTTCCCGCAAAGAGGGCAAAGAAACCCTTGTGTTTAAGAAATAATTAAAAAAACCATCGGAGCACCAACTAGTAAACTACTAGTAGATACTGAAAGTTGAATCACAACTTGAACTTATGATATAATTTTCAAAGAGTTTTATATCATCTTTGGAAAGGCACCACCTTTATGAATATAACGCGGCAGATCATAGCAAAACACCTTGTTTCCGGCTCCATGGAATCCGGCCAGGAAATAGCTTTGCATATCGATCAAACGCTCACGCAGGATGCAACCGGCACCATGGCATACCTTCAATTTGAGGCTATGGGTGTTTCGAAAATAAAAACGGAACTCTCCGTCAGTTATGTTGACCATAACACCCTGCAGACAGGCTTTGAAAATGCTGATGATCACCGGTTCCTTCAGTCAATCGCTGCAAAGTACGGCATTCATTTTGCAAAACCGGGTACCGGGATCTGCCACCAGGTTCATCTCGAACGGTTCGGTGTGCCGGGCCAGACCCTCATCGGCTCCGATTCGCACACCCCAACCGCCGGCGGTTTAGGCATGCTCTCGTTCGGCGCGGGCGGTCTTGATGTGGCATGCGCACTGGCCGGACAACCGTTTTATATCACTATGCCGAAAGTAGTCCGGGTCAACTTGACCGAGAAACTGCGCGACTGGAGCAGTGCGAAAGATGTTATTTTGGAACTTCTGCGCCGGCTCACCGTCAAAGGCGGACGCGGAAAGATATTTGAATATTGCGGACCGGGTGTCAAAACGCTGAGCGTTCCGGAACGGGCAACCATCACGAATATGGGCGCAGAACTCGGAGCGACAACCTCACTGTTTCCTTCCGATGAGGTGACTAAACAATTTTTAACACAGCAAAAACGCGCGCAGTGCTGGAAGGAATTAGTTCCCGGACCGGATGCGACGTACGATGAGCACATCGAAATAGATCTGAGTTCACTTGAACCGCTCATTGCCCTTCCGCACAGCCCGGACAACGTAAAAAAAGTTAAGGACGTTTCCGGAATCGCCGTCCAGCAGGTGGCGATAGGTTCGTGCACTAACTCTTCATTGGCTGACCTTACGATGGTCGCCGTTATGCTCAAAGACAAGAAAGTGCATCCTGATGTTTCACTTGTTATTTCTCCGGGATCCCAGCAGGTGCTGGTTATGCTGGCGCAATCGGGAATGCTTGCTGATATTATTGCCAGCGGTGCGCGGGTACTTGAATGTGCCTGCGGCCCCTGTATCGGCATGGGGCAGGCTCCGTCGAGCGGTGCGGTCACGCTGCGGACCTTTAACCGTAATTTCGAGGGCCGCAGCGGCACCAAAGACGCACGCGTGTATTTGTGCTCTCCGCAGGTTGCCGTGGCTGCGGCGCTCTCGGGCGAGATTACTGACCCGCGAAATTTTTTCCGCGCTGAACCGGCCATCAAGATGCCGTCGACATTTTTCGTTGATCAGGCCAGCATTTGTCCACCGGCAAAAAATCCGGCAAAAGTGGACATACACCGGGGACCGAACATTACGCCACTGCCGACCTTCCCACCGCTTGCTGAGCATATCACCGGGCCCGTGCTCATCAAAGTCGGCGACAACATAACCACCGACCATATCATGCCCGCAGGAGCAAAGGTTCTGCCGCTGCGGTCAAATCTGCCGGCCATATCTGAATATACATTTAGCGCTGTTGATAAAGATTTCGTCGCGCGGGCGAAAAAATCTGGCGGCGGAGTTATTATTGCCGGCGACAACTACGGTCAGGGTTCCTCCCGTGAACATGCCGCACTGGCACCCCGCTATCTGGGCGTCGCGGCCGTGATAGCCAAGTCATTTGCACGGATACATCTGGCCAATCTCATTAACTTCGGTATTATCCCTTTGACATTTGCCAACCCCGCAGATTATAATACTGTTGAGCAGGGTGATATCCTCGAAATAAAAAATCTCGTTGAAACGGTAAAAAGCAGTACCACTGTACATGCCGCCGTTGCCGGAACAAAGAAAGTACTTTTGCTGCAGTTGTCACTGACCGGTCGCCAAAAAGAACTGCTCTTGGCCGGAGGGCTGCTTAACTGGATCAAAACACACGTGGCAGAAAAAAAGTGAGGGTTTAACCATGGAAGCAAACGAGCTTACACAATCCGTCGTCAGACAGGCAGCAGCGGCAAAAACGGCAAGCCGGAAACTGGCACTCTTTACCGCCGAACAGAAAAACACCATATTGCTGGCAATGGCTGACGCCCTGATCAAACAAAAAGATGACATTTTATTTCATAACGAAATTGACGTAGAAGCAGCCAAAGAAGCGGGTCTGGCCGTTGCGATGGTTGACCGGTTAACGCTTAATGACCGGCGGATCACCGAGATGGTTCAGGGCCTTCGTGAGGTTGCTCATCAACCCGACCCCGTCGGAACGATCGTTGAAGACTGGACACCGCCATCGGGCATTCATATCACCAAAATCCGCGTACCGCTAGGTGTTATTTGCATGATTTATGAGTCCCGTCCGAACGTTACGGTCGACGCGGCGGGCCTGTGTCTCAAAGCCGGGAATGCTATTATCCTGCGAGGCGGGTCTGAAGCAATCAATTCAAACCATATGCTGGTAAAAATTATTGCCGCTGCGGCGACAGCTGCCGGGCTTCCTGAGGGAGCCATACAGTTCATGGAAACGACCGATCACCAGGCGGTTAGCGAAATAATCAAACTCGACCATCTCATCGATCTCATCATCCCCCGCGGCGGCGAGGAAATGATCCGCAATATCCGCCAGAACGCAACGGTTCCCGTGCTCGCACACGGTAAAGGGTTGTGTCACACCTATATTGATAAAACAGCCAATATTGCGATGGCTAAAAAAGTGGCGGTAAACGCCAAATGCCAGCGGCCCAGCGGCTGCAACGCAATGGAAACGCTGCTCGTTCATAAAGACATCGCACCGAAAGTGTTGCCGGACCTTTTTAAACAGTATGTTGAGCTCGGTGTTGAAGTGCGCGGAGATGCGCTCGCCAGAGCCATCGTTGCCGGCATGAAAGAAGCCACCGAAGCTGACTGGTCCAAGGAGTATCTTGACCTGATCCTGTCCATTAAAGTCGTTGCTTCTCTCGATGACGCGATACAGCATATCAACCGGCATGGTTCCGGCCATTCAGAAGCGATCATTACTGATGACGCCGAAGCTGCCCGTCGTTTTCTCGCTGAAGTAGACGCTGCGGCAGTTTTTCATAACGCTTCTACGCGCCTGCATGACGGCTCCGTATTCGGACTGGGGGCGGAGATTGGTATTTCGACCCAGAAGCTTCATGCGCGCGGCACCATGGGCGCCAAGGAACTCACAACAACAAAGTTTCTTGTCTATGGCAAAGGCAATATTAGAGAGTAATATATCGTATGTAAACCTTTTTTTACCTTCCAGTGTCTATACATTTAATATCATTTTACAGGAGGCAGTTCTATGGCGCAAGTCAGGGATATCCGTGAGATCAACGAAAAAGTGCAAAAAGAAAGCGTGTTTATCGTTCAACTTGTCAACGAGATAAGCCAGGTTATCGTTGGCCAGACCTATCTTATTGAACGCATGCTCGTCGGATTGCTGGCAAACGGGCACATTCTCCTTGAAGGTGTTCCGGGATTGGCCAAGACGCTGGCCGTTAAAACGCTCTCTTCAGCCATTAAAACAAAATTCCAACGGATTCAGTTTACCCCCGACCTCTTGCCGGCCGATCTTATCGGTACGCTGGTCTACAGCCCTCAGAACGGAAGCTTCAGCGTTAAAAAGGGACCTCTTTTTTCAAATCTCGTTCTTGCCGACGAAATCAACCGCGCCCCGGCAAAAGTTCAGAGCGCGCTTCTTGAAGCCATGCAGGAACGACAGGTGACAATCGGCGATACGACCTATCCTCTGCCGGAACCATTCCTCGTGATGGCAACGCAAAACCCTATTGAGCAGGAAGGAACCTATCCCCTGCCCGAAGCACAGGTTGACCGGTTCATGCTGAAATTAAAGATTACCTATCCTTCAAAGACCGAGGAGAAACAGATACTGGAACGCATGACGCAGGGAGAACCCATTGCCATAAAACCCGTCATAACCCCGGAAGAGATCGCTCATGCCCGCCAGACGGTCCAGGAAATTTATGTCGATGACAAAGTAAAAAATTATATCGTAGACATTGTTTTTGCCACCCGCAATCCCGGCGATTACAAGCTCGACAGCCTTAAAAATCTGATCGCCTACGGCGCCTCACCCCGCGCTACCATCAATCTGACGCTCGCCGCCAAGGCATACGCGTTCCTTCAGGGTCGCGGCTATGTAACACCTGAGGATATCAAAATCATCGGACCCGACGTCCTGCGTCACCGTATCATGCAGACCTATGAAGCGGAAGCAGAGGAAATGACTTCGGAAGAAATTATCAGACAGATTTTTGACGGAGTTGAGGTACCTTAAACAAACTGCCCGAAAAACACTTAGCATATGACTATGTTACCGAAAGAAATCGTAGCACAAATCAGGCAAATTGAGATCAGATCCGGCAAACTGGTAAACGAGATGTTCGCGGGCCAGTATTCATCTGTCTTCAAAGGCCGCGGCATGGAGTTTGCCGAAGTCAGGGAGTACTTACCCGGCGACGACATTCGTTCCATCGATTGGAATGTCACGGCCCGGTACGGACACCCTTACGTCAAAAAGTTTACCGAAGAACGCGAAATGACCGTCCTGATTCTGGTAGATATGTCCGGGTCACAACGGTTTGGAACCCAGGGAAAATTTAAGGCGGAACTCGCGGCGGAACTCACGTCTGTGTTAGCGTTTTCAGCTATAAAAAATAATGACCGGGTCGGCATGATCATGTTTACCGACCAGATCGAAAAAGTCATTCGTCCCAAAAAGGGACGCAACCATATTCTCCGCATGATTCGGGAAACTCTTTACTTCACCCCACAGGGGTCCGGGACTAACATCACTCAGGCGCTTCAGTATCTCAATGAATTATGGCGGCGCAAGTCAGTAGTTTTCCTGATTTCAGATTTTAATGATGCCCGTTTTGATCAGGCACTAAAAGTAACTGCCCGCCGTCACGACCTGATTGCCGTAAATATTTCAGATGCCCGGGAAAGCGCGTTACCTGATGTGGGGCTACTCGAGCTCGAAGACGCAGAATCAGGTCAGCGCATGGTAGTCGATACCTCTTCCACCATGTATATGAACGAGTACACGCGCCGCAAGTTAGATAATGCTCAGCGTTTGAAACAATTGTTTACCCGGGCACATGTCGATTCAATTGCCGTCACAACCGGGAAACCCTATATTTTGCCGCTCATACAATTTTTTAGAAACCGCGAGAAGCGGCAGGCGGCAGGACGATAGCGATATCATTGATATGCTCGCTACTGGAACTTATAGCGGGCAAAGCGACAGTAAAGAGAGAATTAATCACAGCGGTCATTTAAAGATATGAAATACATTATAGTTCTCAGTGCCTTTTTTCTTGCATCCATAGCTGCGTTTGCCAGCGAACCGGAAATTCAGTTCTCTGTTGACCGGTCCAGCATCACAATCGGCGATCTGGTACGGTGTGATGTCGCGGTTACGGTCCCTCCTTCAGTAACACTTGAGCAACCGGAAAAAACAACCGAGATCGGTCAATGGACAGTTAAAGATCTTACGGTAGCAGCTGATCCGCGCACACCGCAGGTTACCCATATCATATACACCCTGACGACGTATTCGACCGGTCAGGTGGTGATACCTGAAATTGCCGTTGAATATGCCCCCGGGCCGGTTGAAGGGAAAAAACAGAAGGCACACGGGGTCGTAAAGACACCTGCTGTACCGGTCACTGTCGCGAGTATGCTCGAAAAATATGGTGTCACGGGCGACATACACGATATAAAACCGCCGCTGACCGTACGCCTGCCGTTTTCGGCATACCTGCCCTGGATACTTCTGGTCCTGGGGATCCTCGTCGGCGTATACGTGTGGTACCGACGCTATCAGAAACGTCTCGCTGCACAATTTCCTGTTCCGGAAGAACCGCGCGTCCCGCCATATCAGTTAGCCCTGGAACGGTTAGCCAAGCTTAAACAATCGACCCTGGTGACTGAAGGAAAAATACAGGAGTTTTATGTTGTCCTGAGCGACATTATCCGTGACTACCTTTCCGGCCTCTACGACATCGAAACCAGGGACATGACAACCGGTGAAATATATGCGCAACTCCGTGCTAAGGAGACTGATAAGAAGAAGCTGGGAACAATAAAATCTTTCTTCGATGCGTGCGACCTGGTAAAATTTGCCAAGTACCGGCCCGATGAAAGTGCAGCCTGGCAGGATTTTGAGCAGGCTGAAAATATAGTACATACCTAGAGGCATATGAGATTTGCATCGCCAATTTTTTTCATCATTATTGTATGTGTCGCACTGGTCGCCTTTTTTTATGAGTACCGCCAACGGCACAAACAGGAACCGGCAATCCGTTTTTCTGATACGGGCCCTTTTAACGGCATCAATCCGTCGCCGCGGGTAAAACTGCGTCATCTGCCCCGCATTTTGAGATATGCCGCCGTCGTGCTCATTCTCCTGGCGCTTGCGCGGCCTCAGGCAGGCCAGCACAGTGAAGAGATTTTCAACCGCGGCGTTGACATCATGATGCTCATGGACACATCCTCCAGCATGCGCGCGCTGGATTTCAAGCCGGACAACCGTTATGAGGCGGCAAAAAAGGTTGCCAAGGAATTCGTCAAACAACGAAAAAACGACCGGATCGGCATTGTCATATTTGCGGGACTGGCATACACTCAGTGCCCGCTGACCGCCGATCACGATGCGGTCATGAATTTTATCGATCAAACATCGGTCGATATGACGGGGGCTGACGGGACCGCTATCGGATCTGCGATCGCGACCGCGACTAACCGCCTTAAAAACAGTCCCGGTAAAAGCAAAATAATAATCCTCATCACCGACGGCCGCAATAATGCCGGCGAAATAGATCCGTTAACGGCCGCGCAGGCGGCGGCAGCGCTATCAGTAAAGATATACACCATCGGCGCCGGCCAGCCGGGCGGTGCTGTGTACCCGGTTGATGATCCTACATGGGGAAGGCAATATGTGAAAGTCCCCGAACAGGATCTCGATGAAGACACGCTGGCCAAAATTGCTGAAACGACCGGCGGCCGTTATTTCCGTGCCACTGATTCCCAGTCTCTTGAACGTATTATGAAACAGATTAATGATCTTGAAAAATCTGATATCAAGACTGTGAAATATACCAGTTACCGCGAATTGTTCGGCTGGTTTTTATGGCCGGCTTTCGGGCTGGTAATGCTTGAATCTTTGTTGTCGTGCACGTGGTTGAGAACACTGCCGTAAATCCAGTTTCGCGGCGGGCAATCGCGTATGTGCTTCTTCGTGCCCGCTGTATCAGGATGTTTCGGTGCCGGGGATAGCACCAGATTTAAAAAACTGTGTGGCGGCACGCGAATGCGCCGTTAAAGATCTTTTTATCAGATTGGTTACCCGAGAACTGTATGAATTTTGTTCATCCTCAATTGTTATTTCTAGAACTGCTCATCATCGCGCTGACGGCGATGTACATCCTTGCGTTCCGCGCCAAGCGGAGGGCCACCGCTGCGTTTGGTGAGGCTGGGCTCATGGAACGGCTTTCATCGGTTTCTCCGGCCTGGCAAAAAATACGGGCGGGACTGTTTATTGCCGCGATATTTTTTACGGTGTTGGCGCTGGCTCAACCACAGTTCGGCACCAAACTTGTCGAAGCCAAACAACGGGGATCCGACGTTCTCATCGCCGTCGATGTTTCCCAGAGCATGCTTGATGAGGACGTCAAGCCCAACCGCATAACCAGAGCAAAAGCGCTGTTATCGGACCTTATCGGGCAACTGGGTGGTAATCGGGTCGGGATCATTGCGTTTGCCGGGGTCGCGTTCTGGCAATGCCCGATGACGCTCGATATTTCAAGTGTCAACCTGTTTTTAGATCTCATGGACACCAATCTTATCCCGCAAGGCGGGACTGCGATCGGCGACGCTATCCGCCTGGGCGTGCAGGGATTGCAAAAGGCGCCCGCCCGCTCGAAAGCAATCATTCTTCTCACCGATGGCGAAGATCACAAGAGCGATCCCGAAGGTGCAGCTGAACTCGCCGCTAAAGAGGGTATTAAAATATATGCGGTCGGCTTTGGCAGTACAACCGGTGAACCCATTCCCCTTCACGACGAGCAGGGCAATTTTACGGGGTACAAGAAGAATAAAAAGGGCGAGGTAGTGATGTCAAAACTCGATGAAAAACTTCTCTCGGGCATGGCATCCGCGACGGGCGGCGAATATATCCGCGCTCAAGACGGTACCATCGACACCGCACGGCTTGTCGACGCGATCAATGGTCTCGATAAAACCAAGCTAACATCCCAGCTCAATCGCCAGTACGAAGACCGCTACCAATACCCGCTGTCAGTGGGATGTGTATGCCTGCTCTTAGCACT
>JBELAT010000179.1:0-3864 GCA_049508565.1 Endomicrobiales bacterium | reverse complement strand
GTCAGGAAGCTGTTATCGAGCTGGCAGGAAATAGAATATCCCTGAAACGAGTTGGGGATACATTTGTCGATCTCATAGATCCAACTACCTCTAAAACTATTACAGACAAAACTTTAGCCAGAGATATGATTTCAGCTGCTAATGAAGGTGTTCGTCAGTCGATTATTAAGATTTCAGCATTGAGTGATCCTAACATGGTGGCTGGGATCATTCTCACACTAGGTCGCGCTGTCATTGAATATGGAAGCAAAACCGGTTGGTGGGGGGAAAATGGACTGATCTGGCGGATCGCCAGCAACCCGGATGCTCAGCGTCTTATTGAGGCCAATGGGTACGACATCAATAATGTAGCCACGCTACCGGCGTTTATTCAAAATGCTGAGTTAGATGAATCGGCTGGCGTACTCATGCCACGACTGTCAGATAATGCGGCAGCGCTACACGCCATATCAAATCTGAAGAGGATTGCCGATCTCGAAGCGTTTATTAGAAAAACTATGGACCAACGATATGTGGCATGGGGAATGCCACCGGGACTTATTGACAGCGTGATGGATGCTTTACTTTCAGCTCAAGTCCCCAGTGAAGAGACGATCCGATTAGTTCAAGCTATTATTTTATTTTCACCCTTCAATAAGCAGATGCGGGACACATATACGAGTGAAAAAGGATCGGATAATTACAAACTCGCTTATGCTCATATCCAGCCGTTCCTCATGGGACTGCCACCTGGCGCACTGGTACTCGATGTTGGCGCCGGGAACAATGCACTTGGAAAAACGATTTTAACTCACCAGCCTACCTTGCACGTTACGGGTACCGACATTATTGATTATCATGATCAAACACCCGTTCCGAACCTCCGTTTCATTAAAATGGATAGTCAGACCCACATCCCTTTACCTGACCAACAGGCTGATGTCATCGTTTGTAACGCAATTGCACATCACGTGGCACCGGAAATAATGGACTCTTTCCTTAGCGAAATGAGTCGACTGCTCAAACCCGGCGGCAAAATCATTCTTATCGAAAATACTTTTTCGCCTACGCTTCTCGCCAATGAACATGCAGATCAAGATATCAATGAAGAGTTCGGTGAACTGGTTCGCCAGCACGGCCCAGAATTTGCCAACGCATATTTCGCATTCAATGACTGGTATACCAATATTGTCATTCAAGAAATAGAAGGTATACCATTGCCATATAATTTCAAATCAATTGAGGAGTGGGACCAGTTACTTGGCGATCACGGTTTTATATCCGACACCAAGAACCATTTCGGGTTTCCACGCTACTCTTTACACAAACCGAGCATAGGCATCATCGTCATGAAGAAACCGGAGTCCCCTGCTCCGGCTGCAGCCAAAGAGAGGCCCCGTTCATTGTCTGTTGTGGCCTCGCTTCGCACACCACTGGTGAGATCGTTATTAGCAGTCTCATCTCTCGCCACGAAGATGATCCCGATGATGCGTCAGCACATGTATGATGCACTGCGCAACGAGACGTACTCTGGCGACATTGAAATACCTCTTGACACGCAATTCAACAAAGAACACAAGACGATCAAACTGACGATTAAAAATCCTACTGCTGAAAACGTTCTTTCGATCACCGCGCTTCTCAAGATGGTCAACGACGTCGACCAGGCATATACGGCAAAGCCGTTTAGTTCACTCATGCCTGATGAAAAGCCGATCGATGGGAGATTGCTCGAAACAATTCTCGAAAACAAGGACAACGCCTATAGTCAACAGGCGGTCATTATCAGAAAAATCCTTACTCTGCAGGCAAAAGGCTTCGCGGTATTGATATCTCAAATGCGCCAGGGACATATGCAAAATTATGTCGGCGATAAAGTCTTCATCACCGGGTTCGACAAACTCTCTGTCATCATTTTCGGCGGCGGGATATTCAACGGACGTCTTGTTCGCAGCATAGTAACAGAACAGTTGCGTGCAGCGCTGGCAGCCACTCCCGGACTTAAAAGAAAACACTTTGAGTTCTTGTTCGTAGAAGGTTCAGAAAAAACAAGTATCATCGGGGCATCATTGCTTATTCCTGCGGATAACCGCAGGAACATGACCGCGATCGGTCTTGACGTCGGAGGAACATCGGTAAAGGGAGGTGGCGTCGACTTTGATGCGCAAGGCAATATCACCGGGTATAATCCGATAAAACCTTTTAATCCCGATGATCAAAAGGGGCCGGCCGAATATTATGCGCAGATACGTGCGTACGTTGAGGATCTAAGGGCTCGGTTGGTAGCCGGCGGCAAAAACGTTTCACATTTTATCGGGATTTCGCATCCCGGCAAACAATATATTGGTAAAGATGGCAAGGGTCACATAACTCCCGCAAGCAGTCCCAATATAGGAAGAGGCAAGGAATCCGTTGGGGGATCTACAGATTTAGATAACGTTGATCCGGCCAGTTATTTCACCGACGACCAAAACACCGCCGTCTGGTATAACGATGCCGTGGTGCAGGGTCTCGCGGGGTTTCATGACGCAATTGAGAATCTAAGGAACGTCCGTGGCAGTTTTAAAACGATTCGCATCTGGTGGGCCATCCGAAAGTTTCGCAATATCCAGGCATGGTACCTTGGCGTAGGTACAGGGCTGGGCACAGGTCAGTTTAAGACAGATTCAAAAGGAGCAGTTACATGGATGGCTGATACTCACCCCCAGCACGATCCTCATTTCGGCGGATTTCTCATACAGGCCGGGTTAGCGGTTCGTGCAAACAGCGGTACTCCGGCGACAATGAGCCGTACATACACGCTGGGACGAGCACTACGGCTGCCAGACCGGGCAACACAGTTGATGCTGGCAACATGGGTACCCTGGGAAGTATTGCCACAAATTGTATTGTCCCCGCTCTTTGGCAAGATGCATACCACCAAGGCTGACGGAACGAAACTGACACAGGACGAGCAAAAGACGTTACGTAATTTTGCGTTGTGGAGCATGGGTGCTTCGTTGGTCACCGGTTTGGTGATGGGATATCTAAACGGTTTTGGCTGGGGACTGGTAGCCTGGTACTCGACCGCAGTTGTCATGCACTTTGTTTGGAACCTGTTGAGGCGCGACCTTCCAGCAACTATTTCTTCAGGGAACAGTAGTGACGAACCCTTATTCCAAGTTTCAGGGCGCGAAGGATCAACGATTTTGCAAGAAACTCTTGAGCGATTAGGACCGCGCGCGATGCGGGAGATTCTTTTTGGAGGAAAAGGGTACACTTTCACGCGCTTTGAGCAGCCATTCTTTACGACCGCGCCAGGATTACTGGGTTTATTTATGGGCACTAAACGAGCGATGCAGGAATCAGAGGATGCCGCTGATGCGGTCAACTATCATTTTGAACAGGGCTGGCCGTTTGTCGTGATGAATAATATCCATGAAGACACTCCGCTCTACAGAACATTGGCATCCATCAGAGAGAGCGCTTCTGGCGAAAGGCTTCAGAAGTTTTTGGACTTTATGGAGTCGATCCATCCTTATTTGTCCCGCTATGAAGTACCTGTGTTACGTGAACAGAACCTTACCGCCGATCAGACACAAGAAGCATTTTCCGCTATGAACAGAGGCGTCGAGAAAGCTCAGGAAACAATACTTTCTAATATCGATCCTGATGAGCTGAATTTATTCGACGCAGAACCACGGGAAGGCGGATACACAATCAATGAAGTTGTCGGAAAGGTTTCTGACATAGTCCAGGATGGCGGTGTGCCGTCTAGCAGCAGCGAGCTGCGGGAATATGTGCGGCAGCTGTTAATTGAAAATCTTGACCAGAACAGCTCAACCAGTGTTCAACTCCTTTCCTACTTTGACGACATCGGCAAACGTTTCGGAAGCAATTCTATGC
>JBELAT010000178.1:0-4226 GCA_049508565.1 Endomicrobiales bacterium | reverse complement strand
GAAAGGATTTTAGAGATGTTGCGTTGGACCTGAGGGTGGCAGTGAAGGTCCTGGATGTTGATGACTAACTGACGGCTTCCGGTGTTGGCAGGAATACATTTGACCCACAATATACCAGGTGCTATTGCTTTAGTCTAAAACAACGTGTAATTCAGTGTTTTTGGCAACAATTTAAATTGGTGTTTCAGGTTGGGAAATTGTTTCGAAAAAAATGTGAAAATATCGAAAAATCAGATTGGTGGTTGTTCTGGACAGATAATGAGATACATTATGTGGCTTTGATACTTATGTGGCGTACAGCTATTAGAATCAAGTACTATCGTCGAAGACATTTAATGATACATAATTTGTACGCCACATAACTTTATATAGTAGAGCTGTCTTTAAATCTTATTTAAGGAGGCTTTACTATGTTTCAACAACTGTTTCACCAGCCACATGTAATCAGGCGTCATTTGACCAGTCCGCTTTTGGCATCACGTTTGCGGTATCTCACGCATTTCATTGACTACCTGCGCAAAGAAAGAGGTTTGTCTGAATTAACAATCCAGAATTATTGTTACTATACCCAAATATTTCTTAATCACATCTTCGCCCAAGGACTCTCACTAGCCACTATCACAATAAATCAAATCGATGCTCTTATCATTCAAGAATTTAACAAAGGGTGTGCCCGTGGTACTATACAAAATTTCGCTTCTTCACTGCGTGCTTTCTTAAGATATGCACAATCGCGTGGATGGTGCCAACCGCATATTCCTGAAGCGATTAAAAGCCCGCGCATCTTTAAACATACTTCTCTCCCTTCCAGCCCAACATGGGAGGAAGTAAAACGCCTTATCAAGACCACTCGCGGTAATAATCCAACGAATATTCGTGACCGTGCACTCTTACTGCTGCTTGCTACATATGGCCTGCGCGTCAGCGAAGTGGTGCGGTTACGACTGGAAGATATTGATTGGGTTCAAGAAACCATTCACATAATCCGGTCCAAAGGCGGACAGCCTCAGCAATTCCCGCTCACCCAAACAGTCGCTCAAGCCATCATCCGTTATCTCAAAGAAGTACGGCCACGTTCATCATATCGTGAAATCTTTTTAACCAGACATGCCCCTATTACCCCATTAGCCAGACAGACACTCAGCATGATCGTAAAACGGCGATGGAAACCACTCAATGTTCAGATCCTTCATTCCGGCGCACACTCCTTACGCCATGCCTGCGCCACTCGACTTATTAACCATGGGGTATCTCTTAAGGCTATTGCCGATCAACTGGGACACCGCAATTTGGAAACAACACGAATCTACGCAAAAGTCGACCTCACCCAATTACGGAAAGTCGCCAATATTAATATTGGAGGACTCCTATGAAACTCCTTAAGGCTGTCGCCAACTATATCGCATATAACAAAGCTCTGGGAAAAATATTTACAGCTCATGAACAAACCCTAAAATCCTATGTCCGCGCAATAGGCCAACAAGCTTATTTATTTGATATCAAACCAAAACAGGTATCAGTATTTCTTTATGGAGCTGGACCGCTTACCAATACCTGGCACAACAAGTACCAGATACTGCGTGGTTTTTATTGTTATGTATTGAGCCGTGGGTATATCAAAACTTCACCCTTACCAACGACCATTCCCAAACGATCGCCTTCTTTTGTGCCGCACATCTATTCACGTCACGAAATACGCGCTTTACTCGAGGCTGCTTTCACCTATCAAATAAACCGAAGCAAGCTTGAGCCATATATGGTGCATGCACTCATATTGCTGCTGTACGGAGCAGGTTTGCGCATCACAGAAGCCTTATCCTTAACACTGGCTGATGTGGGCTTACCTCAGGCACTCCTTACTATCAGGAAAACAAAGTTTAATAAAACCCGCTTGGTGCCATTGGGCAAGCAACTGTGTGAGGTTCTCTCAACCTATGCTGCTCAACGTAATCAAAGAGGCCACTCCCAGAATCCAGATGCTTCCTTCTTCGTCATGCGCAATGGGAAAGCTATTCAACGAAAGTCTTTTGAACATGCTTTCAAACGTATCCGTGCACATGCAGGCGTATGCCGTACTGATGGGGTACGGCAGCAGCCACGATTACATGATCTTCGACATAGCTTTGCCGTGCATCGTCTTACCACATGGTACGAACAAGGTGTCGATGTCCAAAATTTGCTGCCAGTATTATCGGTTTATTTGGGACACAGCAATTTAGCAGCTACGTCAGTCTATCTCACTATGACACCTGCTCTGCTTCATCAGGCCAATCTTCGCTTTGCAGCATATGCTCTTCAGGAGGATTCCCATGAATAACTCTTTACTCGGTTCGTGGATCAAGCGCTTTCTTCTGGAATATCTCATCACTGTAAAAAACTTCTCTCTCAACACCCAACGCAGTTATCGTGATACATTCTGCTTACTTATCCCTTTTCTATCTCGGCAGGCAAAAAAGACCGTTGATCAACTCGAGGTCGAAGATATCTCACCGGAACGCGTAAAACTCTTCCTGCTCGATCTGGAACAAAAACGTCATTGTTCTATTTCCACTCGTAACCTGCGTCTGGCTGCTATTCATTCCATGGCTCAGTTTATCGGGATCAATAGTCCCGAACATCTTCACTGGTGCGGCATAATCAAGGCCGTACCTTTTAAAAAAGCTCCTCGATCAACTATAACCTATTTAGAAAAAAATGAGATGGATGCCATACTGACTGCCGCAGAAGGAATATCTCAACAACACCGTCGTGATCACGCTCTGCTCCTTCTTCTCTACAATACTGGCGCTCGGGCTAATGAAGTTGCGCAACTCATCATCAATGACCTCGCTATCTCTCTGGTTCCTCATCGGGAATGTTCTTCTGCACTAATCCATGGAAAAGGCAATAAAACTCGTCACTGCCCGCTGTGGACACAAACCATTAACGAAATCTTGCCCCTGATCAAAGATCGACCTAAAACAGACCATGTTTTCATCAACCGATACGGACAACCCATCACACGTTTCGGTATTCATACTATGGTTGAACGGTATACCACTATAGCTTCCGTACAAATTCCATCACTGAAAACCAAACGGGTCAGTCCACATACCATTCGTCACACAACGGCTACGCACCTGCTGCGAGCTGGTGTTGATATCAACACCATTCGCGCATGGTTGGGCCATGTCTCCATCAATACAACCACCATCTATGCCGAAATTGATCTTGCAATGAAAGCCAAAGCGTTAGATCTTTGTGAAGTTCAACAGAACAAAACCATTTGGCGCCCAAAGGACGATTTGAATCTGATGAACTATCTGCGGGCACTTTAACAGTTTGTTATGTGGCGTACAAATTATGTATCATTAAATGTCTTCGACGATAGTACTTGATTCTAATAGCTGTACGCCACATAAGTATCAAAGCCACATAATGTATCTATTGTCTAATGCTTTTTATCACGTACGGTTATCTTATTGATTTTAATGTCATAAAACAATGTGATTAATCAAACTCCAATAAAAAACACCGAAATTCACCAGAGTTGAATTTCGGTGTGCTGAATTGTAAGAAAATGTTCTATTTACCAATTTTATACAGAAAATCTGGCGAAAAATCAGCACTGTTTGGCCATACGATCGTATCAATGTCTTTGTTTAATTTCACTTTTTTAAAATAAGAGATATTCTTTAGAGGTTCAAAAATCCTTCCATTAAGATGGTTTCTTAAATCAACGATTTTGTACTTATTATTTTCAAACTTGAGTTTAAGTTTATAATCATCAATGTAATTAAAATCTTTTAACCAATGCATAGTTTTTATCTCCTAAACTAAAGGTTTAATCTTTTTAAGATTTTCATGTTTCTGGGCGAGTTTCCAGTCTTCAAGGAGTTCATTGCGGTGCTCAAACGCCCATTCTAAAACGAGAGAAATTACTCTTTTTGGCAATTTGCCTTCAATGAGTTTAAAGTCTATTATGGAAAATGAAGCTCTTCTTTCTCCATACTTGGCATGAAAATGAGGCGGAGCATGTTCCTTGTAATACATCGTAATAATAATTCCAAGAAATCTGCTAAGTTCTGGCATTGCAATCCTCCATTTGAATTATAACAAATTCATTTTACTTTTTCTATAATACTATGATTATCCCAGGAATTCCGCAAAGCGGCAAATATTAGTCGGTTTTCTGAAAAAGCAGGGCGTAGCAAATTCGCACAGCGATTTTCTGCGAGGGAAATTCG
>JBELAT010000177.1:0-3983 GCA_049508565.1 Endomicrobiales bacterium | reverse complement strand
CGGGATTTTTTTCACATCATCGAACAAAACAAAAAGTTTTTTTGACACCGCAGCTCGTGAAAGCTGCTTTAAAACGAACCTTCGTTATGTTACGTCCCGATATTCAATGGAATAACCCGGTCATGTTTGTGGTGGAGGTTGGCGCGGTGTTGACGTTTCTCTATATTTTGAAAGCATTATTTTCCAGTGCCGTTAGCCTGACACCGGTAACCTATTTCATTGCACTGGATGCATGGCTTTTCGCGACCGTTCTTTTTGCAAACTTTGCAACGGCAATTGCGGAAGCTCATGGTAAAGCTCAGACCGAATCGTTGCGTCGAACACGGCACGATACTATGGCTAATCTTGTGACACCCGCTACGGGAGTAGTGCAGAAGGTTCCCTCAAGTGATCTAAAATCCGGTGATCGTGTCATTGTGCAAGCAGGTGAAATGATTCCCAGTGATGGCGAAATTGTTGAAGGCATAGCGTCGGTCGATGAGTCAGCCATTACCGGCGAGTCCGCGCCGGTTATCCGGGCTGCCGGCGGCGACCGCTCGGGCGTGACCGGAGGAACCCTGGTGTTGTCTGACCGGATCGTAGTCCAGATCGTCATCGGTGCTGATGGGTCCTTCCTCGATCACATGATCGCTCTTGTTGAAGGCGCCATTCGCCAGCGCAGCCCCAATGAAATTGCTCTTACCCTGGTACTTTCTGCATTTACCCTGATTTTTTTAATTGTCATCATCCCACTCTGGCCAATGGCCTGGAACGCAGAGCAGTACATGATGAGTTATTTGGGACTTCATGAACCACTGCATAGCCTTGGAACAGATGTCCCGACTTTAATTGCGCTCTTGGTCTGCCTTATTCCCACAACTATTGGCGCGTTGCTCGCTGCCATCGGTATTGCCGGCATGGACCGCGCCCTTCAGGCAAACGTTATTGCCAAAAGCGGTAAGGCAGTCGAGTTGGCAGGGGATATCGATGTGGTTCTGCTCGATAAGACCGGAACGATTACCATTGGCAACCGGCGGGCAACAAAGTTTTTGCCGGTTGGCAAACACTCGGCACAGGATGTGGGACGGCTTGCGGCTTTGGCCTCGGTTGCCGATGAAACACCGGAAGGTAAAAGTATTGTCAGGCTCTTTGAAGAACAGACCAACAGCGCGACTGCTATGCCGGAGGGTGCAACACCCATACCCTTTACTGCGCAGACACGGCTGAGCGGCATAGATCTTGCTGATGGACAGAAAATTCGCAAAGGAGCACCGGATGCCATTGTCAATTTTGCCAGCGGGAAAAATGATGAACTCTCCGGTGAGCTTAAAGACCTGGTGGAAAAGATTGCCTCAAAAGGGGCGACTCCATTAGCTGTTGCTGAGAATCACGAAATTGTAGGAATTGTAGCTTTGGAAGATATCCTAAAACCCGGGATGAAAGAACGGTTTGCCCGGCTGCGCAAAATGGGACTGCGCACGATCATGATTACCGGAGACAACCGGCTTACCGCAGCGGCGATCGCTGCGGATGCAGGTGTTGATGACTTCCTGGCTGAGGCGACGCCGGAAAAAAAGCTTGCCTATATCAGAAAAGAACAGGAAGGCGGGAAGCTGGTTGCGATGATGGGCGATGGCACTAATGACGCTCCCGCGCTTGCCCAGGCAGATGTCGCGCTGGCTATGAACGCTGGCACGCAAGTAGCAAAAGAAGCGGCTAACATGGTCGATTTAGATAGCGATCCGACCAAGCTCATAGAAGTCGTTGAAATCGGAAAACAGCTTTTAATGACGCGTGGAACGCTGACGACTTTTTCAATTGCTAACGACGTAGCGAAATATTTTGCGATCATTCCATCGCTTTTTGCCGGGACGCTGCCGTGGCTTAAATGCATTGACATTATGCATTTGCATTCTCCGACGTCCGCCATTCTTTCAGCGGTCATCTTTAACGCGCTGATCATTCCTGCACTTATCCCCGTGGCGCTTAAAGGCGTCAAATATAAACCAATGGGAGCTGACGCGCTTCTGCGCAGGAATTTATTGGTGTGGGGTCTCGGAGGCGTGATCATACCTTTTATAGGAATCAAACTCATCGACATGATATTAGTCACTTTACATTTTACACGCTAAGGAGATATGAACATGTTTAAATCTATTGCAAAGAGTGTGTGGCTTTTGGTATTTGCGGTCGTTATTTGTTGTTGCGTGTATCCGCTGGTCATGTGGGCAATTGGGCAGACGTTCTTTCCGTTTCAAGCCAATGGCAGTATGGTCAAAGACTCACGTGGCAACGTCGTGGGATCGCTTTTAATCGCTCAACCCTTCACCAAAGATGAATACTTTCAGCCGCGTCCATCCGCTGCTTCATATGATGCGTCTGCATCAGCTTCTTCAGCGTTGGCGGTTTCAAACTATGCATTACGCGACAGGGTCGCCCGCGTGCTGGGTCCGATTGTGAAATACAACAGCGGACCCAAGGCCGGATCGCTGGTTGCGCCAGACATTGAAAAATGGTTCCAGGCAGATGTTTTTCAAGCACATCCGCACATTGTGGCTCAGTGGGCGGACGCTCACAACGCCCTGGCATCAGCCTGGGTAACCGCAGACCCGACTCATGGTGCATATGTCGATGAGTGGGCAAAGTCGCATCAAACGGTAGTGGCTCAGTTTATAAAAGATAACCCGTCGATCCCGCAACCTAAAGCGCCGGATCTGGCAGTTGTATTTTTTGAATCGTTCTCGAAAGATCATGCCGGCCAGTTTCCTTGCGCAGTTACCAGCACGGGAGTTGACGGTAAGCCGCTAACGAGTATTCAACCGGTAAAAGAGGGTTCGGATATCCAGTCGATCTTTTTTGACATGTGGCGACAAGATAATCCGGATGCGGATCTCCAGGAAATCCCGGGTGATATGGTCACAGCCTCTGGATCGGGGCTTGATCCGCATATTACTCTTCAAAATGCACAATATCAGTTGGATAGAGTTTCAGCTAAGTGGGCAGCGGATTTAAAACGCGATCCGGCAACTGTTCGCAGTGAGATCGAACAGATTCTCAAAGAGAAATCCTCCGCGCCATTTTTTGGGCTTGTCGGTGAGAAGTTCATCAATGTTTTGGAAGTAAATCTTGAACTTCGCACGCGTTACGCAGACGTTAAAATAAGCTGATACAGAACAACACATAAAAAAATTATTTTTTGTTATGTGATTGCCAACAATCCTGCAGTCGATGGGTTTGTAAATCAGTATAGTCAGAACACCGTGTTAAAAAAAAGACTTTTGATCACAATCAGGAGTCTTTTTTTTCTTTCACACATTGGAGAGGATATTCTCATGAGAGTTTATGCGAAAACCGTACTCACCACACCCCTACGTATACCATAAAACTTTTCGTCAACCTGTTGGCTTGTGCCCGCGATTTGTTTGTGTAATATATGGGATAAATCCACCGAATGTTTTCAAAGATGCTCCGCTGGTTTTGTCATATCTTATGAAACCAAGGTAGAAAAAAGTCTATGAAGTATGGATTTAAAGCATTCAAATGGTTATTGCTAATTTATAAAATAGTGCTAACAATTGAATAAAAAAAGGGGGGGTATAGATAGAAAACAGACTCGTCACAGAGGCAATGAGGCCTGTAGGCGTACATTGCTGTACGCGACTTTTTTGTGGTAAGTAGGTGTCAGAAAAAATAATCTTAACGGGGGAAATCATGAAAAAAAGTATTTGGTTGTCATTGTTTACAGCAGCTTCTTTAATGAGTGTTCAGCTGTTTGCGACACCTTCCACGCAGATATGGGATCCTTCCACAGATATCCAGGCATTAAACGTTTGGCATCTCGGCATTGATAACTATTTTTCGGTGACCGACAACAAAAACCATCCCATCAACGTTCCCACTGATGTAAATCTGACGTATGGACTATGCAAAAATCTGGAAGTTGGCTTTGATTTTTATGGAGCTAACTATTTTGGCGCTCCCAATGATCCGCTGCAGTTTAATGC
>JBELAT010000176.1:0-4021 GCA_049508565.1 Endomicrobiales bacterium | reverse complement strand
TCTGTGGCACAAGATCAACAAGCCCGATCATTTCTTTGAGTAACTCTATTTGACCACGGACATCAGTCACGGCCGTTTCTACTCCATACTGTGCTGCTGCGGTTATTTGGTGGGAAATAGTTTCTGGTGCTGCCGAATTGCCTGCCAGGTTCATCATTTTTACGACTGTACCGTCTTTAGCGAACTCGACAGTCTCTCCGGTGTTGAACTGTAACAGTACTCTGTTGTCAGCAGTAACCCACATCCGGGGAGCCATCTGTGTGTAGAGCTTGTATGATAGCGCGTGACGGGCAAAGACTGATGCCTGTTGTTTGATAATGTCTTGATAAATAGTGCGGGAATCTGTGGGGCCTGAGACAATGGTGGGGGTGATGGTACAATACGATATTTTTCGTTCTTCTAGTAATTTCTGCAACCCTTCAGAATGGTACCCGCCGGTGACCATTACAATGACTTTCGATGAGTTGTCTTTGAGAATGGTCTCGACAAACCGGTCGGTACGCGTGTTGTTGACCCTGTAGTACTCATCAAGGGTCGCAAACGCCGGTTCAAGGACGCTTAAGTGGTTTGAATACGTGTATTTCTTCCAGATCCGTTTAAACATATCGAACCGGGAGACGAAATAGTCGTAGTCATTGGCTGAAAGCCTGTTGAACAGGTAATCTTTGAAGGTGTCATAGAAGTCTGACAGAAAAGAGATCTCAACTTCATTAACGTCTTTTGATAGGGCGACGCGCAACTCTTCGATCAACCGTTTCTCTTCATGAATCAATTGAACGGGGTTGATTGTTTGTTTCTTGTGGCGATAGTCTAAGAAATGGTTAAGATCGGGATAGTATCTCGCCAGATTAACATGATGGTCCTGTGCAATCAGTGCGAGAGTCTCATAGAGCGTATCGTTGTTAGTAAAGCTGTCAGTTTCTCTGGCAAGGGCATTATATGCATTATAGGGAAGGATCGATTTGAGTTCGCTTATCAGATCGTGCAGTTGCCTGTTGATTTGTGGATAGTTAAGATGATTTTCGCTTTCAAGCAGGTCAAGATATGCGGTGGTGTTGGGATAGTTGGTCATCCGAATCTTGAACATGCAGTTATAGGTGTCGGGCCGGGCATTTATCTCATCAACATATGCCTGGAGCAGCCGGTAGTATTTCTGGGGTGTGATGCGGTGGTTTTTATAGCGTTCAATAAGGGTGTTGAGTTTGTTGTTCTTGTGATTTAGGTAGCGTGCCCTGAGAAGTGTTATATCGTCGTCGAGTTGCCGGGTTGATAGTTCAAAGGATTTTTTCCACCCGAGAACTGTGCCGAGCCGGATGATATTCTCTGCATGGAGTTTCTCGTCTTCAAGGCCTTTAAGGAGATGAGGCTTGTGTGAGGTAATCGAGTAGTATTCACTGCCCGTGAGACGTCCTGAGTCAATCAGGGATTTGGCAATATTATGTTTGACGCTCGACTCAGGCAGTCCTTCAAACCAGGAAGTGTCAACGTCGCCATAGCCTCCTTCAACATACACATTCTTGAGGTCATATTTTTTGTCGAGTGCTGAAAGTATTATGCTGATGTTCTTCTGGACTTGCGCGTGGCAGTGCAAATCCTGGATGGTTATAACCGAAAGATCGCTTTTGAAGTCTTTTGATGAGGTGATACTGCCTATACTGAGTGGGATTAACGACTGTTCAAGGTTTTGACTCGCACAAGCGGGTTGGGTGCACGGAGACGTAATTGCCGCCTCGATTACCGAAAAAAATACTGAAGAATATAAAAAACATATGCCCGTGATGAGAGAAATAAGTTTTTTGGGTGCGACCATGCGAGTGACTCCAAAACTTTCGTAGAATAAACCCATTAATTCAATAACTGTTTAAAGGATGTAAACATCACTACACTATAGTATTAATGTAATAATGCTTTATAATAGTGAAAAGAAGTTGAAATATTTATAAAATATTCATGAAATTAATATGGGTGCATGCAGTGCGCGGTGAGTAAAAAAAGAAGAAGGATGTGTAATTCTATGGCTAGGCAGTGTGTAACGGGAAAGTTCTGTGTTCTTGAAAAATCGTGATGGAAAACATCGGAATAGGATTCTGTGAGCGATATTAAGATAATGGTTTGAAATGAAAAGGTGGATTTAATCTATGGGTCAAAACATGAGCACTGGCGATATTTTATAAGTTTACGTTATTAATTATTATTGTTAAATATTTGCAGAGGGAAATATGTTTGTATGGGATGGATTTTTGTCATGCATATATGAATAAAATTAGAGTAAGCTACAAGTATAATCAAAGAGACAAAACGCAGCAGAAAGGGGAAAACGCATGAACACAAATCCAGTCGTACATTTTGAAATGCCGTATGAGGACCGAGAACGCCTTGTGAACTTTTACACACGGGCCTTTGGATGGCAGATGCAGAAGATGGGCGAAGATATGGGTAATTACGTTACTGCGGCAACAACCGAAACCGATGAGAACAGGATGGTTAAAACACCCGGGACTATCAATGGCGGATTTTTTCCCAAAAAACCCGATTGGCCGGCCCAGTATCCGTCCGTTGTGATTGCCGTTGTGGACATAAAAAAGGCTATGGAGGACGTTACCCGTGCCGGCGGCAAAGTTCTGGGCAATCCTATGGAAATACCGGGTATAGGGATGTATGTCTCGTTTGCCGACACTGAAGGTAATCGCGTAAGCCTCTTGCAACCGGCAAAAAAGGAATACATTAAGAACGTTGAAGGTAAAACCCGTTAAAAAGGCCGGGGAAGGTACTATCCATGAGCACTATTCAAAAAATTACCCCGCACTTGTGGTACAATAAAGAAGCTGCTGAGGCAGCCGCTTTCTATGTCTCTATTTTCCCTCAATCAAAGATCACGGACGTAACGACAATTAATAATACTCCGGTGGGATCTACAGATATAGTCAGTTTTGAGTTGATGGGCCAACAATTCATGGCTATAAATGCCGGCCCTATGTTTAGGTTCAATGAATCGATTTCGTTTATGGTAAACTGCGAAAACCAGGATGAAATTGATTATTACTGGGCTAAACTTTCCGCCGTGCCGGAATCCGAACAGTGCGGATGGCTTAAAGACAAGTACGGACTCTCATGGCAGATCGTTCCCGAAGAATTGGGGGAGATGATGAGAGATACGGACCCCGACAAACGTGCGCGTGTTACTCAATCGTTTCTGAAAATGAAGAAACTCGATATCGCCGAGCTTAAAAAAGCGTACGAACGAAAATAGTATTCTCGGCATAACAAATGGGTCACATAGGTTGTCTCGTGCTAAATAGGTGGTTAGGAAATACAAGGGAAAGCATCCGAGACACTTAGAAAAGCATGCTGTACTGAGTATGTAGCATTGAATTGTGAGCGATCGATGGCAGGAAGATGATACACAAAAAAATACGATGGCTTGTCTGGTCGGGCGTCATAGTCTTCACCGCGCTGGTGATGTGTATCTACTGGGTTATCTCGTTGTTTACCCAGCTGGATATGGTCACGGCGCAAAGAGTTCTTAATAAACCTGTTTGTTACTATTCCGATATCCTTTCGCTCAAGAAAGGGCAATCGCTTACTATCGAGGATCTTGAAAACCGTTTGCTTGAACGCGGTTATCGTCGGCACGACCAGGGAGATCTCGATCAAGGCGGATACCGTTTCTTGGGCACTCAGTCAATGGAAGCCTTTTTCCGGCCGTTCATCGCTCCCGATGGCCGTGCCCAGGCAGGACTGTACCGGTTCACTTTCACTCATGCCACTCTTTCCGCCATAGAGCAGCCCCCATCGAAATCTATCAGCGAGATTATGCTTGAACCTCTGCAGTTCGGTGATACGCGTCCCGGAGGGGCAGAACTGCGGGCGTGGGTGCGCCTTGAGAAGGTTCCCCGCTATATAAAGGATGCTGTGCTCGATAGTGAAGACCGGCGTTTCTATACGCATTATGGCGTTGACCCGATTGGAATCGCCCGGGCTTTTTTTGTTGATATGACTCATTTCGGGGTCCGCCAGGGAG
>JBELAT010000175.1:0-4036 GCA_049508565.1 Endomicrobiales bacterium | reverse complement strand
TGTCCTTCTCGGTTGACATAACGCAATTTCCTTCAAATGTCGCACCTTCGCCGATGGAAAGAACGCCGGTATGCAAGTCGCCGAACACCTGGGCTTTAGGCAGAATCTCAAGACTGTGTATGGCTGTTATATTGCCCGTAACTTTTCCGCCAACTATCACCAATCGTGCATTGACATCGCCGACTACCAGTCCTTTGTCTCCGACGACAAGACCGTTTGCTTCACTGATGCCACCTTCCAGTTTTCCATCAATTCTGACGGAATTTTTGGTGCGGATAGTTCCGTGCAGCACCGTATCGCGGCCGATTATGGTTTCAAGGACGCCGAAATCGCTTTCTTTCTTTTTGGGACTGCCAAAACCGAACATTAGATGCCTCCGCTCGTTTAAATATATTTTCTGAAGTTCTCGCCACCGTTGTTTGTGAGATAATGTGCCGGGTTGACGGGGCTGCCCTTAAACTGCACTTCGTAATGAAGATGGCTGCCGGTCGATGCTCCGGTACTTCCCATATAGGCGATCAGCTGTCCGCGATGAACGCGTTCACCTTTTGTCACTATCATTTTTTCCGTATGTCCATACAATGTACAATAACTGTAACCATGATCAATAACGACCAGTCGGCCATAGCCCGATGTCCACTCGGCCAGCTTAACCATTCCGTCTGCTGTTGCGTAGATTGGCGTTCCCTGGGCATTGGCGATGTCAAGTCCCGAATGAAATTCGCTTGTTTCATATATCGGATGTACGCGATATCCAAATCCCGACGTAATATGTCCCTGGCAGGGCCAGATATTCGGTGTGCAATGGAACTGAGAACGTTCTCCGTGTATGGTAGAACATATTTCTTTGTAACTGTCGATGCGTTTTCTTGTTTCATCTTGCAAGGCGGCAGTTTTGCGAGCGATATCCGCCTGGGTCATTTCATGCACCGTGTCCGTCAACAATAGATGAAGATCTTGTGTGTCTTCCTTAGACGGTCCGCCCTGTCCTTCATTTTCAATGATGGCTTTTTTTGATTTCATGCCCAGAAGCGAGCGTATTTGCTGGTCATTTTCTTTAACCTGTTCAAGCATTTCTTGCGATTTTTCTATTTCTTTGGCAAAGAAAGTGACTTTCAATTTCATGATGTTATGATCGGCTTTTATGCGCCAGTAATCAATGTGCTCGCTGTAGAGGTATCCGGCTGAAATGGTTAACCCGCTCCAGAGGAAGATAATCATTAACAGCAGTGATGCGGAAAAGCTGATCCTCAGCGGTTTGATGCTGTTGTGCGGGATCAGCATAATGGTGAGCTTTCGGCTTAGTTCGCGTTTAAGGATTCGAGTAATCATAGCAATTTTCTTCCTGCTAATATATAACAGAAAAAATATGGTATGTCAAGTGATTTAATCTACCATAAAACCACTTGATAAAACATTCTGTTTTTGTTACTATTCAATTCACAAAGTTGATCACCTGTTGTTACGTGGCGGGCTCAGTGGAGCCCTGTCTTTGATGTGAGTTTTCAGAGTTAAGTTAAGGATTGCTATGACCAGTGAACTAGAAAAAACCTACGATCCATCAGTTGTAGAACAAAAATGGTATGATTACTGGCAAAAAAATAATCTTTTTTCATCCCTTCCCGATAATGGTCAACGGTCGTTTACTGTTGTCATTCCTCCTCCCAATGTAACAGGATCTCTCCATATGGGCCATGCACTTAATGCGACAATGCAGGATATTATTATCCGATTTAAGCGTATGCGGGGGTTCAACACGTTGTGGGTGCCGGGAACAGATCATGGCGGCATAGCAACACAAAATGTGGTTGAAAAGCTTCTCAAAGCCGAAGGAAAGAGCCGTCACGATCTGGGTCGGGAAAAATTTCTTGAGCGGATGTGGCAGTGGCGCAATGAGTCGGGCGATACCATTTTGATGCAATTGCGGCGACTCGGTTGTTCCTTGGACTGGTCGCGGACACGCTTTACCATGGACGAGGCCTGTTCTCACGCTGTCAGGGTCGCATTTGTCAAGTTATTTGAAAAAGGTTTGATATACCGGGGGAAACGGTTGGTTAACTGGTGCCCGCGGTGTCACACTGCTCTGGCAGATATTGAAGTGGAGCATGAAGAAGAGATCGGTAAATTATGGCATATTAAATATCCACTGAAATCTTCACAATCCTTTGCTCAGGAAAATGAATATGTCGTTGTCGCAACAACCAGACCTGAAACCATGCTTGGTGATACTGCCGTTGCGGTCCACCCTGACGATAAACGATATAAAGATATGGTGGGCCGGACAATTATTCTTCCGTTGACCGGTCGAGAAATCCCCATTGTTGCTGATTTTGCCATAGACGCTGCTTTTGGTACGGGCGCTGTAAAGGTGACTCCTGCACACGATCCGACGGACTATGAAATCGGTATCCGTCATAACCTTGAGCCAATAGAAGTCATCGATTTTCACGGAAAGATGACGGCGGCCGCCGGAGCCTCCTACGCAGGGTTGGATCGCTATGCCGCCAGAAAAAAGATTCTGCATGATCTGGAATCTAGCGGGATGCTTTTTGAAACGGTTGATCATCCGCATGCAGTGGGACATTGTTATCGCTGCGATACCGTTATTGAACCACTATTGTCTGAACAGTGGTTTTTGAAGGTTGAAGACATGTCACGCCGTGCAATGCAGGTTGTCATTGACGGTTCGGTGAAATTCTTTCCTCAATCATGGGCGAATCCTTATTTGTTATGGCTGGGCAATTTGCGCGACTGGTGCATCAGTCGGCAGATATGGTGGGGTCACCGGATCCCCGTATATTACTGTGCATCGAGCACCAATAATCCGCTCTCCGGCGCAAAAAATCCTACGACCGATTGCCCACCGGTTGCATCGATAGAACCACCGCAGAAATGTCCGCACTGCGGAGGAACTGAGATGATGCAAGATCCTGATGTTCTTGATACGTGGTTTTCATCCGCCTTGTGGCCGATGAGTGTTCTCGGCTGGCCTGACACCGCACATAATGGCGAGATTCTCAAATACTATTATCCGACGGCGGTGCTTGTTACCGGACATGAAATCCTCAATCTGTGGGTCGCGCGAATGGTACAGATGGGACTGGAATTCATGGATGATGTTCCGTTCCGTCACGTCTATATTCACGGCATCGTTCGTGATAAATTCGGCAAAAAGATGTCAAAATCACTGGGTAATGTTATCGACCCCCTGTCCATTATGGAAAAATTTGGTACTGATGCCCTGCGCTTCTCTCTGACTCAGTCTGCAGCGCCGGGACGGGACATGCAATTGAGCGAAGAATCTTTTGTCAGTGCACGTAATTTTGCTAACAAGATTTGGAATGCGAGCCGTTTCATCATGATCAATGTCCAATCGGTGCAATGGGGCAAAGATTTTATTATGTCGGTCTGGCCTCTTGAGCTATCTGATGAGTGGCTATTGTCAGAGTACCGGTCCATGGTGAAGGAAGTCACCGCTGCGCTTGAGTGTTACAACATGGATGCCGCCGCACGGCTTATCTATGATTTTTTCTGGTCAAAATACTGCGATTGGTATATTGAGCTGGCGAAAATCCGCATTACGGGAGCGGATGAAGAAAAGCGGAAGGTTGTTCTTTCAATGCTTATGGAAATACTATCGGGTGTCTTGCGCCTTCTGCATCCGATCATGCCCTTTATCACCGAAGAGATATGGAGTTATCTCCAGGAACTTGATCCGCGATCAACAAAAGTTTCGAGCATCATGATGGCCTCCTGGCCGGAAGTTGATACGTCGAAAATTGATGATACCTCGGTAACCCGCATGCGGGCGCTGCAGGAAATTATTACCGCGATTCGAACTATTCGCAGCGAGATGAATGTCCCGCCGGGAAAACTCATCACCGCTGTGGTTAATGTCTCTTCCGCACAGACCCGGGAGACGCTTGATCATTACCGGCACTATGTACAGAGTCTGGCCAAGGTGGAGACGATCCAGATTGGCGAGTCTTTGTCGCGGCCGCCACAATCGGCAATGGCGGTTGCTGCGGGCATAGAA
>JBELAT010000174.1:0-4071 GCA_049508565.1 Endomicrobiales bacterium | reverse complement strand
AATTGACTGCTGTTGATACGTTAAATTTAACTATCCACAAAGGCGAGATATTCGGTCTCCTGGGACCTAACGGTGCGGGTAAGACAACAACGTTAATGATGCTCTCATCGCTGCTCAAGCCAACTTCCGGCACGGCGGTGATCAATGGGTTCGATGTTCGGACTCAAGCCGCATCGGTAAGAGAATCAATTGGCATGGTATTTCAGGATCCGAGTTCCGATCCGGTCCTTAGCGCGTACGATAACCTGAAGCTGCATGCACTGTTGTATGACGTTCCGATGAAAACGATAGATTCTAAAATCGATCAGGTGCTTTCCCTGGTGGATCTGGAAAAACGTAAACATGACCTGGTGAAAACATTTTCTGGCGGTATGAGAAGGCGTATGGAAATTGCTCGCGGCCTTCTCCACGAACCGCGCATATTTTTTCTTGATGAGCCGACACTCGGTCTTGACCCGCAAACAAGAGACCACATCTGGGAATACATAAAAAATCTCGCCGAAAAGATCCAGATGACCATAGTTCTCACTACTCATTACATGGAAGAGGCTGAAAAACTGTGTGGCAGGATAGCCATAATAGACCAGGGAAAAATAGCGGCGCTCGATTCTCCGGCGAACCTGATCAGGGAAATAGGCGGAGACGTTGTGCAGCTTAAGGGTACCTTACGCCTGGAAGAGATCAAGAAGCTACCCTTCGTCAAGGACATAAAAGAGATAGATCATATATACTGCCTTTCAGTCGAGGATGCGGCTCGAAATCTGCAGAAGTTGCTGGCTGTTGCCGGATCTGTCGAATTTGTTGAGGTTCATTCTCCTGATCTCAACGATGTCTTTCTGCGCTATACCGGCAGGGCGATGAGGGAAGAAGAAGGCGATACCGCGGGGCACATGCGAAATATACACCAGGTGATGACAAAAAAATGAACATAAAAAAGAAGTTAAAGGCTATTTATGCCTTGGTATACCGTGAATTTAAGGTTTTCCTCAGAGAAAAGAGCAGAGTCATCTCTGCGGTGTTTCTCCCGCTGTTCTGGTACTTTATTTTTGGCGGGGGAATCGGTTCTATTGGAGCTGTCAACGGGTCCGTTCATGGGAATTATCAGCATTTTATCTTCCCGGGATTTCTGGCGATGACGGTGATCTTTACGGCTCTGTTTAATGGGGCGTATATGGTCTGGGACAAAAAAATTGATTTTCTTAAAGAGGTTCTTATCTCTCCGCCATCACGGATAACCCTATTTATCGGGAAAATGATCGGCGGTATGACAGACGCGCTGATGCAGGCATACATCCTGCTTTTTATCGGCATTTTTCTGGGCATTCCGTATACATTCAAAAGCATGGTGCTGAGCATGCTGATTCTGGTGGTTCTGGCGGCCGGGTTGGTAAGTATTGGTCTCATTATTGGATCTTTTATGGAAAGTCCTGAAGGGTTCGGCTTGATTTCCAGTTTCGTCATATATCCTTTATTTTTGTTATCGGGTGCGTTATATCCGCTTGATAAGCTTCCCGGATGGCTTAAAATGTTGACCAGAATTGATCCCGTAACCTATTCGGTTGATGCTTTGAGGCATGTTATCATAGGCGTTTCCTCAATGCCGGTGGCCTTTGATGTAACCGTTGTCATTGGATTTGACTGTGTGCTGATCATGATAGGTGGCTGGGCATTTAACCGGATGAAGCTGTAGGGAATCGTTTGCGTGTCACGATCAATATAGAATGTGTTTCTTGTGCACGGTCTTTTGAGGACTGCACACGAAAAATGGATATCAGGCAAAGGGGGGGTACTATCCAAACATTTAGCGTTAGCTTAGTCAAAGAGTTGGATGTAACGATATACTCCTTTGAAGGCAATACGACGTATGGAGACATACACGATGCCATAACCCAATATTTCAAAGGACCGCAAACCCGCTATACCATGTGGGATTTATCGGAAGCTTTGTTTAAACGCGACTTAACCAGACAGGAAATTCAGCAGCTTGCCCGCTACGGAAATGAGTTGGGCCGGCCCCAAAAAAGACGATGTGATCTCATTATTGTCCCGGTGCTTCTCACCTACGGCATGGCTCGAATGTATGCGGCGTATGCTGATTTAATCAATGATGACACTGAAGCTTTCAAGACGTTAATTTTTCGTACACGGGATGCCGGGCTCAGTTGGGTTAAAGATAAAGAATTGTTGCATAAAAAAAGAGACAATGACCGGTAATACCCTTCACCGGGTCATGCAGGTCATAGGGAAGTCACCTATGCGTAGCCCGGGATGCTACGGGGTGCGTGGAGACGAAAATGACACAACCATGCAAATGTACCTATCCGGGCTGTCCGCGACACGGTAAATGCAGTGAGTGTATTGAGTACCACCGGTCAAGCGATGAACTGCCGGGATGCTATTTTGATCCAGTCTCCGAGAGATCCTATGACCGCTCGATAGACCATTACCTAATGACACGTCAAAAGAGTAATTCCTAGCACATGCATGTACATCGTCATAGATTACTGAGGAACTTCAAGCGGCTCCTGGTCATGGTTGCGGTAGGGATAGCTGGCGGGATATTATCATTGAGGATCATTCATTCCTTGAATATTATCTCCGACAACGTCGGGATGGCGAGTGTGGAGCACATCAAACAAAATTATATCGATCAATACAAAAACAAATATGGTGAGCATTGGAAAGAAAAGATGAAAGAAGATTATAAAAAATATAGTGGTAAATAGGTGTTGGTAATAGTGTAGGTGTTATGTAGTTATCTCGTCGTTTCACGTGACTCATGGCTAGGCAGATACGTAAAGCGGTTTGAGCTGTTATTTCCTTCCCCCCGAAAAAAATGCCAAATCAGAAACGGTCACGGCAGTGGTGTGTCAGTAATAGTGAGCATGTCATTTACGTCATAGTCTGTTGAGGAGCAGTGATAGGCAATGAAGGATTTTACCACGGGAAGCATCCCGAAGTTGTTAATCGTATTTTTAGCGCCTCTTCTTCTAAGCAATGTGCTGCAGGCGTTTTATATCCTCATTGATGCCTTCTGGGCGGGTCGGCTGCTGGGCTCAATTGGTGTAGCTATAGTGGCTATTGGTTTGCCCGTCATATTCCTTCTGTCATCGCTGTTTATTGGGCTGGTGGTAGGGGCTTCAATACTCGCGGGACAGGCGTTCGGTTCGCACAATCGTCAAGAACTTTCTCATATCATCTCAAGTTCCATTATTGCTACAGCGGCGCTGTCGGTTTCTATTTCTATACTTGGGGTGATATTTACTACACACATTTTAAAAAGTATCAATACGCCGGGAGCTATTTTTCATGGTGCGCACGTTTTTCTCTCGATTATTTTAGTCGCTATGGTGCCCAGCTGTCTCGTTCAGTGGTTTACAGCAATAATGAACGCTACCGGGGATTCTCGCACGCCGTTTAAGATTATTCTGATATCGCTTATACTTAACGCGTTTCTTGCGCCGGTGCTCATAACCGGTGCGGGAATAATGCCCCCGCTTGGTATTGCCGGTTCAGCTCTTTCTACTGTAATTGCGAATGTCGTTGCGGTAATGTTGTGTTTCATCTTTTGGCGGAGCCATCACCTTTCTGAAATCGCCCCCTTTCATTTTATTGTCAAAGGCGATACCCTGCGCAGAATAACTGCGATAGGGCTTCCCCTGTCTTTGCAGATGATCGTCGTATCATCGAGTTTTCTGTTCATTCTCTCCCAGGCAAATGCCTTTGGAGCAAGCGTTACCGCTGCATTTGGTATCGGAAGCCGGATTGACCAGTTTGCTTTTCTTGCATTGTTCGCGGTGACAGCTGCCATATCTGCCATGACAGCACAAAATTTCGGTGCGAAAAAATTTGACCGTATACCTCAGATCGCGCTGTGGGGCACAATCATTTCGGGAATTATCGCGGCGCTCTTTTCAGCGGCGGTAATGATCTTTCCAGATGTTATCTCGGGATTGTTTACCCGCGATCCTGCAGTTATCGAAATAACCCGTCATTATTTCCGGACTGTTGGCGTAGGGTATATTGCTCTGGCTATATTATTTTCTTATCAGGGTGTTCTCAGGGGGGCAG
>JBELAT010000173.1:0-6484 GCA_049508565.1 Endomicrobiales bacterium | reverse complement strand
CGCATTCCATGAAACAATCCCTTCATCCCACATCCACCCATGCCCGAACTGTAGGGCATCAAAAAAAGAAGTATCAACAATAACATCACCCGAAATATGTTTTATTTTCTCTGCCACTGACAATGCCTGGAAATTGATATCTGCCAACGACATCGATGGATCGCCATAACCCTTAATGTATAGATTATGCACCGTTGTTGAATCGCTATATGCATCGGTTATAATGTCAGTATGAAAAGTATACTGGGAAGAAAGAACCTTTAATGCCGTATATGCAGTAAGTATTTTCACGGTGGAGGCCGGAATAAACAGATGGGCACCATTATAATCGATAATATTTTTCCCTGAACTGAGCGCTACCACTTTTATGCCGATATTTGTAGCTTTCATGGCTGATGAATGCAAAAGTTCTTCAATCCGGGATTTGCCGGAGCCACCGAACAGTCCAGCCGAAAGCTGGCACGGCACCATAAAAAGAAGGAAAATGAGTAGTTTTACGTTTTTACCGTGCTGACTTTTAATCATACTTGTACCTCAGATGATGCATTAGTTTCAATTTTGCAGGTGGAGCAAATCTGTTGGACTTCAACGAGGTTATTATTGTTAACCAGTATGAGAAGTATGTCGCCTTCTTCTATAACTGTTTTACCACTGGGGATGATAAAGTTTTCATTACGTACAATCATTGTTATTAAGCTGTCAGATGGCAATTCCAGCTCGAAAATCATTTTGCCGATCATACAGGACCCGAAGGGAACCGCATAATCAAGCATACGGGTATTAAGATCATCCGTTTGCTGAAATTCAATCGGATATGTCCTCTTTTCGCTGTAGGGCATACCCACACCGAGCACTCGAATCGCCAGAGAGATAGAGGTCCCCTGCACCAGTGTTGATGCAAGCACAATAAAAAATATAATATTAAACATCAATTCTGCGTGAACGATGCCGGCCAGAAGAGGAAACGTCGCCAAAACGATGGGAACCGAACCACGCAGTCCAACCCAGGATACAAACAATTTTTGACGCACAGTAAACGCGGAACGCGCAAGGGATACAAAGACACCGATAGGGCGCGCAACACATATCAGAAATAATGCCATTAACAACCCGGGACCGGCTATGGGAATTAGTCTCGACGGAAAGACCAGAAGACCCAGAACAAGAAACATCACTATCTGCATCAGCCACGCCAGACCGCCATGATAATGTATCAGGTTACGTTTCTGGATAAAGTTATTGTTTCCCATCATTAATCCGACAATATAGACCGCAAGAAAACCGCTTCCTTGTAACACACCAGTAACCGCATACGTCAAAAGCACCAGAGACATCGTCAGCACCGGATACAATCCGTCGTATTCGAGTTTCAAATTATTAATCACCCAGACAATGCCTTTGCCCGCGAGGTATCCCGCCAGAGCGCCAACGCCCATCTGAAGAAAAAACAGAGGGATCATACCCGACAGCCGCGCCAGGGGATTTGTCACAAGAGTGAGGAACCCGATGGTTAAAAATACGCCCATCGGATCATTAGATCCCGATTCAAATTCAAGCAGCGGTTTCAGTTTTGCCGCGAGACTTACTTTTCGTGAACGCAAAACTGAAAAAACGGCGGCTGCGTCCGTTGATGAAACAATAGCCCCCAGAAGAAGCCCTTCCTTTACTGTAAATTTACATACCAGGACAACAAACCCGCCGAGAAAAGCTGCCGTGGTCAAAACGCCTATAGTCGACAATGCAATCCCTTCACGCAATACCGGACGGACGCTTTCCCATTGCGTTTCAAGACCACCTGAGAAAAGAATGAATATAAGTGCAACAATACCGATGTATTGGGCAATCCGGGGATTATTGAAAGCAATATGTCCGACACCCTCAGAACCAGCAATCATGCCAATGATTAAAAAAATCAGCAGAGCAGGTATCCCGAACCGGGCGGAGGCTTTACTCGAAAGAATACTGACAATGAGCGAGAATGAAACTCCGATGAGAATGGTAGTTAATGATATCATGGCGTCTTAACGGCAGGTACTGATCCCCCTGTCAACCGTTCAATAGCCAGATGGGCGACCATAAAGCCGAACATCGCAGTTATTGTTATTAAGCTTCCGAGCACATTTCGTTGACGACCTCGAACAAACGCATCGATCTCCCCTGCGTCGGAGGGGCTCTGAACATCCGCTTGCGGAGATTGCACTGAATATACACACTGGATCCCTCTTCCTACCCCGTTTTTTCGCAGAAATTTCCGGAGCCGGTTTGCCAGGGGACAGGTGTGAGAATCGAATAGATCATTGATGCGAATCGATAGAGGATCAGTCCGCAAAGCGGCCCCCATGGAGGAGATAACAGGAATTCTATTAACCGTCTCATAATAGTATTGACATAAGTGAAAAGATATGATAGACTTATGTCATGAACAAAACGAAAACAGATGCCCGACGACTGACTCATCAGATGTTGACGGAGCTGCGCAATCGCGCAGTGAGAAGTGTGCAGAGTGGCGAAAGTCCGGAAGATGTGGCGCGAATACTTGGCATCAACAGGGCAACGGTTTACGGCTGGTTAGTTCTGTACCGTGAAGGTGGGTGGGGAAGATTGGATGCCGACAAGCGTGGCGGACGCCCACCGCTTTTGAATGCAAAAGAACTGCAATGGATTTACAAGACGGTGGTATGCAAGAATCCTCAGCAATTGAAATTTACGTTTGCATTGTGGACGTCGAAGATGGTTGGTGAAATTATTGAGCGACAATTTGGAATCACATTGAGCAAAGCATCAGTTTGTCGTTTGTTATTACAGTTGGGGCTTACACCCCAGCGGCCGGTGTGGCGTGCATATCAACAGAATGGGACGGATGTAGCGCAATGGCTTACGAAAGAATACCCCCGTATTCGCTCGTTAGCAAAGCGGGTGAATGCACAGATATTTTTTGGAGATGAGGCGGGAGTGCGCTCGGATCACCATGCGGGAACAACGTGGGCACCAAAGGGGCAAACTCCCGTTGTAAGCAGTACGGGGGCCAGATTTGGTCTCAATCTTATTTCAGCGGTCAGTGCGCAGGGAGAATGTCGTTTTATGACGGTTAATGGACGCGTTACTGCTCGAGAGTTCATTGCATTTATCAAACGACTTCGCATAGGAATGGATCGTCCTGTATTCCTGATCGTTGATGGTCATCCGACACACAAGGCAAAGATGGTACAACGGTTTGTCGCATCGCTTCGGGGAAGTTTTCGGCTCTTTTACCTTCCTCCGTATTCGCCCGAATTGAATCCTGATGAGCGTGTATGGAATGACTTGAAAAATAATGCGGTTGGCAGGAAATGCATAGCAACGCCGAAACAACTGCGCAGTGCCGTTATGGGGCACTTGCGCTTTATCCAAAGATCACCGCAACGGGTACGTGGATATTTCCAAAACGAAGAGACCAAATACGCGGCGTAATGTCTATACTATTATGAGACGGTTAATATGTCGGGTTTATTATCGAGTATTGCATCAAGTGATTTTTCTGTAGTAAAAAGATCCAGTGTCTCAACACAACAGGAGGGATTGATATCAGCAAACCGTTCTCGGGCAACGGCCGTTTTTTGTTTCCCAAGTGTCGAGTGAAATGCGAGCAACTGACGGTTAATATTGGTGTGTTTGACGGCCGCAAAATCGACTAACCTCAGAGTACCAACACCGGAGCGCACTAACGCTTCCGCAGCGCACCCTCCAACCGCACCGAGACCAACCACGGTAACACGCGCTCTTTGGAGTAATTTAAATTTTTCTTTACCGAGCAGCAGCTGTGTTCGCAGGAATTGATCGGTCTTCATACAGTGGATGCCAGACGCTGGTAAAGAATGGCAACCCATCCATCATCTTTGACCTCGGAAACCGGGATGACCTCCCGGGATTCAAAATGGCGGCGAAACCGCGCTTCCGTTTCGTGCCAGATGCCTGAAACTGCCAGATAACCGCCTGGACGTACTCGCGCGAAAAGCTTATCACGCCAGGCAATAAGCGGTTCGGTAAGAATATTGGCTGCTACAAAATCAAAACTACCCCGCCGTGAAAACCTCCCGAAATCGACTGCGCTGGAGTGTTTGCATTGGCAGCCATTAAGCCGGAAATTGCGCCGGGCGGCTGTAATGGAATCTTTGGATATATCAACTGCCCAAATCGTGCGTGCGCCATTACGCGCTGCAATAATCGAAAGAATTCCCGTGCCCGTACCGACATCCAGAAACTCTTTAAATTCACCTTTGACAGATGTAATAAAACCTGCCATTGCGCGCGTGGTTGGGTGAAGACCCGTGCCAAATGCCATGCCGGGATCAATAAAAATGTCATCGGGCGTTGACGGTACTTTTTGACGAAACCACACCGGCACCACCCGGGCACCGGCAGCAAGGTAAAATGGCTTAAAATCCTGTTGCCATTTCGTTTGCCAGTCAGAAGCACATAAAGAGCGTACCGTGACTTTCAAGGAGGGACTCAGAACAGGAATTAAATATTTTCTTACTTTTTTTGCTGTCTGCTTCAAGGAGGGATACCATAAGCAAAGGCGATGCTTTGAAGTCATGGCTTCAACTATGTCTGCCTTTGGCACACCCGCTGCAAGAAGAAATCGTCGGGCAATACACATATCGTCCGCAGATTCCAAGGGCCCCGTGATCCGCAACTCAATAACTTTTTTTTGAAGCACTCATCCCCCCGCACATACCCTATTCCTATTATAATCTCCACTTGTTACATATCAACATGTATCTCACCAAAGATTTGCACTTTACAGTATCTCACATAAACCGTTTGAAACGGTCCTGTTTCGCTTTGCAGATAGGACATACTTCAGGAGGATTTTCTCGCGCACAGAGATACCCGCATACGGTACACCGCCACACGGGAATCGACAGAGGAAATTTTTCAACCGGTACCTCGTCAGCTATACGGGTCGGCAGCGGCGGCCGGCGTTCAGGTATAGATGATACTTGCTGTTCACCTCGAAAAACCTTTTCTGAAACATATAATGCGCAATAACAGGATCCATAATCCATAACATCAGCATCTCGATAATTGCAGGGACAGATGATGTCGCGGTCATCATCTTTTCGTCCGCTGGATAATCGACATGGGCAGGACTGATATCCATATCGCTGCTCATTTTCAAGAAGGCCCTGAACAATTCCCCTGACAAAATCCTCATCCGGATTTAGATGATACCCGGCCTGTTCAGTCTGTGTTTTCAGAGCTTGGTACTCTGCTTCTATTTTTTCTCGGGTAAGCTCTGACATAATTATTTCTCCGCGATTTTCTTAAGTTCCTCTGGTTTAAATCCGACAATGCAATGATCATTGTTAACAACGATAGTTGGAAACGAGCATGATGGATTCCATTTAGTGATTTCGGTAACTGCCTTGTCTTTTTCGGATTCGGAAAGAAGATCAACGAAAGTGTAGCGATACGCGACACCGAGTTCATTTAAGTACTGCTTCGTTTTCTTGCACCAGCCACAGGTGCTCAGTGCATAGAGCATAATGTCGGCTTTCTGTGTGCCTTCAACCTTTTCTATATTCATATTTTACCTCCCAATCTCATTATATAAAAACTTTCGCAACTATTAAACACTCAACAACTTTATATATGCCTCTTAAGCTAGCCAACCATGGATTACGGGCATCTTTTTTTAAACGACTCAACGAATCCCCTGCATCAGATTCTCAATGAGGCTACTAAGAAAATTTAGATGACGCTTTTCTATGAGTGTATACAAAAAAATATAGTACGGCCAGAAACGCAAGAACACTGGAACATACACATCCAAAAGAGATCGATGTATACATCACAATAAAACCGGTTATCAGCGGACCCGAAGAATGCCCAATATCCATAATAGAACTCAATGCTCCCATTGAAGACCCGAGCTGATCTCGGTCGGCAATTTCAGCAACATATGTACTACTCGACACGGTGCACAGTGAAAACCCAAGACCAAAAATCATGTTCGCCACTGCCAGCCATACCACTGACGGAACGGCCGCCATGATCCCTGTGGTAATGCCAACCACGAGAAGTCCAAGGAGTATATGCGGACGTTTATCATGATGATCAGCCATGGTACCGAAAAATGGTTTACTGAGCGCAATAGAAACTACTTGAAGAGAAAATAAAACCCCGATACTGCCTGCACTAATCCCGTTTTTGATCAAATGGACGGGAAGATATGTTTCGATAACTCCAAAACAGAAATAGGCTGCCATTTCAATACCACCAATAGCTACCAGTAAAGGGTGAGAGAAGAAATTCTTAAATGCAGAAAAAAAGGGTTGTAAATCTTTTTGTTCCACCGTCGATCGTTCAGTACCAGGAACATCATGATATAAAAAAGCAAAGATCAGAACCGGAACAGCCGATAAGAAGGCTGCGACATACACAAGCCGATAATTGAAAAGATGTCCTCCTCCGGCAAAAAAACTGATGATAATGCCTCCGG
>JBELAT010000172.1:0-4153 GCA_049508565.1 Endomicrobiales bacterium | reverse complement strand
GCTTTTCCGGTTACCTTTGATAAGGCGTTATTATTCATTACTATATAGCGCATAATATCCTGTTGGCTCAAAGTGTTTGACGATAATTGTTCTGCAAACCAGTTATGAGCCCATCCACCGTGCGAACCTATAACACCGTACGGGCTCAACATACGAACAAACGGGGCACCCCTTCCAGCCGCATCAAAACCTAAGCCATCGCCTGGTGTGTCACGAAAATCGCCCGCTGTTATATGCAGCGAATATTCCATATCGTTACGGAGACAACCCGTATTGATCATGTCCGGAATGCTTTTCCAGTCAATATTAGCGTCAATGTGCCAGTTAATGACAAGCCCCCCCTCACCGCGCGGAGCATTGACCATATGCACGATACCAACTATATGAAACAAAAACGAGCGCAAAATAACGCGCAGCGGCATGTCATCAGAAAAACCTTTGAGAACGCCTAGCGGTAAATTAACATACAACACCGAACCCTTTCCCAGCGATCGACACAGCAATGCCGGATAGCGTTTATTGTCTATCATTGCATATGCGTAGACATCACGTTCATTGAGCTCGGGTCCTAAAAGAGTTCTCGCCATCGAATACGTAAGCGTTCCATATGCATAGCCACTCAAAAGCGTTCCTTCAAACGCCTTCCCGGGCGGTATCTCAAACAATCGGGCACTTGCACTGTCTTTGAACTGAAAATACCCTTTACCGTACGTCTGTGAACCGAGCATTTTATATTGAAGATAATTAACTTGCGCAAGATCAGAGAACAAGGGCTTATTGAGAAAATGTCCCCGCACGTCGCGAATGCCGGGATCAAAGACAATGGCAGTATGGCCACCCGCACGCACATAATCCTCGAGCCAGTACTCCATATCAGACGGTAATGTTTGTGCGATTGTATCAGGCATAATGATAGCTGGTGCCAGTTTTACAGCATCGGCCGGCTGCATGCTCAACAGCCGTGGTGCGTTTACAAAGCGATACGGGATTCCTTCTTCCGTGAGAACGCTCTCGTACGCAGCGCGAACATTTTTCTCTTCCTGAGCATGGCAATCGTCACACACAATGAAAACCGCATAATCATCAATACCCGGCAACGACCTTAGAATAAGCGCCCTGCCAATAAGGCACAGAACAATGATTCCTATGAAAATAAAAATTTTTCTTTTATTCATGGTAGAACTGCCCCTTCTCTTTCGGCGTAAACCGTGCCATATACAATCACACCGGGAGAAAGAGAAAGTTTGTCCTTACCGATTACAGACCGCGTGGCGCCGGGTTCACCAACCCGTGTGCCGGATCCCAGAAAAACCTCATGTTGAGAAAATATATTTCCCCCGACATAACAGTTTTCTGCCGTAAGTATGCCTGCATCAGCAAAAATACTACCCTCAACGATGGCGCCTGTCTCCATGCCGACCGTTCCGGTAGCAGAGATACTCCCCCGCACTCGAGCACCGGCGCCAATAATAATGCTGGTCTTGGCAATAATATCTTCTTCTATGGTCACTCCCGGAGGAATCGAAAAATTATCACGATCGATATACCACGCATGAGCGTGAACATCTCCCCGGGGTAGATCGGCGGCTTGCGGTTGCAACTGAACTCCTACCTGTATCGAAGATCCCGCAAGTGATTTGAAGTGACACCCCCGACCGAGATGAATGATTTTTTCACTCACCACCTTCACACCCAGGTTACAGTGATCTTTTACGGTTATATCGCCGTCAGCACCTGCCCACCGTGTAATTGCCGAGCGCTCACCGATGGTAAGGTCACCTCGCACTGATATAGCGCGAAGCAGGTTCTCGGCGCCCAGTTTCGCCGAACCGGTCACCGCTAATTCTTTTTCAAAAGACACATCGTTTCCTGTCTCAAGATCACCATGGATATACACCAGAGTTTCAAATACCTGAGGATGCATGATCTGCCGGGAACCGCTGACCTCTATTTTTTCTGTTTTTGATAATAGCACCGTCCGTATTCCCACAATCGAATCATCACCGATCACTGCACACATCTTATCTAAAAAAGATCGTTCAAAATATCTCATTTCTTTGGTATAGGTCATGTCAACAGTTTGGGCTTCGCGATCACGCGGACGAAATAATTCCATAATCGCGGAGTAAAAAGGTGCTATGATCAAAACCACCAGCACCACTACCAGCGCCACCAACATCCCTGATGCTGTCAATGAATTGTGTACAGCAGAAGACAGCATACCCTCATGCGAGGATATTGCATGAGGGATTTCTGGTCCCGCAGCAAACGCGCGGGCGGCTGCGGTGAGAATACCCAACAGCTTTCCAGCCATGATCACGCTTTTCGAAATCGTTCTGTCTTTTGCCATACCCCTATCCTTGCAAATAAAATATCGATAATAGCATCGAATGACCCGCGAGCCGTATAGAGAATATTAAAAAGGAAATTAAATAAAACAAAGGGTAGCAGACGAATACGATCGGTAAATCCATCGAGGAACGATGCCGTTCCAATCTGGTAAAATGGTGCGAAATTGCCAAAAAGGTTGAACATAGCAACAGCGAAAAAAATAAATAAGCTGTCGAGAAGACTGACCTGAGCAAGATAAAACAGTGTAACAGCGTCCGCAATCCCAATGATTAACAGAAGCGGCACCATATAAATGCACAACAATAACATTCCATCGAATTTGGTGAGCGGGGTCAAATACGCTGATCTCATCATTGCGGCACTATAACGGAACATTACCTGTGAATGCCCCCGCGCCCACCGGCGGATTTGTCGGCCTCGTACAGACCAGTCCTCCGGGACTTCTTCATAACATTCTATCCTGTTGTTGTAGAGCACGTGCCAGCCGTTGATCAATAAACGAAACGTCAGATCAGTATCTTCCGTCAAACTGTTGGTTGCAAACCCGCCCATCTCGCTGACGACATCTTTACGAAATCCACCGACAGTTCCTCCGAATTGCGGAACCAGGCTCAAATTTTGCCGCGCCTGTTGATCTACCTGGTACCCCGCTGACCGCTCCATGGCAAGCAGTTTTGTTAAAAGATTCTTGTGAGCATTTTCCGGAATAACCCGTCCCATGACCGCTCCGACTACCGGGTTTTTAAAACACACAGCCAGTGAACGCACTATGCCCCGGGGCGGAAGATAATCTGCATCAAACAGGATTATCACTTCCCCACGCGCGGACACAAGGGCATCATTAAGTGCAGCCGGTTTTCCACGCAGTCCGGAAGATCGATGCAACGCATGAATATAAGGATACTTTTTAGAATACTCATCAATTATGTTCGCCGTGCCATCAGTGGAATGATCATTAATTGCAATAACCTCGAACAACTGTGTGGGATAATCCATGACCGTCATAAGATCAAGTATGTTCCGGGCAACTTTTTCCTCGTTATGCATGGGAATGATTACTGTCACGGCAAACAGATCGGAGTCAACTAAATCCGGATAATGGGAATATTGGACTCCGGATAAACGGTTAATGCTAAAAACAAGGTGGCGCAACACGTAAATGAGCATCACCGTAATAAGAAGTATCATGTATGCTTTGAGAAGTATCAGGAACACTGCCATACATTAGAATCCTTCTGATAATGTTTTGAAACAATACTCATGTAAAATGAATACATACCGACGACATAGATCGTGTCCAAAGGCGGATCGAACGCAATAAACATTGACGCCATATACACATAGCTGAAGTGTCCGAGAATATACAAAAAAACAATATAACGAACCAGTCCAAATACGAGAGAATATAGCAGTGTCAGCGCAATAACAGTCATACGTTCCATCAATGATGAAGGCAGGATCAAAAGAGACATTGCCAGGATAAACGGAATGGAACACCAGATGCCCAGCTCAGTCTTGATATACAAATCAGAGAATTTCTCAATATTGTAAGGAAACCGTTCGGGGATGACCAAAAAATAAACGGCGGATATCAGGGTGATCAATAGAACAAACGAGACATACACTGATACCGACCGAGGAAGATAGTCAATATTCATCAAGATGACTATCCCAATAATTGACACCATTGAAAGCCCGACACAGTACATCGGCGTAGGGTAGGACCCCATCAAGACGGTCAGTGACAGATTACCGAACACAGCATACGGTGTTACAACGCCTCCGACACTGCTGCCAAACC
>JBELAT010000171.1:0-4183 GCA_049508565.1 Endomicrobiales bacterium | reverse complement strand
GTAAAAGCGTCGGTAAAACCGTTTACTCAGTCTCTTCAGGCGGAAGCCGCATTAATGCTAAACGATTATGCAGTGCGGGCGCTGACTCCCTACACCGGCAGATATGCCGGCCGGGCCGTTAATCAAGATAGTACGCTTGACGTAAGTATTGCCTATCGTATAGAAAATAATAAACTCCACGCCGATCATAAAGTGCTGGCACAAAAATTCAAATTTGCCGAGAAGATACCCAGCAAAGATGCTCTTCATTTACCCTTCGGCTTGGCGGTGGCGTTGCTTAAAGATACGAAAGGAAATATTGACGTGTCCCTGCCGGTAAAAGGCGATATTTCTGATCCTAAATTCGAGTATTGGCATATCCTGGGGCAGGTTGCTGTAAATTTCTTTATGAAAATAGTTACCTCTCCGTTCACGGTGCTTGGTGGATTGGTGCCGGCTAAGGGCGCGGGAACAAAAGAATTAAATACGGTATCGTTTGCTCCCGGCGATTCGGTTATATCACCATCACAGAAAGAGCAGTTAATGCGTCTTGTTGCGGCAATGAAAGAACGGCCACAGCTTTCTTTGCGCATTAACGGAAGCTATGATCCCGAAGTGGATTGGAACTCTTTAAAGGCAAAAGTGTTGGAAATGGAGCTGGCGGAAAAGAGGGCAAAAAAAACTGTTTCGGAAAACAGTTTTTATGGTGATAAGTATAAAACCGTGTTCGGAAGTGACAACTATAAAGCGTTAAAGTTACGGTTTGCTAAAGGCAAGGGTTCCGATGATCCGGGGTTGATTGCTGAGATGAAGCGCCTCATTATTTCGAAAATGCCCGTCAATAACCACGATCTCAAAGAATTGGCTCGGGCTCGTGCGGCGGCAGTACAGCAATCGCTTGCTGCCCAGGGATTTGATGTGTCACGTGCAAAGATCGGGTCTGTCCGCACTGAACTGGCAATAATGCAGGAAATCCCGACTGAGTTAGAACTGACGGTGGTTCAATAATAAAAACATAACACACTGTACCGTTATGAAGTTCTCTATGTATCAATCATACAGCAAAACTTATGTGTGGAAAAACGCGCGGGTTTTTATCGCGTATATATCATACCTCGTAATGAATAAAACCTATTTCTCAATGAGGCGTATCCCGTCATTTTCAATACTGATAAGCTTTTTTTTATATAGTCCTCCGATGGCATCCTTATATGACTTTTTGCTGACGCCGAAGAACTCATAGATCTTTTCAGGCGGTGTTTTGTCGTTGAAGGGGATAAAGCCATTGTGTTCTTTGAGGCGGGTGAGTATGGTATCAAGTAAGTTCTCGATTTTCTTATAACCGGATTCATAGAGAGAAAGGTCGATCTTCTTGTCTTCTCGGATTCTTTTTACGAGACCTTTGATCTTTTGCCCAATTTCCAGTTTCTGAAACACTTCGTTTTTGTAGAGTATGCCCCAATGAGAGTTGTTAATAATTGCTTTATACCCCATCTCTGTCTTTTCGGTGATGAAGAGCTCAACAGTCTGCCCGCTTTGAAAATCTGAATTTAGATCAGTTATGAATTTATCAAGTTGTGCCGATGCAACGATACGACCGGTGTGTTCATCGGTGTATATAAACACACAATAGAATTCATCTACTCTCATGTGTGTTTTCTGTTCAGAAAAAGGAACCAGGAGATCTTTGTACGGCAGTCCCCAATCAACGAAGGCGCCAAAAGAACTGGTGGAGACCACTTTTAAATAGGCCACTTCTCCTACCATTGCATATGGTTTTTTGGTAGTCGCAATAATGCGGCTCTGAGAATCAAAATAAATAAACACTTCTATAGTGGTATCAACCGCGCAATTTGCAGGCATTGTGTTTTTGGGCAGCAGTATTTCTCCGTGCTCCCCGCCATCAAGATATGCCCCAAACTCTACTATTTTAACTATTCGTAATGCATTTAATTTCCCAATTTTTAGTGACATGTGAACGACTCCTTTGTGTATAATAGTAATACAATAGCATTTAGTGCAAAGAACATATACCGGTTGATACCGTCAAATGTTACAATCTAATACACATGGGTGCTGCGCTATGGTAAGGCTATCATGTTTTTGGGGTGTTTTCAAAGATTCCAGTCAAGCATATGAGAGTAAGCAAAAAAACAGCCGGAATCAGCGTGAAAAGGTATTAAAAATCGTATCAATGGGATTATGTAAGGAAAATAGTGTGAGAATGTTTTTTGGTGCAAATATGTTTATCAGCATTTAACCAAACCAGTCATTTCGATACGAACTAAATCTTTTGTGTGACATCCAGTTGTTGGAGAGAATCTTTTTCATTGTGCATTTTCTTTGCTGTAAGGTCAACTGCAAGGAAAAGGTACATGGCGGGGACTACAAATAATGTAAATAATGTTCCTATGGATATCCCGCTCATAATCACAAGCCCCATGTTGAACCTGCTCGCTGCACCTGCGCCACTGGCTGTAACAAGAGGCACTACACCGAGAACGGTCGCCGCTGTTGTCATGAGTATAGGTCTCAACCGGATAGTTGACGCTGCTACTATTGCCTCTAGCTTATTTTTTCCTTCTTTCTGCTGGTCATTGGCGAACTGCACTATTAGTATCCCGTGCTTGCTTATAAGGCCTATAAGCGTCACCAGGCCTACTTCTGTATAAATATTGAGGCTCGCCCCTCCTATCCCTAATGAAATAAATATCATAGCCCCGCATACCGACATCGGTACGCTGATAAGCACTATCAAAGGATCCCGGAAACTCTCAAACAGAGCCGCTAGAGCAAGGTATATGATAATCATTGAGAAAAAGAACGTCAGTATTAACGCACTTGATTCCTGTATGAACTGTCGTGACTCTCCACTATAGTCTATGCTGTAACCGATCGGCAATGTCTGATGGGCAACGTTTGCGAGCGCCTCGAGGGCTTGCCCGAGCGTTACCCCGGGTGACGGGACTGCAGAGATCGTTGCAGAGTTTAATTGTTGAAAATGATTAATGGATTCCGGTTGTACACTTCTTTTTAACGTTGCGACAGTAGAAACTGGAATGGTCATACCGCCCGCGTGGATGTAGTAATCTTTGATCTGGTCGGCGTTAAGCCTGTCCCTCTGCATAACCTGAGGTATGACCTTGTACGATCGCCCTCCGAGACTGAAATAGTTGACATATCCCTCACCAAGCATGCTCGACAGCGCACTTCCTACATCGCTCATGGTAAGACCCATTAGAGCTATCATGTCTCGTTTCATCTCAACGCTTATTTGAGGTTTATCTATCTTAAGGTCCGTATCTACGTACGCGAAAAGTCCGGTTTTGCGAGCTTTATCTGTAAGGTCTTGCGATACAAGGTTTAACTTCCCGAACGATTCCGTAGTCAGTACGACAAACTGTACCGGCAATCCTCTGCCTCCGCCTGGCAGCGGTGGGGGTTGGAACACCACGCTTCGCAGGCCGGTAATCTCGTCCAGATCTTTTTGGACGAGCGGCTGCAGAAGCGCTGCTGTGCGTTTGCGCTCGTCCCACGGTTTGAGCACCAATCCTGCTAAAGCAGAGTTAAGTCCTGCCGCGCCATCAAATTGGAAAATGTGGTCTTTCTCAGGGTACGCAGAGATTTTATTAAACACATTTTTTGTGTATAACCTGGTTTGCTGCAGCGAGGCGTCCGGTGCTGACTGCATGGAGCTTATAACTATCCCTTGGTCCTCCTGCGGTGCAAGCTCGCTTTTTGAAGAGATGAAAAGAAAGTAGTTGCTGATAAGAATTATAGCTGCAAAAACTCCTATAACGGGAAGATATTTTAGAGATTCCGTAAGAAGTTTCTCATAATAATTGCGCAGTTTGTCAAATTGCGTCGAAATAAAACATGAAAATCGTTCCTTATGGCACTCAGCCCTATTTTTGAGGAATCGTGAACACATCATGGGAGAGAGAGTCAGTGCGACTATGGCTGAAATAGCTACAGCACCAGCAAGTGTGTAGGCGAACTCGGTAAACAGCGCCCCTGTCAATCCGCCCATAAAGCCAATGGGAATGTATACCGCAATAAGCACAACAGATATTGCTATGATGGGGCCCGCGAGCTCTCGTGTTCCTACGAGCGCTGCCTCTATTGGTGCCAACCCGTTCTCTATATGACGCTCAGTATTCTCCACAACAATGATGGCATCATCCACGACAAGGCCTATGGCCAG
>JBELAT010000170.1:0-4213 GCA_049508565.1 Endomicrobiales bacterium | reverse complement strand
GTCTTCTGCTTGAGCAGCGTCTTAACACGGGCGACCATACGCCGGGTATTTCTTATCTCTATGCCGTTTTTGAGCGGCGCCGATGAATGGCGAAACTTCATGCGGAATTGCTTATTTTCGAGTTCCCGTAATTTGGTTTCCAACTCTATTTGAGATAGACTTTTCGTTTCCTGCCATTCTTTTGCTTTCATTATCTTTCCTCACGCATCACAAACTTCGTCATAATAGGCATCTTGTGGGCAGCCAGTGTCATAGCTTTTTTTGCATCAGCGGGATTAAGGCCTTCCAGCTCGAACATAATGCGCCCCGGCTTAACAACAGCAACCCAGAATTGCGGATCGCCTTTTCCTTTACCCATGCGGGTTTCTGCAGGCTTTTTTGTTACCGGTTTGTCAGGGAACATCCGTACCCAGACCTTCCCGCCCTTTTTAATAAACCGTGCCAGAGCCACGCGAGCAGATTCAATCTGATTGTTAGTTATCCACGATGGTTCCAGAGCCTGAAGTCCGTACTGGCCAAAGGCGAGAGTTGTGCCGCCCTTTGCTCTGCCTTTCATGCGTCCGCGATGCTGCTTCCTATATTTTACTCGTTTTGGCATTAACATGTTACTTTCCCTCTTGGACCGCTATGGTTGGTTCCTGTTTAACAACTGATTCCGTTTTTTCCGGCATCACTTGTGTTTTATCTTTTTCGATGAGTTTTGCTTCTTCAAAGAGTTCCTTTTCAGATTTTTTAAGCAACTCTTTTCTGAAAATCCATACTTTCACGCCGATGAGTCCCATGGTTGTGAAAGCCTCGGCAAAACCGTAGTGGATATCAGCACGGAACGTCTGCAGAGGAACACGCCCCTCTTTGAGCCACTCACGGCGTGCGATTTCAGCTCCGCCTAACCGTCCGCTTACCTGTATTTTTATTCCTAGAGCCCCAGCAGCCATTGATTTCTCTATGGTGCGTTTCATAGCCCGTCGAAATGACACCTGTTTTTCGAGCTGCATGGCAATGCCGTCAGCCGTCAATTGTGCATCAAGTTCGGGTCTTTTAATTTCCATGACATTGACAAACGTTTTCCTGCTTGTCATCTTCTCAATCTCGGCGCGCAACGTTTCTATGCCAGCGCCACCTTTGCCGATGACGATCCCTGGGCGAGCCGTATAGACATTGACCCGCAGATATTTGCCGGCACGTTCAATACAAACACGTGCAACCGCCGCAAGGCTTAGCTTTCCTTTGACATACTGGCGGATCCGATAGTCTTCTTCAATGAAATCCGGCATCTCGCGGAGGTTAAACCATTTGGAGTCCCAGTCCTGAATGTAACCGAGACGAACGCTTTTGGGATGAATTTTTTGACCCATAGTGATTTCCTGACCTTATCCTTACGTTGGATTTGTTGCTGCGACTTTTTTCTGTTTTTTATTGACCGGCATGCCATGATCGGAAACAACAATCGTTAAATGGCAGGTTTTCCGTTTAAACGGCATTCCACGGCCCATCGGTCCCGGGCGCATACGCTTGAGCGCCGGTCCCTGACCGACCCAGCACTCCTTGACCCACACGCTGTCAAGATTTTTTAGACGCCCACCATTGGCAACCGCGCTCTTGAGAGTCTTGGCGATAAGAGTCGCTGTAGTTTTTGGCGTAAACGACAATACGTCAAATGCTTTCGTAACCGACTTGGCACGGATAAGCTTTAGTACCTGATTGACTTTTCGCGGTGCATACCGGACAAACTTAGATTGCGCTGCTGCTTCCATTATATCCTCTTTTGTTGCCTAAAGTATTAAGGGATAAGCGATTGGTATCGTCATCTCCCGCCTTCACTATCGAATCATTACGTTAAATCGGTTGCTTCTTTGTTGTGTGCGGCACCATGACCCCTGAAGAACCGTGTCGGCGCGAACTCACCCAACTTATGACCAACCATTTGCTCGGAAATAAAGATGGGTAAAAACTTTTTTCCATTGTGAATAGCAATCGTGAAACCGACAAAAGCAGGAGTTATGATAGACGCACGTGCCCAAGTTTTGATAACTTTCTTGTCACCGGTTTCTACCATTTTGTTAACTTTTTTCAGCAATTTGACATCAACATATGGACCTTTTTTAGACGACCTGCTCATAATATCCCTCTTTATTACTGCGAATTATCAGTTGCTTTAGTGCGCCGTTTAACAATCATCCAGTCCCACACCTTTTTCGACCGTGTCTTGTACCCTTTAGCGGGCTGATTCCACGGACTGCGCGGCTGGTTATTTCCTTTTGATTTTCCCCGTCCACCACCATGCGGATGGTCAACTGCATTCATTGCTGTTCCGCGAACGGTAGGCCGGATACCCATGTGCCTGCTTCTTCCGGCTGATCCCAGTGTTACGTTCTCATGATCAATATTGCCAATCTGCCCTATGGTAGCCGTGCAGTTGACGCCAACTAAACGTATCTCACCCGATGGCAAGCGTACATGAGCATACTCACCTTCTTTTGCCAGGAGTTGCGCCGCATTACCGGCTGAGCGAACAAGCTGCCCGCCTTTCCCTGGAACCATTTCAATGTTATGAATAAAAGTTCCCACAGGAAGATTAATCAGCGGCAGCGTATTTCCCGGTTTAATTTCCGCATCTTTACCCGCCATAATAGTGTCGCCGACTTTGAGACCAAGTGGTTGTATGATATACCGTTTTTCGCCGTCAGCATATTCAATCAGAGCGATACGAGATGAGCGGTTCGGATCATATTCGATAGACGCAACGGTTCCTGCGATGTCATGTTTGTTGCGCTTGAAATCGATGATACGGTAATACCGCTTATGTCCACCACCCTTGTGGCGCACCATGATCTGACCGGTATTGTTGCGTCCGCCTTTTTTTCTAATCGGCGCGATCAACGATTTCTCCGGCTCATTTCTGGTGATATCCGAAAAATCTTCAACTGTAATGAATCGTCTAACGGGCGTATACGGTTTAAATGTTTTAATTGGCATTATTATTTCCCATCCTAATTTGACGGTTCCCGACTCGATCTTAAACGAACCGGATGCGTATTGGCCGGCATCTCAATCTTTACACTTCTTCTAACGCTTTTATTTCCTGACCCTTTTTGATCTTGACAATAGCTTTTTTCCAATCCGATCGATACCCGGCATGCGCTCCCATTCGACGCAATTTACCACGCACCATCGTCGTGTGTACATCCAGAACAACTACTTTAAACAATTCTTCGACTGCCTGCTTGATTTGTAACTTCGTTGCCGCAGGTAAAACCTTGAAAACATACTTGTTTTGTTGTTCCCGCAGCTGTGTTGCTTTTTCAGTGATTAACGGCTTTTTAATAATGGTACGAATATCCATGATTATTGTCCCTTGTGTGAAACGAGTTCCAGCGCTTTGGTTGTCATCACGAGCTTGTTGGCCCACATGACCTGATAGGCATTGAGATTGCGAGCCTCTTCGATAACCAGCAACGGATAATTCCGGCTGGCCCGTTTGAGCGTATCAGAGATAGCATCGACTACCAGAAGAATTGATGCTCCCTGTAATTTGAGCAATTTAATTAATGAAGAGATGTGCGTTGTTTTTGGTTCGGCAAAAGAAATATCGTCGACGAGAACAATGTTGCCACCCTGCGCCTTAGCTGTCAGCGCCATACAGAGCGATTGAACCCGCTTCTGCTGCGAAAGATTCTGACGATATCCGTGAGGACGCGGCCCAAAAATTATACCGCCTTTTCGCCATAATGGTGAACGATTGGACCCCGAACGAGCATTGCCTGTCCCTTTTTCTTTCCACGGTTTACGACCACCGCCCGACACTTCTCCGCGTGTTTTCGTCGAGTGAGTTCCCGCGCGCTGATTTGCGAGGTGGCCCGTGACTACTTCATGCAGGAGCACCGGCACGATTTTTGTCTCGAACACCGAAGGAAGAACGGTGGTACCTTTTTCTTTGCCATCAATGCTATATATCGTCATTTCCATAATTTAACCTTTTATTATTTTTTCTTTTCTTTGGCGGGTGCGGCAGCTTTTTTCTTATCTGCTTTTTTCCCTGCCGCTTCGGCGGACGGTGCAGCAACTTTCTTTATTGTTTTGTTAATGACAACAATACACCCATTCACCCCCGGCACACATCCGCGTACGAGGATGATATTTTTACTGCTATCGACGCTGACGACTTCAAGGCGTTGTATTGTAACATATTCATAGCCCATATGTCCAGCCATAC
>JBELAT010000017.1:0-28722 GCA_049508565.1 Endomicrobiales bacterium | reverse complement strand
CGATTACGGCAGTTATAATCTGGGATTTAGACTTTTTTCTGACGGTGGAATTTTGACCCGTATGAATTTTGGTGTATTTAAGATCGTCAACCTTGGCTTGGGCTGGGAAACAGATAATGTGATCGGTTCACAAAACGCTTTCGTAGCGCCTCCGGCGCTGTATTTAAAGGTGAAACCTTTTAATGGCGGAATGATCCTGCCGGCGCTGGCGTTTGGGTATGATGGCCAGGGATACTTATGGAATTCGACCACGAAGCAGTTTACCGACAGAGAAAAGGGTGTTTTTGTTGTGTTCGGACGTGAATATTTCATTCCTGGCCTTGAAATTAATTTTGGTGCCAACATGAATGATTTTACTTCTAATACCGTGTACGGTTTCGCCAGTGCCACTCTCAATATCGAAGATGATTTTTATGTGCTTGGCGAATACGATAATATCAATTACTTTCCGGATGCCCGACTTAATATCGGGATTCGGTTTTTTGTCGTCCCCGGAGTCGGGATCGATCTCGCGGGACGAGATATCGCCGATAGAGCGCAGCCTGCCGAACGGGTAATTATCATAAACTACATTGGTAAATTTTAAGGAACGGTATGAGAGACGAAATCGAAAGAAATACTCTTGAGTTTGAGAAACCGATACTGGAAATCGTAACCCAGATAGAGAATCTGAGGACCTCCGGGCAGCAGGGTGGAATGGATATAAGCCAGGAAATCGCTGTTCTGGAAGAAAAATGCCGGGCACTGCGCGACGAGATTTACGGATCGCTCACTCCCTGGCAACGCGTTCAGCTGGCGCGCCATCCACAACGTCCCTACATGATGGATTATGTCAATGCTCTGTTTACGGATTTTATCGAAATGCATGGTGACCGGTCTTATGGAGATGATAAATCAATCGTGACCGGCATGGCTTTTATAGATGCGCAGCCGGTGGTTGTTATCGGTCAGCAAAAGGGGCGCACCCTGCACGAAAATATCGGCCGCAATTTCGCCATGGCGCATCCGGAAGGGTACCGCAAGGCGCTGAGGATCATGAAATTTGCTGAAAAATTCAACCGCCCGGTCATAACCTTTATCGATACCCCGGGCGCGTATCCGGGGATAGCCGCCGAAGAGCGGGGACAGGCGGAAGCTATTGCCCGCAATTTACGGGATATGGCAAGCCTTACAATTCCCATCATCAGCATTGTCATCGGCGAAGGCGGATCCGGGGGTGCGCTGGGCATCGGGATTGCCAACCGTATTTTGATGCTCGAAAATGCGTATTATTCTGTCATTTCTCCGGAAGGATGTGCGGCAATACTTTTCCGCGATGCGGCCCGGGCTCAGGACGCGGCAACCGCGCTCAAAATTACCGCGGAAGATCTCGTTCGTGCGGGAGTCGTTGATGAAATTATTAAAGAACCGCTCGGCGGCGCTCATCGAGATGCCAAAACAACGATGGAGAATACAAAACAAGTTATAATGAAACATCTTTCTGCGCTCATCGCGATGGGACCGCAGGAATTGGAACAGTCGCGTTACGCAAAATTTAGGAACATGGGTGTTTTCACAGAAGAAGTCGTGATACCGCCTCTTAAAACTAAGAAAAAGCAAAAAACAAAATAGTTGCCCGCGGATGTAATACGGCAGCAGCGAAAGCGAGGAAGAGATGTCATTAGTTCCCATGAAGCAGATTCTCGAGGAAGCGCGGAAAAAAGGGTATGGCGTCGGTGCGTACAACGTCAACAATATGGAGCAGATACAGGCGATTATGGCAGCTGCCCAGAAAACAAAATCACCGGTCATCATACAGGCAAGCCGGGGTGCGCTGAAATACAGCAATTTTACCTATCTTAAACATCTGATGATCGCCGCTGTTGAAGAAAATCCGAATATCCCGACGTCGATGCACCTCGATCACGGCAATTCTCTGGATTCAGTCAAGAAGGCTATCGATCTTGGTTTTTCGTCTGTTATGATTGACGGGTCTCTTCTGGAGGACGGCAAAACAGCGTCGGACTATGACTATAATGTCAAAGTGACGCGGTCAGTGGTTGAATACGCGCACCAGTTCGGTGTGACGGTTGAAGGCGAGATCGGGACATTGGGCGGCATTGAAGACGGCGTCGGCTCAGGTTCTATTCATCTTACCAATCCTGCAGAAGCGAAAAAATTTGTTGATGCGACCGGTCTCGATGCGCTGGCTATAGCCATCGGAACCTCGCATGGCGCGTATAAATTCAAGGGATCGACGAACCTGGCGTTCAATGTGCTTAAAGAAGTGCGTGCGCTGGTTACTATTCCCCTGGTTTTACATGGCGCTTCATCTGTTCCCAAGGAATTGATTGATGCCGTCAACCAGTATGGGGGGAAAATGCCGGGAGCGACCGGTGTTCCTATGAAAGAACTGCAGGAAGCCATTACTCTGGGCGTGTCGAAAATCAATGTCGACACTGATGGACGCCTGGCAGTTACGGCAGCGATTCGCAAAGTATTTGCAACGTCTCCTGAAAAGTTTGACCCGCGCGATTATCTGGGGCCTGCCCGGGATACTCTTGCGGCAATCATCGCAGGAAAGATGACGGATTTCGGCACGGCGGGACATGCCGGTGATTATCAGCCTTTGTCGCTGAGTGATATGAAGAAACTTTATTCGAAATAATTGTTGACAAAGAATAGGGTGTCTGCTATAATTTGTTCCAGAGTGGGATTAGTGTATCAGAGTGTATGGGGAGGTGATGCATCCCGCGACGTGTACGAAAAATATTGTAAAAAATAAACAGGAGGAAAAACAACATGTCAAATTACGAAGTAAAGAAGATCAATGCTATGTCAATTGTCAAGAATTTTCCGATCGTGTTCGGAATTCTGGGCGCAGTAATCGGTGTCTTTACATTTTTCCTTTTCCCGACTGAGATTGCCCGCAATCTTTCCTTCGGCGCGCGCCTGTTGTCATGGCTGATTTTCGTGATTCTTTATACTTTGATCATGGTTGCCGGACTGATGCTGATTTCCTGGTTGTATAACTGGGTTGTTGGTAAAGTCGGTGGTGTTGTTATCGGTCTTGAACAACACGAAGATTAATTTTCTTATACAGTAGCATAGCGGTTGTGTTATGGCTGGTGACAGTCGTGGCACAACCGTTCTTATTATAATTACTAATAATAAACATGCCAAAAAAGATTCTTGTTGTCGATGATGATCCGGATTTCCTCGAGTGGATTGTTACTGGTTTGTCGAACGATGGCTATACCGTCACTGCAGTGCAATCTGCCCAGAGGGGACTCGTTTTAGCTCAACAAGAGCTGCCGGATCTCGCAATCATCGATGCCAGACTCTCTGATGGAGATGGATTTAGTGTCTGTAAAGAACTCAAATCAAAGCCGACAACAGCTGGTATACGCGTTATTTTGGTAACGGGAATATTCAAGGAAATCGAATATAAACAACGGGCGTGCCAGGTCGGTTCGAATGATTTTTTAGTCAAGCCGTTTAGTTATGATCAACTGCGCGCACGGGTTACCACACAGCTGGAAGACGAAAAATTCTGCACGCAATTATTATGACATTACGCACTAAATTCTCTCTATCCGCCTCATTTCTTGTCCTTGGCATTATTCTGGGGATATCGGTCAACATCTTTATTGCCCAGAAAGTATTTCTCGCCGATCAAATGGAAGAAAACCGGAGCCGTATTTTCCGGGATTTTATTTATACCTGCAATGAAGCCCTGGTTGTTAAAGACGAAATCCAGGTCTTTAACACCATCAAATCTGTTATCAAGACACATAACCCGTCCATCGTGTATGCGGGGTATCTGTCGCCAACCGACACCGTTTTTTTCAGTATGCGCAACCAGGAAGAAGCCGGGCCCTTAAAGCAGCGGATGGTCCGCGCCTCAATGGCAAGCACGGATGAATATACTTCGCCGTCCGGCGAGAGAATCCGGGAATTCGGCATGCCCTTTTATATCAAAGAGCAGTATGCGGGCACGATCCGGGCCGGGTTTTCTCAGAGTTATTTTGACGAACAAATTACCGATGGTCTCTCTGCTATTACCCATAAGATTCAGGAGGTCGCCATCATTGCACTGCTCATCGGCATTCTGGCTGCGAACGGCCTTGCCTTTTATCTCAACAAGCCTATTCGCGAACTCGCTTCTGCCGCCGATGACATCGGGCAGGGAAACCTCAACCGCAAGGTGGAGATCAACCGCGATGATGAGCTGGGGAAGCTGGGCCGGACGTTTAACGATATGGTCACCAGACTCCGGGAACTGGATCAATTGAAGGATGGATTTGTTTCAAGTGTTTCCCATGAGTTGCGTTCACCGCTGGCAGCCATCGATGGGTACTGTGATTATCTCATTGAAGGATTCGAACGGAACCTGACGAAAGAAAAACAGGAAAAAAGTATCCGGATTATGAAGGACGCCACCGTGCGTCTGACGAATTTTATCAACAATATTTTGGATATCGCTAAGATAAAAGCAGGCCGCTTTGAATTGCGGCGGATGCCAGTCGATATTACCGAAATCGCCCAGGAGATCGTTTCATTATTTGCATCTCTTGCGGCTCAGCAGAAAAAGATTGTTAAAATGGACATTGAGGAGTCGTTGCCCTGTCTTGACGCTGATCCTGAAAAAATTAAGCAGGTTATTACAAATCTCATTGGAAATTCATTGAAATTTACGCCCGAGAACGCTCTGATAACGATCAGCGCCCATAAGTCGAGCAATCCTCATTTCGTAGAAGTATGGGTTGCCGATACGGGATACGGAATCCCGGCGGACGCTGTCGATAAAATATTTGAAAAGTTTTACCAGGTAAAAGAGAGTGAAATGAAGAAGCCTCAGGGAACAGGGCTTGGTTTAGCGATTGTTTCCGAAATCGTGCGGCTGCACGACGGGAAGATATGGGTAGAAAGTAAACTGGGTGCCGGATCGGTATTCAAATTTACCATACCTGTATGGAAGCAAGTCTAACTATGGTAAAAATACTGGTAGTCGATGACGAACCGAATTTACGTGAGATGTTGCGCGACGTGCTTGAAATGGCTGACTTCGAGGTGGTGACCGCCGACAATGGTCAACAGGGTTTACAGAAACTGCGTACAGAGTTTCCCGATCTGATGCTCCTTGATTGTTCTATGCCCGTTATGGACGGGTACGAAACGCTTGAGCATATGCGCAAAGATACGCTGCTTGTCAATATGCCGGTGATCATGCTGACAGTGCTCAACAGTGAACAGGATGAGATTAAAGGATTGCGCTTTGGAGTGGATGATTATATTACCAAACCTTTTAAACCCTCGGTACTCCTTGCTCGCGTCAAGAGAGTCATGATCAGAAAACAGCTGAGCATCAGCGCCAATCCGTTAACGCAACTTGCCGGAAATGCGGTGATTAAAGCGGAAGCAGAGAAACGCCTGGTTTCGGGTGTGCCCTTTGCCATGGTGTATATCGATCTCAATCATTTTAAGAGCTTTAATGATAAATACGGGTTCGGGCGCGGTGATGAGATCATTAAACATACGGCGGGTGTGCTGACCCGGGCGGTGAAGGCCAATGGTGGCAAGGGCGATTTTGTCGGACATATCGGCGGGGATGATTTTATCATAATAACGACACCGGAAAAACCGGCGGTTATTTGTCAGGCGGTGATTTCTGAGTTTGATGCCACCGTGCCAACATTTTATGATCAGGAAGACCGCAGCCACGGCTATATCATGGCGCTCGACCGCAATAATACTGTTCACAGATTCTCTCTTATGACGATTTCACTGGCGGTTGTATCGACCGAGATTGAGCCGATGCAGTCCTATGCGGAATTAGTTGAGACTGCTGCAGCGCTAAAGAAACAGGCAAAAGAAGCGAACAAGAGCGCCTGGGTTTCCAATATCAATATGAACCAACAGTGAGATAAAAAATATGGCTCGTGGAACCATCCTTATTATTGATGATCAACAGGGAATTCGCGAGTCCATGGCTGGAATATTAGAGCTTGAAGGATTTGAAGTGTATTCGTTTGGCAATGCCGCTGCGGGGATCGCCCTGGCAAAATCAAAGCGGTTTGATATGATATTTCTCGATGTGAAGATGCCGGTGATTTCGGGAATCGATGCGTTTAAAGAAATCCATAAAATTCAACCGGCAACTGTCGTATATATGATGTCTGCATTATGTGGCGAAGATGATCTTGTGCAGGAGGTATTACGTGAGGGTGCCAGCGGATGTATCAATAAACCGTTTAATATGGATGAAGTGCTCAATATCGTCAATACATATACGGCAAATCATATATAAATAGTAGTTCGAACAGACGTTTCGGTGGGTGCCGTGGAGAAGGAGTATCGTAAGGTGAAAAATTATAAAGTTCTGACCATTGATGATTCACCGGAGTTTGTTGAAACCGTACGGGCTGTACTTTCTCTTTCTGATCTGGATGTGATTTCGGCGTATGGAGGCCGTGAAGGACTCGAAAAGATTTATAAGGAATCTCCGGACCTGGTTCTTCTTGATCTTATGATGCCCGATATGGATGGGTATGCTGTTATAAAGACGATGCGGGAAGACCCGGTTTTGTACAATCTCCCGGTCATTATGCTTACCGGAAAAAATGGTGAAGGCGATGAGATCAAAGGGTTGTCCTTTGGTATAGACGATTATATAGTCAAACCGTTTAATCCGACCGTGCTGGTTGCCCGGGTGAAGGCAATTTTGGAACGCAAGGCGCTCAGTACCAATGCCAATCCGCTGACATTTCTGGCGGGCAACGTCATTATCAGAGCTAACGCGGAAAAGAAAATAGCTGCCGGTGTTGCATTTGCAATGATGTATATCGATCTCAACGAATTCAAGAGTTATAATGATCGATACGGGTTTGAGCGCGGTGATGAAGTAATAAAACATACCGCGTCGATCCTGATCAAAGCGGTCGAAGAGTGTGGTCAGAAAGAAGATTTTATCGGACACATTGGGGGTGATGATTTTATTATTCTTACGGCACCGGATCATTTTACGCCGCTGGCTGAACGGATTATCGCACTGTTTGATGAAAGTATTCCCCGGTTTTATGATCCGGAAGATAAAAGCAGGGGCTACATTATTTCGATTGATCGTAGCAATACGGTCAAAAAGTTTCCTTTGATGACTATTTCAGTTGCAATCATTTCGACAGCCCAAACCAGAATCGTTCACTATGGCCAGCTCAGCGAGATAGCCATGGATCTCAAGAAACTGGCAAAAAAATCTAACACAAGCACCTCGGTGGTGGATAGGCGGAAACAATGATTACAAAAAAGATTGTCGTTGTTGATGATGACGAACACATTCGCAACCTGGTAACTGATTTGTTGGAACGCGAGAGATATATGGCCATTGCCTGCCCGGACACGGAGGAAGGGTACAAACGTATTATCAAGTCTCAGCCGGACCTGGTGATACTCGATGTTAAAATGCCGCGCATCGGCGGTATTGAGCTGTGCCGGATGTTGCGCGAAAATCCGGCGACCAAAAATATCCCGGTGATTATGCTGACCGTCGAGTCATCTGAAACCGATAAGGTTATCGGTCTTGAGGTTGGTGCCGATGATTATATCACTAAACCGTTCTCAGGCCGGGAGCTCATCGCGCGGATCAAGTCATTGATGCGCCGCTCAGATCGTACGGACGATGTTGAGATCATTAAAGTCGATGGGCTGGAAATGAATCTGGTTTCACGGACGGTTCTGTTAAATAGCAAAGTAATTGAACTGCGTCCCAAAGAGTTTGATTTGCTTCAAATGTTTATCCGCAAACCGAACGTTGTTCTGCCGCGGGAATATATTCTTGAAAATGTTTTTGAGTGTCAGGCCATGATCACCACCCGCACTATCGATACACACATAAAAAACCTTCGTCGTGCACTCGGTAAGTGGGGAAAAAAGATCAATACCATGTTTGGCAGAGGATTCAAGTTCGTTCCTGAAGAGAAGAAATGAAAAAAAAGAATTCCCAGAAGACCTCAAGCCGCAGCGCGCGGCCCAAGCGGATACCTGCTCAACAGGTCCGAGAGCTGGCGCACGAGCACGAACGGCTTGTTGCGACGATTGCGTCCAGATTTCATACCTATTTCCCTACTATTGCGCTTGATGAATTAATCGCGGAAGGCAACCGTGGCCTCTTTGAAGCGGCAAAACGCTATGATGCATCGCGCAAAGTTAAATTTTCAACCTATGCGTGGTTTTGGATTATGAAAAACATGAAGGAATACGTGACGGAGGATGTTGCTATTATCGATATCCCCCGTTCCGTGATCGGCGACGTTCGCAAAGTGACTGCGACAATAGATACGGCCGCAAAACAGGGTAAACAGATTTCCCCCGGCGCAATTGCACGGCAGCTTGACATGACGGTCGATGAGGTGCGCAGCCTCATCAATGACCGGGGAACAATTACCCGGGTGATGTCAATCGATAAATATCTTAACGATGAAGATAGAACACAAACTATTGCCGATGTGCTGGCTGATCCGGCCGATACCGCAAATCCGGGCGAAACCGATTCGTCTATTGATTCCCGCGGCATCCGAGACATGGTGGCCCACTTATCTCCCGTGGAACGTTCGGTTATTGAACTTCGTTTCGGTCTGCGCGATAGCACCCCTTTAACACTCAAGGATATTGCCCTTAAACTAAAATTAAACCCGGCCAAAGTTCGGGATATTGAATCGGTGGCCCGATTAAAACTAAGAAAACTTATTAAGGAGCACAATGATCTCACGTAAGATAGTGCCTCTTGTGTTACTCAGCCTCTGCTGGACGTGTGCTTCGGCCGATCCCTCGGGAACGACGGCAGCGGATTTTCTTAACATAATACCCAATGCCCGCGCTGCGGCTATGGGTGGCGGCACCATAGCTGTTCTTGCTGACGAACCGTCAAGCGTAATGGTCAATCCTGCAGCCCTGGCCGGTGTCACCCGTCCCTGGGCTTCGTTTGATTACCTCGCCCTTCCCGGAGATATTTCCTATAATTGTGCCAGTTTCTGTATGCCGTCTTCCGTGGGAGCCCTGGGGGCATCGCTCATGTATGTGCCGTATGCGACCGCGGGCGGATTTGACAATACCGGCTCACCGATTAACGCACCATCGAGCGATGATATGGTAGCCGTACTCAGCGCGGCTATACCAATCACATCACAACTTCCTGTCTATAAAGAATATGGATATATCGGTGCGTCGTTAAAATTTATGAATGAAGATCTTGCGTACTATTCATCACAGGCGATAGCGTTGGATGTAGGTGCCATTGTAAATGTGCCACTGGTTCAGGGGTTAACGGCAGGGGTAAGCTGCAGAAATATAGGTACCGACGTGAAATTCGTTACAGAAACAAACAGCCTGCCAACGGGAGTCAGTTATGGTATGGCCTATAAAAATCACTCCTTGTGGGATATGACCGCTACGCTCGACTCACTGGCAGCGGCAAACGGCCCTGCCCGGATGGCGGCGGGATTTAGTATTTCACCCGTCTACTTTGTGACACTGCGTACCGGGTATCAGGATGATGAGAATTCATTTATCGGCGGCATGCGTATTGGCATAGGCCTGCAGTTTGGCGGGTTTGCCCTCGATTACGCACTGACACCAGCGAATGATTTTTCCCCGTCACAAATCATTAGTGTGCGCATGGCTATCGGTGGAATTGCACGGCTTGATACAGCCTCTGATTATTATTTGGATCAACATTTCCACCAGGCGTGTGAGCTGTACTATAAAAAGGATTATATTGAGGCCCGGCAGAGTTTTGAAGAGATCCTGTCAATTTATCCTGACCATCTGCCCTCCCAGAAATATCTGGCGAAAATAATTGCTGCCGTTGAACTCAATGATAAACATAAGCAGGATATTGTAGAGGAGTGGCTCCTCAAAGCTGATGAGGCATTTGCACAAAAAGATTTTGTGACTGCCGGAAAATATTATAACCGGGTTTTAAAAATTTCGGCGGACAGCGGTATGGCGCAAAGCGGCATCGACCGGATCCACGATATGATCAATCAAGTCAAACAGGAAAAAGACCGCAGGGAAAATCAGGTGGTCATCACCAAGATATGGAATCGCGCCATTTCACGTTTTCATCAGGGCGATTATGTCAGGGCAAAAGATGATTTTAAGGATATTCTGTATATCGACCCGAATCATACCGAATCGAAAAAATATCTCGTTGAGATTGATAATCAGCTGACGAAAATAGCCGCATCACGCATCAATGAGCTTTTTGATGAGGGTATGAAGTTGTATAACAAAGGTAACTATGCAGAGTCGATTAAATATTTTGATGCGGTGTTTATCGCTGCTCCCCACCGTCTCGATGCCCAGGATCTTGCGCAATAAGCGCAGGATGCTATTGATAATTTGCAGAGCAAGCAGCGCGAAGCTGCCATTGCAAAACAGCAGGATATAGTTCGCAGTGAAATGTCGGAACAGTTCGATAAAGCGCTTAAATATTTTGAAAAAGGGAACTATGAGGCGGCTAACGAATGGTTTACCAAAAGCGAACAATTCGCCTCGAAATATGAGTTTAATGAATTCCGTGAGAGCGCGCGCAATTATTTGTCGCTGGTCAGAAATACGCTCGCAGAAAAGCATTATAAGCGGGGAATGAGTTTTTCCCGGGGCAACGATATTGAGTCAGCTGCTGAAGAGTTTCACAAGGCGCTGGAGTACGAACCAACCAATTCATCGGCAAAAGCTGAACTCGACAAAATCAGCAAAGACATTGCACAGCGGCTCTTTGAGCGGGGAATGGAATATTTCTCTCTTGACCAGATGGATAAGGCACGTGAGATGTTTAAGAAATCGTTGGTCTACCAACCTGATAAAGCCGAATCAATACGCGCTTTAGAGCGGATTAAATAAGGTGTGATCGACACATCACCCCACGGTGCCACGCGAACGGAACCATCATCACGCAGCAAATGGTAATAACGAATAGACGGTGATGTAAGAAGTACGGATATGACGTATTGAAATGATGGAGGAAACGGTATGAAAAGATTAATTTTTATTGTGGCCACTTTGATGAGTGTGGGAGTGTGGTGCCATGCTGATGTCATTGCATATCCCAACCCGTGGATTCCTGCAGACCCGAACCCTGCGCGTGGGACGCTTGCTGGCGGAATCACCTTTTCAGGGCTTCCTTCGGGTTCCGGAGGTGATATCTATGTATATACGGTTTCCGGCAATCAGGTCATTCATATTTCGTTTAACAACTCCGGCGGTACAGAAAAATGGACAGGGAAAAACAGTGACGGAGTATACGTTGCCAGTGGCGTGTATCTGTGGGTCGTCAAAACAGATCAGCTAACTAAAACAGGCAAAATTGTTATTGTACGGTGAGCTACCCTGCATTTAGATCTTCTTCGCTCGTGTCGTCTTGCCTATGTATCGTTGACATCCTTTCTCACTGTCACTGCCCAGGTGAAATGCGAATCAACAATGCTGTCGGTGTAACGAAAACAAAATCCGGCGTGATACAATAATGCCGGGATGACTTCCCTTAAAATATAAACGTCTAGGGGATAGAGAAAGTAATAGTGATGGGGTGTCTATGAAACGGACTCAGTATTGTGGATTGCTTGGAGTAACAGATATCGGCACATCAGTGCGCGTGTGCGGATGGGTGCATTCGCGCCGGGATCATGGTGGCGTTATTTTTATTGATATGCGCGATCGTGAGGGAATTGTTCAGATAGTGTTCCAGCCGGAAAAAAATGATCTTTTCACTACGGCTGAAAAACTGCGCAGTGAATTTGTTATCGAGATAGCCGGCACGGTGAGGCAGCGCCCGCAGGGTACCGAGAATCCTCTTATGGCGACCGGACAGATTGAAGTGGTTGCCGATGAGATCACTATCATCAATGCCGCACCCGGGTTGCCCTTTGAAATTTCAGATTTTTCTGAAGTATCCGAAGATACCCGCCTTAAATATCGATATCTCGATCTCAGACGTCCGAAGATAATGAAGCATTTTATTACCCGGCATAAACTCCTGCAGGCTACCCGCAAGCACCTTGACGGCCATGGATTTATAGAAATTGAGACGCCGATGCTGGGAAAAACAACCCCTGAAGGCGCTCGCGAATTTATCGTTCCGTCACGTCTCAACCAGGGACATTTCTTCGCGTTGCCGCAGTCACCGCAGATATACAAACAGATTCTCATGGTTGCAGGGTTTGATAAATATTTTCAAGTCGTTCGGTGTTTCCGTGACGAGGATTTGCGAGCTGACCGTCAGCCGGAGTTCACACAGATCGATATGGAGCTCTCATTTGTCGAAGAGCAGGATGTCATAACCGCGACAGAAGGATTGATTGCCTCCCTGCTTAAAGATGTGCTTGGACGGGAGGTCGTTGTGCCGTTTCCCCGCTTGAGTTATGCCGATGCCATGCTGCGGTTTGGGTCCGATAAACCTGATACGCGGTTCGGCCTAGAGATCGTTGAGCTTTCCCGCGATGTTGCCACGTGCGGTTTCAAGGTTTTTGCAGAGGCCATCACTAAGGGCGGCGTGGTACGTGCTCTCTGCGTGCCGGGTGGCAGCGCATTTTCCCGTTCAGAGATCGACGGGTTAACCGCATTTGTGGGACAATACGGCGCCCGGGGGCTTGCCTGGATGAAGGTTACGGATAAGGGCCTTGAATCAAATATCGTTAAATTCTTCTCGATTGAGGACCAGTCCGCGATCACCGCAAAAATGGATGCTCATGCGGGTGATTTGTTGTTGTTTTTGGCAGACACCGCCACCGTAGTAGCTGAAGGGTTAGGTGCGTTGAGATTAAAGATTGCCCGCCAGCTCAACCTTATTGATGAGACGAAATTTAATTATCTCTGGGTAGTTGATTTTCCGCTTGTTGAATGGGATACCGAGGAGAAGCGCTGGAACGCCATGCATCATCCATTTACATCGCCGAAACAGGAAGATCTTCATCTGCTGGATGATCCTTCATCACCGGCAGCGGGAACTATTCGTGCGCGGGCGTACGATATTGTCTTAAACGGTGTTGAGCTCGGCGGGGGGTCCATTCGTATTCATCAGGAGGAAGTCCAGAAGAAAATGTTTGCCTTTCTCAATATTGGCGTGGCTGAATCTCAGGAAAAGTTCGGATACCTCATGGAGGCATTATCGTACGGCGCTCCGCCGCATGGCGGTATCGCCTTGGGGTTTGACCGGTTGTGTGCACTGCTTATGGGCGAAGAGTCCATCCGGGAAGTCATTGCATTTCCAAAAACACAGAAAGCAGTGTGTCCGCTTACCAATGCACCCGGCGTGGTCAGCGAACGTCAGCTGCGTGAGCTGGGTATCAAGCTCAGAGAAACGCCACTCAAGCAGTAACCGCCCCTAGCCCACGACGCTGTCAGGCAATGGTGTTGAGAGGATTTTTTCGTCACTGCAGTTGGCAAAAGTGGTGCAAATCAATCATTAGTCTATTAATTAAATCGTCTGTATCCGAGGAAGTGACTCATGTTGTCCGATATTTTCGCGCACAAAAAGTTTATTATAACAGCAGAGCTGTTCCCGCCCAAGGGAGTCGATACCGCAGACCTTCTGCGTCGTGCGGACCTTATCGGATCTCTCGTTGACGGGATAAACGTGACTGATAACCAGCGCGCGACTATGCGGCTGGGATCGATCGCGGTATGCCGTCTTTTGAAAGAACGCGGTTACCGTCCGGTCATGCAGATGACCTGTCGCGACCGTAACCGGCTCGCATTGCAGTCTGATCTGCTCAGCGCCTTTGTGTTGGGTATCGATGATATTCTTGTGTTAAGCGGTGACCATCCGCGCGCTGGTGAATACAAAGAAATCAGCGGCGTCTATGACCTTGACCCTGTACAGCTGATCTCGGCAGCCCGGAGGCTCGAATCGGGGATTGACCTTGCAGGCAAAAAACTCAAAGGGGCACCGAAATACTGTATCGGCGCCGTTGTCAATCCGACGTCGACACCGCTTGAACTGCAGATATTGATGATGCACAAAAAGATTGCTGCCGGCGCCCAGTTTTTTCAAACACAGACAGTGTTCGATGTCGGACGCTATAAACAGTTCCATGAAAAGGTTAAACATTTACCGGTGAAGATTCTTCCCGGTGTTACCCTCCTGAAATCTCCTCAATTTGTTACGTTCTTGCAGAATCTCCCCGGTGTTACTATCCCGACGGAATTTGTCGATCGGATCAACAATGCCTCGGACCCCTTGAGCGAAGGACTGCAAATCTGTGCAGAAACAATTCGTGAACTCAAAACCTTTGCTGATGGTGTACACATCATGGCCATTGGCAGTGAAGAGTATATTCCCGAGATACTCAAGAGAGTGTAGTGCTTGAAATAAGTCTGGTAATTGTTATTGTCGTTTTGATCCTTCCGCTTTCTGTGCATGCCATCGAACGGAACCTTGAAGTGTTTTTGTTTGTCATGGGTGCGCTGGCGGCGACGAGTTCTCATCTGTGGGGCACCACTCCCATATGGACGCGGCAGTTAATCGTGCACATGGTACGGGCACCGATTCCCATCACAGCGGCCGTACTGATATGCGGGTTGCTGGTGGCTCGTTTTCGTACCGCTCTGACAGACATGCTTGTTAAGATTCAACGAAAAGTCGGGCTCAAACTGTTTTATGGCGGCGTTATAACAGCACTGGGCATTGTTTCGAGCATAATCACTGCGATCGTTGCTGCAATTGTATTGGTAGAAGTGATTGGCACACTGTGTCGTAACAAGAATACTCAGTTGAAACTCGCGGTATTAGGCTGTTTTTCTATCGGGCTTGGGGCGGCACTTACTCCTATCGGAGAACCTCTCTCCACTATCTGTATCGCCACCCTTCAGGGCGAGCCCTATCACGCGGGTTTCTTTTTCCTGCTCACGCATATCGGCAGGTATATCCTGCCGGGGATCATTGGTATCGGTATTGGTACAGCAATCATGGTACCGGCGCACGAGGAAGTGTCCGGCGAGCACGTCTACACAGAGAACAAACCGGATACCACACCAGATATTATCGTGAGAGCCGTCAAGGTGTTCGTGTTTATCATGGCCTTGATTTTACTTGGCGCGGGATTTAAGCCGATCATTGATCGCTATATTATTTCGCTGCCGTCATCCGCGCTGTACTGGATCAATACCCTTTCTGCGGTTTTGGACAATGCCCCTTTGACGGCCGCAGAGGTGAGTCCTCAGATGTCTCTTATTCAGATCAAGTGCGTACTGATGGGATTGTTGATATCCGGAGGGATGTTAATTCCCGGCAATATTCCCAACATTATTTGTGCCGGTCGTCTGGGGATCAGAAGTAAAGAGTGGGCCCGGTACGGTGTTCCGATCGGATTAACGCTTTTGGCTGTTTATTTTATTATACTCGGGGTGATCATATGAACCAGAACAACAACAAAAATACAGATCCGCACACGTATGGCACAGTCGTCGGTTTTCGCCCAGATGTTAAGGTCCTTGATTGTACCATACGGGATGGCGGACTAATCAACAGCCATCATTTTGATGACGCATTCGTCAAGGCAGTGTATGATACGTGCGTTGCATCCGGCATACACTATATGGAGCTCGGTTACAAGGGATCAAAAAAAATATTCTCTCCCACGCAATATGGTCCCTGGAAATTCTGCGATGAAGACGATATCCGCCGCATTGTCGGGGAAAATAAAACCGATACAAAACTTTCGGTAATGGTTGACGCGGAGCGTACGGACTATCACACGGATATTCTGCCGAAAGATAAAAGTGTAATCGACTGCGTTCGTGTCGCGACGTATATTCACCAGATACCAACAGCCATCGATATGATTAAAGACGCGGCCGATAAGGGTTACGAGACAGCGGTCAATTTGATGGCGGTATCGATTGTCAGCGAAAATGATCTCAACGATGCCCTGGAGCTGTTTGTCAAAAGTCCGGTTAACACTATCTATCTCGTTGACAGCTTCGGTTCATTTTTTCCTAAACAGGTGAGGGAAATGATCACTACATTCCGCGAAGCTGTTAAGGGAACGGATAAACAAATCGGTATGCATGCTCACAATAACCAGCAACTGGCCTATGCCAACACCATAGATGCTCTTATATATGGAGCCAGTTTGCTTGATGTTACGATTAATGGTATGGGCCGAGGAGCCGGCAATTGTCCGATGGAACTCTTGCTGGGATTTTTGAAAAATCCGCGGTTCGATCTGCGTCCGGTGCTTGAGTCTATTGAGAACGTATTCGTCCCTCTTCGTCAAAAGTTGAAATGGGGCTATACCATAGCCTATATGATCAGCGGACAGCTCAATCAACATCCCCGGGCTGCCATTGAATTTGTCGAAGGTGCGCATCCCGACAATATTCTTGCCTTCTACGATCGTATGATTCAGGAAGAATCTTAAGGCGGCACAGGGGATCATCACGCACCGCTGATATAGTGCACGCTGTTTACAGATAGTTATGTGTGTTCCTCAACCAATACACGAACTCGTGCATAACGAGTGCGTAAACGAGTTGATTTTATCCTGTAAAAGAGGTACTATTTCGCGTGAATACTGCTCCCGGGCTCTTTCATAGATACCACATTGCATATAGCGATGAGGTATTTTTTTATCTAAAAAGGGGAACTATACTGCTATGAATAAAGATTTTGATTCATGTAAGCAGCTTCTGGAGGCTGTCCCGGAGATCATTGTTGCCCTTGACGTCGATCGCACGGTGATGTTTATTAATAACAAAGGGTGCGAAGTGACGGGATGTTCCCGGGAGGAGATAGTAGGTACAGATGGTTTGACCTATATGGCGGTGGAGCGGGGCCGTGAAGCCGCAGAAAAATTTTATCAAAATTTCATGGACGGTTTTGACAGCCAGGACTATTTTGAAAGTATCATCTCCACGAAAAGCAGAGGGGAACGGCGTATCGGCTGGCATTGTTCACGACTGTATGCGGGTGAAACAAAGATACCCTGTTTCATGTGTGCCGGCCTGGATATAACTGAGAGCAGGCGGGCAGAAGATGAGCTGCGTACATTAAATCGTGAACTTAAACAGCGGCTCGACAAATGTACGACTGACCTTGAAAAAGCACACAAAGAGCAGGAGTTGTTTTCCTATTCAGTTTCGCATGATCTCCATGCGCCTTTGCGGTCAATACGAGGTTTTGTTGAAATCCTGATGGAAGATTATGGTAAGAAATTTGACGATGAAGGCAGGAAACTAACTAAAAAGATTACTGATAGCACGACACGAATGGGTCAGTTAATTGATGATCTTCTTCTCTTTTCGCGGTTGAGTCGTCATGAAATTACCCATCTTACCGTGCATATTGATGCTCTCGCCACGGCGGTCTTTAAGGAGCAGCAATTGCTTCATCCCGGCCGATCAATTGAATGCACGGTGCAGCCTATTGCCGAAACTAAAGCTGATCCATCGATGCTCGCTCAGGTTATGATTAACCTCTTATCAAATGCAATCAAATACACGCAGACCAGACAGACGGCTGTTATAGAGGTAGGCAGCATCAATCGCGACGGAGAAACGGTGTATTATGTTAAAGACAATGGTGTGGGTTTTGATATGACGTATGTCAACAAGATTTTCAACGTGTTTCAGAGACTGCATAGTTCGTCCCAGTTTGAAGGCACCGGAATTGGTCTTGCAATCGTACGGCGTATTGTTGAAAAACACGGCGGTCGTGTCTGGGCCCAGAGTACAATCAACGAAGGGTCGACTTTCTTTTTCACACTCAAGGAAGCTCCTCCACACCCGGAAGAATCGCCTAGTGATCGTACGGGTAACAGTGAAGTTTCAGCAACTTCAAAACCTGCACCCATTAATATACCGGGCACTCCTGGATTATCGCAGACAAGCCTTAATGACAAAATTTCCGTTTCGAAAGAGGGGTTGTGAGTAAGGTTATCGCGCTGCGCATAATAAACCCGTTATTGATCCTGGTATTTGTAGTGCAGGGGGTTACCGGTATAATTTTTAGTATGGAGATTCAGGTTCCCAATATGTTGTTACTATCGAAAATCCATGAATATAACGGCTGGCTGATGATCGTGCTTATTGTGGCACATATAGCCCTGAACTGGGGCTGGGTAAAAGTTAATATTTTCAAAATAAAGCCGCAACCTCCGAAACCATAGCATACCTGTCCCACATATTTACCATAACGTCGAAAGAATAAGTTCCTGAAGCATAATTGTTTTTTTAGAGCTTACGTGGCAGGCTCACGTGGAGCGAGGTACGGTTGTTTAAAGTGCTTGGTCTGTAAATAGAATTAACCAGTCGACAGGCAATAGACATAGCGAAGTGCGACACATCCTCCCGCTAACGATAAAAATAACTGAACTTTTTTCCGTGTGCTGTCTTGCTCCATCAAAAAGATATTTATTTTCTTTTCAATCTACGCACCCACACTTTTCAATAACAATAGATATCTTCTTTGATTTTATGTAACACTACGTTCAATGCGTCCGGCGGATAGTGATGTATGGTGAAGTATATTGAATTAAATCTCACATGCACATCAGTTCGGATTTCCATAGAATAAGCGGCTGAAATAGATATATACCATCGCCATGGCATATGCATGCCGGCAATAAAGGGAAGTCATGGATGTTCCCCGCCATGCAACACTACTGCAATGATGCCAAGGAGATAGTGGATTTCAGCTGTGCATTTCTATTGTTCGATTATATCATTTCAGATTTTCGTCAAATCCTTGATAGAAATCAAGTATTTTCTCTCAATTGCCAGCACCCGTTTTTTCCGGATTTTCAACTCAAACAATTTCGGGATCTGAAAATTGATGAAATCTTTCAGGATCTCATCCGAGAAATCAAACTCTTTCAATAAACTTATATGCTGCCAAACGGCCAATCCGTTTTTGATGGATTTGTGATAGCCGAAGTTGTAAGAAAACAAACCGCCGGAAGTTGGTTAAATCATACATACAATAAAATGAATGTGGTTCTTTTTTCCCCCCGCAGATATGGGAAAACATCATTAATTAAACGAGTGCTGGACCGTATATCAAAAAAAGGGGTGATAACCATTTATGCGGATATGTACGGTGTCACTTCCCAGGGAGATGTGGCTGAAAGGATTGCAAAAGCCATATATGACAATATATCTGGAAAAAAGAAATTGTTTGACCAGGCTGTAAAGTGGTTATTTTCATGGCGACCTGTTGCCCGCGTGGATGACGAGCCGGGGATAAAATTTTCCGTTGATCGGGTCGCAGGGCAACGAGACGAACATCTTATTGAAGAGGTATTGGAAGCTATCGATAAGATGTCTCAAGAGACTAAAGCCGGATGTTGTGTGGTTTTAGACGAGTTTCAGGAGATAACTGAAGTTAAAAATTCCCTGGCCATTGAGGGATTAATGAGATCACACATACAACAACACAACAAAACAGCGTATGTATTTGTAGGGAGCAGACGTACATTGCTCAAAGACATGTTTAACGAAAAAAAGAGACCTTTTTACAGAAGCGCGATGAATTATGAACTTAAACCCCTGCCAGACGGAGAACTCTTAGATTACATTATGAAAGCATTTCAACATAGCGGAAAATCATGTCCAAAAGAAGAAGCAGACAAAATAGTGAAGTTGGCAAAAGGATACGCGTATTACGCGCAGAAAATAAGCTATTGTGTGTTTGAATGCACCGCGTCAATGGTTACGCCGCAGAGTATGGCGGAAGGGTTAAACGATTTCTTTGAGGATGAGAAACCATATTTTGAAATGATGATAGCGCAGCTATCAGTACAACAGATAAAACTCGTTACGGCTCTTGCAAAAGAGCCTACAAAAACACCGTATGGCAATGAGTATATGGCACAACATAAACTCGGTTCGTTAAGCGCAATACAAGGCGGTATAAAAAAACTAGTGTCTATAGATTACATAGATAAACAAAGTGAGTATTATGAGGTGGTTGATCCCCTGTTTAAAATGTGGCTGATAGACCATCAAAATTAACTGTAGACGTACAATAACCCTCAATCCATTCTCAAAGATGACAAGTCCCGTGAAAGATTTACCCCCAATGTGCATTTTTTGTTGAGCGTTGTGCTCGAAGCAAATGTAGCGATCAGAGGCGAGCTACTTCCCTCGGACGTGGTCCACACGTTAGAAGATTGAACTACGGTGATAGTCGCGGAAGCCATGGCGGGCACGAGAAGCATGCCAACCAATAGCGCAAATTTCTTCATGGATTTGTCTAATGCCCGCAGATATGCAGACCGAGCACATTCCCCGAGACTGATAGAATATGGGCATAGATGATATTTCCCGCAGTAATGGCGGGGCTCGATAACGATCCACCCAGCCACGGGCCAGGGGTAGCGGTAATGCTACCACTCAACAGTGCAGTCGCTGCTGCAGTCTGATACGCTCCCCACGTGAAGCTCACCACAACATTCGTGCCTGTATCGCAGGATACCGTTATTGTGCTTATTGTGCAGTTAGTCCACCTCTTGCAAGTACAGGTATGGTTGTGCCAATGACAGCATAAGGAGATGAAATAAAGATCCCGAAATCCCCATTACCACTAACAGAAGCGGTTGTCACCGAAACATTATATGTCCCAACCGCCAGACCGAGTGCCAGCGAAGCTGTTGTTGCTTGGATGGTGAATGTTCCCTGTGTCATATTGATGACACCGCGACAACAAATTCACCGGGAGTCTGCGCATTGCACCAGAACCCGCACGGTGACCACAAATTTGCCGATTCAGACCATCCTAAAACTGATCCTCCGATAATCGGACCAAAAACCAACAAAATTCTTTTCATCGGTTTTCTCCTTTTTAAAATTATTCATTGCATGGAAGAAAAACAGTTATGATTGATTCTCCGTAAAATTACATCAAAGAATCAATAGTGAGTTGTCCGCATATTTTTATTTAAATAATATTTGAAAAGACATACAAAATACAATAACGATTAATAGATAGATTAAAAAGCCTGACTCAAAAAAGATACGTAACAATATCACTGCTGACGATACTTCATATAGTGTTTGAATGTATTGGGACGTGGTGTTTGATCTTAACGCTTTGTGTTTCTAAAAGTCAGTGAAAGTACGAAATGGGATATCGCCTGCTCTCGATTAACAATATATAATTAGTATGCAGACTCATATGGTTAACTACCGTTATCGAGCGGCGCGCATTACAATAAACAATCAGAAAAAAGTGTCACCAACTATATTTTGAGAAGCAAAGAAGGAGCGATTGGACTGTTGCTCTAATGAAGCGATGAAATATATACAGTTTCTGTTTAAAGAGCCTGTGTCCGCACGGGATCTCGGTAAAGCAAAGAACATCACGATAAAGGAGAAATCACATGTTACCAACCACGCTGTCACAAAAAATCATTGCCGGTTTATCCGTGCACATGATGCTCGTCACTTTGTTGTGTGCACCACCGATTGTAAATGCGAAGGAAACCGAACTATTAAAACCTGATCCGGCTGTTATTGCGCTTCAGGAATCTTTTGCCAGTTTAGCCAGTTTAGCGCGGCCAACGGTTGTTAACATATCCAAGATATATGAAGAAAAAGTACCACAGGAGTATGAATTCTTTTTCGGGTCTCCGTTTGAGAATTTTTTTGGCATGCCTAAAACGCCCCGTCAGAGGCCCCACATGCAGAAATCAGAAGGCGAAGGATCTGGTATTATTATCAGCGCCGATGGATACATTCTCACAGACGATCATGTCGTGCATGGCGCTGAGTCCATCAAGGTGACCTTGTCGGATGAGAAGAAATATACCGGTAAAGTGGTGGGTGAGGACGAACGCACCGATATCGCCATTATTAAGATCAATGCGGGCAAAGACCTTACGTACGCCCGCCTGGGTGATTCGAACAAGATCAAGGTAGGGGAATGGGTTATGGCTGCCGGATCGCCGTTCGGCCTTGAAAAAACGATTACCTCCGGAATCATTTCGGCAAAAAGACAATCTCTGATGATAGAAGGAACTATGTATCATGACCTCATCCAAACGGATGCAGCAATCAACCGCGGCAATTCCGGAGGACCTTTGTTTAATATCTATGGCGAAGTCGTCGGCATAAACACTGCGATTTATGCGCCGACCGGAGTTTTCTCCGGCGTAGGGTTTGCAATTCCGATCAACAACGCAAAAGAGATATTGAGTTCATTGATCCAAAAAGGGAAAGTGGTGCGCGGATGGCTCGGGATAGAAATTCGCCCGGTTGATGAAGCCATTGCGCGCCAGTTCGGGTTGTCGGACACGTCTGGAGCGCTGGTCAATACGGTTTTTGACAAATCTCCGGCTAAGGCCGTGGGACTGCTTCGTGGAGACATTATCCGGTCAGTCAACGGTAAAAAGATACAATCTCCTGATGATCTTCAGACAATGATTTCCAATACTCCTCCCAAAACGATGGTTACCCTCGAGGTTATGCGCAACAAAAAGATACTGACACTCAATCTTATCACCGCCGAAACGCCTTCTGAAGAAAAACTTGAGGAACTAGGGTCCCCATCGCCGTCGGGCGAAGCATCAACTGCGCAATGGGAAGGGATGAAAGTGACAGAGATTAATGCTGAACTTGCCCAAAAGTTTAATTTAGACGAGAACGAAAAAGGCTGTCTGGTCATTGATGTGAGTCAGGGCAGTGCTGCTGATCAGTTAGGTATTGAACAGGGCGATCTGGTGCGCTCCATCAATCAAGTGCCCACCCCTACAGTCAAAGCGTTTGAGGCGGCAACCGCCAAAATTAAGATGTCTGAGGGGGTTGTCTTTGACGTTGACCGTCAGGGAACTTTACTCTATCTTTCATTGTCTGAAAATCAGTAACACAACGGTGGTATATGTGGTGGCGGAACATGATACGATTTGTTAGTATAGAAGAGTTGGATTTTCCGCGTGTAGATTACGGCAGCCATCAGCGATATATACTGTAATCTACAGATTCGCGGCTTTTAAATACTACGACGAACAGGGAGGCAGTATGAGCCAGGGGATACATAACTGCTGGGGAATGAACGGACATGGAGGGGGAAAGGTGATAACCTACCATGTTTAGAAAACCTTTATTCTGGATCGTTCTCTGTCTGGTGTCCTTCGGTTCGCTGTTAGTTACCTTTCACTATTTTCCCAAAGCGTTTCCCGTAGTTACGCTCAAACTGAAGATGGACCGCCGCAGCGCGCTTGGAGAGGCTCGTACCCTTGACCATCGTTTCGCGTGGAGTCCTCAGGGGTTTAGAGAAGTTGCATTGTTTGATGAAGATACCGATGTGCAAAATTATGTTGAGCTTGAAGGAGGGGGCAAACGGGCTTTTGCGCAGCTTATCTCAGGAAATATGTTTTCACCCTATACCTGGATCGTCAGACATTTCAAAGAACAAACCACCCGGGAAACCCTTATATCGTTTACTCCTCAGGGTACACCGTACGGTTTTGAAGTTAAAATCCCCGAGCATGAACCCGGAAACAATATTTCCGCCGATGAGGCACGACGGAAAGCCGAACAGATCGCTTCAGAGCAGTGGGGCATACACTTCCAGGAGTTCACCCTGGCAGAACAATCCCAACAGAAAAAAACCGGGGGAAGGATTGACCATACATTCATATATGAACGACCCGAAAAGCTCGGTGAAGCACGATACCGCCTTCGGCTTGTTGTATCTGGCGATACAGTGACTGAGTTAACACATTTCATGCAGATACCGGAAGCTTTCCAAAGACGTTTCGAACACATGCGTTCGACAAACAATGTTATAGCAACCGGCGCATCGATTTCGTTTATCATCTTGTATATTTTCGGAGGGTGCATTATCGGGTTGTTCATGCTTCTGCGCGAACGGTGGGTTCTGTGGCACAATGCTGTTTTTGTCGGTATAGCAATTGCGTTTCTTCAGTTTGCTGCAGGAATTAATGAATGGCCATTGACGTGGATGTCATATGATACGGCACTGTCATATAGTGGATATTTATTCCAAAACATAGCATCTATGCTGGCCATGTTTATCAAGGATGCGGTGCTTATATCATTGTCGCTGGTTGTTGCAGAAAGCATGACACGAAAAGCGTTTCCGGAGCATGTTCAGTTTTGGCGTTTGTGGTCGCGTGGTTCAGCTAACACTCAGTCAGTAGCCGGGCTGACTGTTTCAGGATATCTTCTTGCCGCGGTGTTTAGTGCCTACCAGGTGGTTCTTTATTTATCGATGACTAAACTGTTCGGCTGGTGGACTCCTTCAGATACATTGTTTGATCCCAACATTCTTGCCACATACGTGCCGTGGTTTAATTCTCTGGCTTTGGCGGTTCATGCCGGAGTCTGGGAGGAAAGTCTCTTTAGAGCAGTCCCTATTGCCGGTGCAGCTCTTATCGGGCAGAGGTTCGGTAAAAGAAATTACTTTATCATAGGTGCCCTTATCGTGGAGGCTATCATTTTTGGATCGGGCCATGCTAACTACGCCAATGAACCTGCCTACGCCAGGCCGGTCGAACTAATTCTGCCTGCAATAGGTTTCGGGTTGATATACATATATTTTGGATTGTTGCCAGCGATGATACTCCATTTTACGTTTGATGCTTCGTGGATGTCTATCCCGCTGTTTGTCGCATCAGTACGGGGTATATGGTTAGATCGTGTCATAGTTATCATTCTTTGTCTGATACCTCTATGGGTGATAATGTTTTCATGGGTGCGCTTTGGTCTTAAGAAAAAACCGGATGATGAGCTATACAACCGCTCTTGGGCGCCGGCTGAGCCTCAGGCGCCAAAAGTGGATGTTCCCGTTGTTGTGCCTCATCAAACCCGTATTCCGTCTGTGTGGAGTTTTATTTGTGCGGCTGGTATCGGTCTTATGTTGTGGGGCGGCGCCGGCAGGTTCATAAGCGATGCACCAAACCTTGAGATGATGCGACGTTCAGCCGTCAGTACTGCCACCCGTGCTTTTAGCGTTGATAGTCAGTTTCTTTCACGAACATGGCATTCAGTAGCTTTTGTTTCAGCGGAACAGGAATTAAGTGATCGTTTTGTCTGGGAAAAGGGCGGCAAGGCGGTGTACCACGCGCTAATAGACAGCGGGTATGTTACTGCTCCCTCATGGCACGTGAGGTTCGTTAACTTCACCGGAGATGTCGCTCAGCGCGTTGAAGAATATGACGCTGACATTTTTGATAACGGAAAGATTGTGAACGTATCGCACCGGCTGCCAGAGAGCAGAGCGGGAGCGGCGCTCGAGAAAGATGCGGCCCGTACACTCGTTTTAGAAACACTCAAGAAAAAATACAGCCTCGACCCCGAAAACCTTCAGGAGATTTCAGCGACTGATCATGAACGCCCCAACAGGAGGGACTGGGAGTTTGAATTCACTGACCTGTCAGAAAAATCTCTCAAAGAAGGTCAGCCAAGAATAGCCGTTGAAATTTCCGGAAACGAAGTTACCGGTATTTCCCGGTATGTTTTTGTACCGGAAAAGTGGGAGCGCAGTGAACGAGACCGCCGCGCAGTTCTTGAAACCTTCAAAAACATCAGTGCTCTGGTCACCCTCATTGTGTATCTGGGAGGCATAATCGGAGCGATCATTTCATGGAGCGGCAGAAAATTTTCCGCTCGATTGTTTTATACATTTTTTATCATTGTTTTTGTGTTAAGTGTTGTTGGATACATAAATACGTGGCAGTCTGAGGTTGCCAGATTTAGTACCGGTCAGCCGTTTGCAAACCAGGCATTAACGTTGGCGGGGAAGTTTCTGCTGCAGGCATTATTTTTGTCATCTATTATCGCGTGTATTGCCGGCTTGACGGGACAATGGGGAGCAACACCGTACAACAATCTGTCCGTTTTGCGAGCCGTTGCCTACGGTTTAAGCTGGGGTGTGTGCGTTGCAGGTGCTGTGGCAATTATTAATAGGATATTCGGTTTTACAACGCCGCTGTGGCCCGATTTTTCCAGTCTATCGAGCTCAGTGCCTTTCGTGGGCGATGTGCTTTCACCCCTGACTCGATATATTAAGTTTTCTGCATTGGGACTGATCTTAATGACCATTGTTCATAATTTCTCCGTACAGTGGTCCCGAAAAAAAATAGTGTGTTCACTGCTTACCCTCTTGATGGGATTCGTTTTTATTGGGGATCATCAAACAACGGTAGGGGTATGGCTTGCATCGGGACTGGTTTTTGGATTGGCTCTTCTTATCGGTTATATGTATATTTTCAGGGTGCAGATATCTTTGTTTCCACCGGCCATGGCAGGCTTTTTTGTGTGTAACCAGATCGTTCAGATGAGATTTAATGCATATCCCGGGGCGGCTCTTGGAATAATGATTTCAACAGTGAGCATTATACTGTTTTCCCTGTTCTGGTTTACTCAATTGCACCGTCGCGGCGGAACAACAGGGTAATTAATACAGACTTTTCATGTCGTTGTAACAAGGGAGCAGGATGGTTATGGGAAGAAACAATTTCAGCGTAATGACTTCACGAGCCATATCATCAACTGAGATGGATACTCACATAATCCGGCACATGTGTTTCTATAATAAGAAAATGCGCGCAAACGGGGTGGCGTGTCTGCCGCATACCAGATGGTATGGCATCCTTATGATGGTAGTGGTCCTGCACCTTTCGAGCCTTTCACAGATGCCGGCGGCGACAACAAACAATGAAATTCCCGATGCCCGCATAACAGCCGCCATTGAAAATAGCGTAACACTCGATAAGGGTGTGTTGCCCAATGATGTAGATGTCGAGACGAGCCAGGGGATCGTCACGCTTTCCGGTTCAGTTGATAACCTTCTTGCTAAAGAGCGGGCGGTTATAATAGCCCAGAGTGTCCGGGGCGTTTTGGGAGTCATTGACCGGATAACCGTAACGCCGGTAGTGCGTCCCGACAGGGAAGTTCGCAAGGATATCCTTACAGCGCTCATGGATGATCCGGCAACACAATCCTATCAGGTATCAGTTTTTGTTAAGGATGCGGTGGTTATGTTGACCGGGAGCGTTGGTTCATATATGGAAAAACAGCTGGCAGGTCTGATAGCCAGAGGGGTCAGAGGAGTAAAACAAGTTAATAATGAGCTTACCATTAATTATCGGGTCAGTAGAACAGACACAGAAATCGCAGCCGATGTTAATGAACGTTTCAGTTGGGACATCTGGATCAATAATGATGCATTGCATGCTCTGGTGAAAAACGGCATAGTGGTGGTGAGTGGCAGCGTTGGCAGCGCGACGGGTAAAGCGCGTGCCTTTAATGATGCCTGGGTAAACGGGGTCGTATCCGTTGATGATAGTGGCGTTGCCATCGAGCCCGGGTCTCACAATAGCATGCGTAAAACATCATCAATCGCCACTACTCCCGGAACAATGAAAGAAGCGGTTGAATCTGTTCTTGGGCTTGACCCGCGGGTGTCGGCGTTTACACCCCAGGTATCGGTTGAGGGTGGAATCGTCATTCTCAGGGGAACGGTGGGAAACATCAAGGCAAAAACCTCTGCCGAACAGGATGTACAAAGCATAGCAGGGGTTGAGGGCGTAAAGAATTTTTTAAAAGTGCGGCCCGCGGGCAGGCACGCTGATGGAGAAATTAAGGACCACGTGAAAGCGGCCCTGGTGCGTGATCCAATGCTCGATGGTTCGTTTATAGACGTAACGGTAGTCAATCGCGTGGTAAATCTTGTCGGGACGGTGGGTTCATATTTTCAAAAAGCAGAAGCATACGATAATGCATCACGGATAAAAGGAGTGGTTTTAGTTCGCAACCACCTGCACGTTGAGCAGGAAGAATCGGTCTGCTACTTCGATTGGCCTGACTATCCTTTTTTTGGCGGGTCGTATCAGACCCGGCCACTTAATTGTGTTGTCATGGCGCCGCGTCTTGAGCCATATCTTGATGACGAGAAGATAAAAAACAATGTTGAAGACGGGCTTTTGCTCAGTCCTTATCTGGATGTTAATACCATACAAGTCGTTGTTAACGATGGGATTGTTACATTAACCGGTACCGTAAAGAGTTGGATCGGGTGGAATGAAGCTGATAAAGTCGCTCGCTCAAGCGGCGTCAGAGAAATTGAAGTTGACTATTGTCACAGACGGTACCATGAAAGTGATATGATGCCGGGGTTTAGAGATCGTTTCATAACTACAATAATGGTAGATAATCAGGAAGGATACTAGCTATGGGCTTGCTGCCACTGTTAATTAATAATCCGGTATTATTTTTTATGCTTGCCGTCATGCTGTTGTATTCTGTTATAGCTCATGAGATTGCTCATGGACTGGTAGCGTACGTGTTTGGCGATGATACCGCGTATATAAGTGGACGTCTTACGCTCAATCCTATGTCGCATCTTGATCCGATAGGCACTTTAATGCTTTTTATTGCGGGGTTTGGCTGGGCAAAACCTGTACCCGTCAATTATTTCCGTCTTATGCATACGAAGTTTGGGTTCATCAGTGTTGCGCTCGCCGGGTGCGTAATGAACATACTTATAGCCACGGTTTGTTTGTTCTTCATGCAGTTTGACATAGTAAAGCATAACCCGACACTGATGAATCTTCTGCCGCTTCTGGCCAAGATCAATATTGTGCTTGGCTCTTTTAATCTCATACCCATCCCGCCTCTCGACGGGTCCCGTGTGCTGATGAGTGTGCTGCCTGTTGAGGCGCGAAATGCTCTTGCTGCCTTTGAACCCTTCGGATTTTTTATGATCATCTTGCTGCTTTTTACCGG
>JBELAT010000169.1:0-6113 GCA_049508565.1 Endomicrobiales bacterium | reverse complement strand
GCAAAAATGTTTTGTGGGTTCTTCCTATGCCACTTCGTACCGAATCGGCATTTCAAACCTATCCATTGTAACCGGATTCATTTCATTCAAATCTTCGCATAAATGCCGGGCCGCACATACTGCTCGTTTCTGGTTTTTATCAGCTCACCCAACTTCATTTCTGTGCGGATGTCATACATCAAATACTTCGCGAGCACATCTGATAGAACGAGTTTCTTCACCAGAAGCAATCAATGGCTTAATCACTATGCTTTGAGGTCTTTGACCGACAATTTTCCGGTGAGGTATGCGAGAACTCTCAGCGGAATCAAAAAAACATTTACTGCGATTCTACGTGCGGCTTAAACTGGTTAACGGAAGGGTGGTTATTCTTTTTTCAAACTTACGAAAAACCCGCCAAGGGCGTCAAGAACTCCCGTGAGTGTCTTGGGTTTGACCTGTGCGAATTTTTCCCAGACAACAGGAATAAACGAGATGGACAGCGACGTCATACGTGGGATGCGGTCTACTGAGAAATGGAAATATTTCAACGGTGAGAGTATCCAGGCCAGTTCCTGTGACAATTTTTCCGGTTCGGCAACTCCTATCCATATGCTGATAAGAATTAAAAAGATCAATCGGAAAGAAAATAATACTCCCTGACGGATCCCAAAATGTGTAATGGTAATGATATGCCAATGCCAGATCGCTTCACCCCGCGATGAAAAAAGGACCGGCAGAACAAAACTAAATACAACCACCCCCCACAGCCTAAAGAGGCGCGAAAAAGGTACTTTCTGACGGTAGACAATAATCAACACAAGGATTGATGCGATCAATATCCCGTAAGATTGAACCGTTCGTATAAATATCGTACTGATGACCATGGAGAATGCCGTCAATACTTTTATTTTATCTTTTGCAGTCAGTTCTGGAGGTTGCCCGGAGTCTTGAGCATTTTCAAATATTGCAAAATCAGATAGATGACCATTTTTTATTTTATCAATGACATAGCGGCTTGACCACCCGACAAAGTAACCACCGACCAGCGCCGGAATCAGGAACAGAGGCAACAACGCAAATACCCCTTTATTCGGGATCAGCCAGAGATAGGCAACCCATATCTCCGTAGCATTATGGACTAGCGCACCGATGAGACTGATCGCTATCAGCGAAAAAGTACGGCGGCCGACAGTTAGTTCATACACAAGCACCATCAGCACACAACTGGCAAGCGATCCGCATAAACTGAGCACAAAGCCGGGAGTCATAAATGTTCCGTTGGTCAGACTGGTGACAACCGGACGGAAAACAGCCACTTCAAAAGCAGCCGGTGCGCCGAATAGAGCCAGCCCCAGGAGCGTGCTTATATTGGCGAGGCCGATGCGCACTCCCGGCACGGGAGTCGGCAAAAACATCTCCGCTAACTGCAGCGCACTGCCACAAGCCACTAGAAAAGATATCTGAGCAATATTAAAGTGTTTTTTCATGGCAACAGGAAGGAATCATGGGGTGAGAATGAGTCTCGCGATTACCGAACGCGTCGTTTGGCGCCGCACGAATCACGCACAATGATCTCGCCGATAAGTTCAAACTGTTTGGAAGAATCAAACCCGGTTTCGAGCTGTTTGAGTAATATCCGTGTCGCAGCAAACCCTATATTTATAAAAGGCTGGCGATAGGTTGTCAGCGGGATAAAGAAACTAGATGAGAAATCAAAATCATCAAATCCTGCAACAGCAACATCTTCTGGTATGCGGATATTTTTATCTACGAGCGCTCGTATGGCACCAACAGCCATCAAATCGTTTGACGCAAAAATTGCGGTAAAATCGGGTTTAGAATCCTGTGCGAGCAGTTCCTTTATACGCTCGTAGGCAAGCGTGATGCTAAAATCGCAGGGGATGACCAGTTTTGGATTGAACTTGATCTTGTTTTTTTCAAGTGCCCGCTTGTATCCTTCCAAACGGTCCATACTGTTCTGGCTTTCCGGAAAGCCCATGATGCACAGAATGCGATCGTGTCCGAGCTTGATAAGATGTTCCGTCATAGTCATCGCACCATGGATATTGTCGACATCGACCCAACTCAGTTTTTCAGAACGGCAATTAATTAGCACTGAAGGGATCTTAGTTTCTTCCATCGTTTTAAGCAAATTCGTATTGACATGGGGCGCAAGAGCAATAACCCCGTTAAGTTTTTTTTGTTTAGTAACCACTGTTTCAGTTAATTTACTGTCCTGCTGCGACATAAGAACCTGATACGGCGTCCCTTCCAGAGCGGAATCAATACCCTGTTTAACATTCATGAAATAAAACGAACCTAAAAAATGTTTTTCAGGGCGGTTGAGCAAAATCACCGTATCTTTTAAATCCATTACACCCTCGCTTTCTGGCCTTTTTTTTATATTGTTAACTTCTTTTTAAATCCATTGGATAATTTCATGAACATTCTTGCGTACCGGCGCTGATGGCATGACTGCTGGTTTTCCAACGGGCACCAGCGCCATCAGCTCGTCGGGCGATTGAATCCCCAGCACATTCTCAAGAGCAGGCCGGGCAATAAGAGGTCCCGTCATCCAACAGGCTCCCAAACCACGCGCATGAGCCATAAGCAACATATTTTCAACAGCCGCGGAGGCTCCCTGAATGTCGGCAGTTGAAATCTCTGACTGAGCAAGATGGTATCTTTTCATAATCCGGCGGGCGAGCGATTCATACGGTTGCTTTACGACAGCAACAACAACCGGTGCATCGGCAAAAAATGTGTAGTACGCACTGTAACTTGAGAACTCTGTCCGTGCCCGCGCAGAAACGATCCCCTCCTTCATTGTTTCGATCGTTTGCCGCACGGCCTGGACTAACCGTTTCTTGACTGGCGCGGAACGCGCGACAATAAAGTGCCAATTCTGCTGATTGGTTCCTGAAGGCGCCCAGGAAGCAGCTTCGATCATAGCTGTAATATCACAATCCGCCACAGGATCAGCAAGAAATTTCCGGATACTGCGGCGTGTCCGCATAACTGACAATAATTCCACAGGACTGATTTCAGTCATAAATACGGGTGACCGTTCCGGCAATGATTCTTTCGACAGAACCATCTGCCTTTTTAAATCGCAACAAACCGTCTTTGTCAATTGAGGTGACGACACCTCGAACCGTACCATTAAATGTTTCCAAATCTATGGTTTTCCCACTTAACAACGATCGACGGTTATACGCATCGACAAACGGGGTGAATCCTTCCCGGCAGTATTGTTGATACGCCGTTTGAAAATCACACAGAAATTCAGATAATAACCGGGCCCGTTCGAGAGGTCTTTTTATAAGGGTACTGAGAGAGACCGCACTCTGCGCTATCGTTCCAGACGGAATATTGTTGATGTTGAGCCCTATGCCGATAACTACCCAGTCAGTACGATCGATCTCAGCGGACATTTCGGTAATAATACCTGCCAGTTTTCCCTTTACCGTAGAATCGCTTTTCTGTGCGACCAGATCATTAGGCCACTTTATCATCGAATAGACTCCACACACACGTTCGATGGTCTGGGCTAGAACGAGCGAACATACCAGCATCAACTGAGGAACAGCATCAGGCCGAATCGGCGGGCGTACCACCAAAGAAAACCACAAACCACCAGCAGGTGACGACCACTGCCGCTGCAACCGGCCATATCCCGCGGTTTGACGTTCGGCAATGACCAACGTACCGTCGTTGCACCCGCCTATCGCCAGGTCTTTGGCAATTGTTTGGGTAGACGCTGTGGAAGTATAGTAATGAATATTTTTGCCCCAGGTGTGACTGGCAGGAAGATACCGATGTATCTCTTGGGGACTCACGCAGTCAGGCCGACTTGTCAGCATATATCCACGATTTTTTTCAGCGATGACAGCGTATCCCCGACGGCGCAAGCGGACGATCTGTTTATGGATGGCAGCACGCGTTATACCGAGATTCCCGGCCAGCGCCTGTCCTGAAACAAATTCATGATCTTTAAGGATATTCAATAATTCCATGGTAATTCATTTATCTACTCACCAATCTCTATTTCAAGACTGAAATCCATTGCAGGTGCGGAATGCGTTAAGGCGCCGACCGATATGCGATCTGCTCCTAACCGAGAAAGCTTTTTAATGCTATCAAGCGAGACACCGCCTGAAATTTGGCAATAAATGCAATTTCCCGCTTCATTGCAGCCGGTTGCATATTGTCAAGCATCAGCATGTCGCATCGTGCCTCAAGGGCACCAACTACCTGGGCATGCGTTTCACACTCAACCTCTATTTTCAAATCAGCATGTTTCTGTTTCATGTGGCTGACAGTCTTCGCGAGGTCTTTTATTATCTGAAGATGATTATCTTTTATCAGCGCCATCTCGGCAAGATCCTGGCGATGGTTGATCCCCCCTCCGCACCGAACAGCCTGCTTCGCCAGGGAGCGTAATCCGGGGATTGTTTTACGAGTATCAAAGATCCGCGTTTTGGTTCCGCGCGTGTGCTCAACAAATGTTGCCGTCCGCGAAGCAATCCCGGACAAATATCCTATAAAATTAAGTGCGGTGCGTTCCCCGGACAATATCGCACGGGCCGGACCGCTGACCGTCGCAACCGTTTGCCCGGCTTTGACCCGCGCACCGTCGCTAACGTGCGCAGTTACCGAACATTTTTTATTTAACTTTTTAAAAACTTCAGCAAATACCGACAGCCCGCACACCACGCCCTCCTGGCGAACAATCAGACGAGCTTTGGCAACTGCCGCACGCGGGATGGTGGATAAAGTTGTAACGTCGTGAAACGCTTTATCTTCCTTCAACGCACTGTTAATGAGGTTCATAGTTTCTTTCATGATGTTATTGTAGCAAAATTACGTACTTTTCTTTCGTACTTTTTGTGAAATATTCTTGAAAGATACTGTCGCAGACATTTCCTTATATTTCATTAATTGATCGCGAAGAGCCGCCGCTGTTTCAAAATCAAGTCGATCAGCCGCCTCACGCATCTGTTTTTCCAGTGCCGCAACAACCAGCGGCAGACTGCGCGGCGTTATGTCATCTCCTCCCGCTTCGGCTACCAGCAAGTGTAATCCTTCTTCTTTGGCTTTGTATTGGAATTCTTCAAGATCATGGATTGCGGATACCACGGTGCGCGGAGTTATGTTGTGTTCTTTATTATAAATAATCTGTTTTTTCCTCCGCCGTTCCATCTCGGACAACGCACGTTCCATCGATCCGGTCATACGGTCGGCATAGAGGATGACTCTGCCTTCAACATTGCGCGCCGCACGTCCGCAAATTTGTATCAATGTTGTCTCAGAACGCAAAAAGCCTTCCTTGTCAGCATCAAGCACAGCCACCAAAGCGACTTCCGGCAGATCGAGTCCTTCACGCAAAAGGTTAATGCCAACGAGGACATCGAAAGCCCCTTTACGGAGATTTTTTAGAATATCAATGCGTTCAAGTGATTCAATTTCAGAATGAAGATACTGAACGTTCAACCCTTTTTCTATTAAGTAATCGGTCAGGTCCTCAGACATCCGTTTAGTCAAGGTCGTCACCAATACGCGTTGTTTTTTCTTGACACATACCGTGATCTCTTTAATGAGATCGTTGATTTGATTATCTATGGGACGAATCTCGACCGCGGGATCCACCAGACCCGTCGGCCGGATCACCAGATCAATTATCCCGCCGCCCGATTTTTGCAATTCGTACGGGCCCGGAGTTGCGGAGGTATACACAACACCCCGCATCAAGCTTTCAAATTCAGGAAATTTGAGCGGCCGGTTATCGAGCGCAGAGGGGAGACGAAACCCAAAATCAATCAGTGTCTGCTTGCGGCTCTTATCACCGGCGTACATACCGCGGATCTGCGGAACGCTGATATGTGATTCGTCTATAACTGTTAAGAAATCTCCGTTGCCGACTGCCGGAGACTGAATGAAATAATCGATCAGACATGACGGACGAGTCCCCGGCTCCCTACCGGAAAGATGCCGTGAATAGTTCTCGACACCGTGACAGAACCCGGTTTCCTTAAGCATTTCCATATCATATCGTGTGCGTTGGTCCAGTCGTTGTGCCTCAAGCAGTTTTCCCTGCCCTTTTAGTTCGGACAAACGATCAGCGAGCTCTT
>JBELAT010000168.1:0-4226 GCA_049508565.1 Endomicrobiales bacterium | reverse complement strand
CTGCACACGCTGCATCGGTGTTGGACCGTTCATTTTCTACCGATATTCATTCCTATCTTCCTGAATGTCTGCTTGTCAAGATGGATATTGCTACTATGGCCAACTCGCTTGAAGCGCGCAGTCCTTTTCTTGACCAACAGGTTGTCGAGTTTTCAGCGTCGCTGCCGTCATCGTGGAAGCTGCATTGTCTGACGTCAAAATATATTGTGCGCAAAACCTTTGACACGCTGTTGCCACCCGCCGTAACACGGCGTAAAAAACAGGGGTTCGGCATTCCGCTGGCGAAATGGTTTAGAACCGATTGGAAAGATTATTTCCGTGAGGTGGTGTTATCTGACACGGCACGCGCACGGGGGTATTTTGATCACGTTGCCTTGTCTCGGATGTTTGATCAACACGTAGAAGGAAAACGTGATCATGGTAATTGCCTGTGGGCCTTATTGATGCTTGAGCTCTGGCATAGAGAAGTCTATGACGCGTAAAAAAGTTGTTTGTGTAATCAATAGTATTTCCGGCGGCGGTGCGGAGCAGGTACTGCAGTATATCGCACGCTATTATCAGAGAGATCGGTTTTCCTTTGAAATTTGCGTACTGCATGCAACCGGAAGGGAAAAGGAGCTTATCCCTCATGATGTTCCGGTACATTTTTTGCACAATGATCGAGCGGGATGGTATATCGGAGCTCTCGTTCGGCTGGTATTTGTTATTGTTCGGAGTAAGCCTTCGGTTCTTTTTTCACTGCTGGTAAAATCCAATATTGTGGCCTCAATTGCAGGACGGATGACGGGCGTCCCGGTTGTCGTCAGCGAACACGGGCCGACGCATGTATATATCAACGATTATTCTTTTCCTCGGGTTGCCCGGTGGGTTTTGGCCCGGACATATGGATCTGCGCGGTCCATAGTAGCTGTTTCTCAGGCAGGGAGAGATAGCTTTATTTCGGTATTTCCACACTGCCGGGACAAGGTATCGGTAATCTATAACGGAGTTGATGTTGAGGGTATCCGATCAAAGGCATCTCAGTCTCAGTCGGTAATAGCAGGGCCGTACCTGGTATCATGTGGAAGGCTTTCACCGGAAAAAAATTATTCGTTGTTAATAGAGTCTGTGGCGGCATTGAAAAATATATATTCACTTGACTATTCACTCTGCATTGCCGGCGAGGGGCAAGAGCGTGATGATCTGGCCTGCCTTGCCCGTCAGCGCGGCGTACGGCTCATCATGCCGGGATTTCTCGACAATCCGTATCCGGTAATGGCCGGTGCCCATGCGTTTGTCATGACATCGCGCTATGAATCTTTTCCGCTGGTTGCGCTTGAAGCAATGGTGTGTGGAACGACTGTCGTTACCGTTGATTGTCCCGGGGGTATCCGTGAAGTGTTGCATGATGGTGAAAACAGTCGTGTGGTTGATTCAATGTTGCCGGAAGATGTGGCACGTGCTTTGCATCAGGTACTGACGGACAATCAGCTCGCACATCGTTTTAAAGATGCTGCCGCCCGCGACGTTACTGAGCGATTCAGTGTCCACACTATGGCTGCTCACTATGAAGACATATTGTCGAAAGAGTCATGAAAAGCTATTATACTACTAGTAGCATTATCTCAGGGGGGATCGCATGATTGAGCTTTCTAAAAAAATTGATACACAAACAGCACGGATCGGTATTGTCGGGCTTGGCTACGTGGGACTGCCTCTGGCAATTGAATTTGCGAAAATAGGGTGTAGCGTAACAGGTTTTGAAATTGACGCGGCAAAAGTCAAATCAATTTTAAAAGGGACATCATATATCAGCGACGTGTCGTCAGCCGTCGTCAAAGTGTTGTGCGAGCGTAAAACGTTGACGGCAACGGCGGATTTCTCAAAACTGTCTCGCATGGAGGTCATCATCATATGTGTGCCGACCCCACTGCGTAAATCGAAAGATCCCGACGTGTCGTACATTATTTCAGCTGCAAAAAAAGTGGCAGCTCATCTGCGCAAAGGGCAGCTCGTGATTCTTGAATCGACAACGTATCCGGGAACCACGCGTGAACTCGTTCTGCCCATGCTTGAAGAATCAGGGCTCAAATGCGGAAAAGATTTCTATCTGGCATTTAGTCCCGAACGGGTTGATCCAGGCAATCAGCGGTATTCGATACATAACACCACTAAAGTCGTTGGCGGAATAACAGCACAGTGCAGTGAACTCTCGGCGGCACTGTATAAAAAAATTACCACGGTGCTTATCGTTTCATCTACGGAGACGGCTGAAATGGTCAAGCTGCTGGAAAATACTTTCAGGGCGGTTAACATTGCTTTAATCAACGAAGTGGCGCTTATGTGCGATAAGCTCAAGCTTGATGTGTGGGAGATAATTGATGCGGCCGCTACCAAGCCGTTCGGCTACATCCCGTTTTATCCGGGCCCGGGAATTGGCGGGCACTGCATTCCGCTGGACCCTCATTATTTGTCGTGGAAACTCAAAACACTGAACTTTTATTCACGGTTTATCGAGCTTGCCGGTGAGCTAAATTCCAAGATGCCCGAATATCTGGTTAATAAAGTTATTGATGCGCTCAACGCGCGCGGCAAAAGTATTATAAAATCTAAAGTACTGATTTTGGGAGTCGCGTACAAAAAAGATGTCGGCGACGTTCGGGAATCACCGGCTATTGATGTTATCAAGCTGCTTTTAGAAAAAAAGGGAACAATTGACTATTTCGACCCGCTGGTCAAATCCGTTAATTTGGGTGATCACGTAATGAAGTCCCTGGCGGATCTTAAAACGATTGGACGCTATGACGCGGTAGTCATTGTTACCAACCATACGGGCATGGATTACAAGCTCATTGTCCAGCATTCTCGGTTGATCATAGACAGTCGCAATGCCACCAAGGGAATCGTCAGCGACAAGATCATCAAACTGTAAGTTGTTTGAAAATCAGTGTCTATACGTGTAATGTCATGTATGAAAGCGGATCTTCTGTTGAGAAGATAATAACGTTTCACTTGTTCTGAGTGTGAATGAAAAAATTAATACTCTTAATTGATTGGAGCCACTAATGAAAACGGTTGTCGTCATGCCGGCGTATAATGCCGAGAAGACCCTTAAAAAAACCCTCGACGCTATCCCCGCGGGTAGTGCCGATGAGATCATTTTGGTTGATGATGCCTCCCACGATGAAACCGCAGCTCTGGCAAAAAGTCTTGGCCTTAAAGTTATTGTGCATGAAGAGAATCTCGGATATGGCGGAAACCAGAAGACGTGTTACCGTAGTGCTCTTGCAGCCGGAGCGGATATCGTCGTCATGCTTCATCCCGATTATCAGTATGATCCGCGAATCCTGCCGTATCTGACGGGGTTTATTAAAGAAGATATCTGCGATATAATGCTTGCTAACCGCATTCGAACACGCCAGGAAGCTATCGGAGGCGGGATGCCGGTATACAAATATTTTTCTAACCGGTTTTTGACGTTTGTCGAAAACCTGTTCCTGGGATTGAACCTGGGCGAATATCATACGGGTTACCGTGCCTATTCCCGAAAAGCACTTGAGATGATCCCCTGGGAACGGGCTTCTAATGATTTTGTGTTCGACCAACAGTTCCTCATCCAGGCCGCTGCACTGGGACTGCGTATCGGTGAAGTGCCGGTTCCGGCTAAATATTTCGATGAAGCATCGTCAATTAACTTTATGAGGAGTACCCGGTACGGTTTTGAGACATTGTGGAATATTGCCTGTTATGTCTTTCACTCATTGGGATTTAAACAAAAACTATTTACGTCACAGAAAGGATAGTCGACTCGATGCCGTTTCGTGTGATTTCGCTTATCGGCTCTTTCTGGCTGATTATTGTATTTCTCAACTATTGCCTTGCCTTCCCTCCCGCCCCATTACTGGGGTTTCTGAGTGTGCCTTCGTTTACTGTGGGAAAACACCTGTTTGATCCGCTGGTCAATGGTATATGGTTACTGATTTTTCTGGTTGCCGCGTATGGTTATGGCAGTTACCTTTTAAAGAGACTGCGTACGGTCAGAGTATCTCTTTCTCTGCTTGAACGTTTCTTGTTTTCACTGCCGCTTGGATTGTATGCTATGTCCCTTGCTGTACTGGGTGGCGACAGTATTGGCTTAACTTCTCACTGGTTTTATGGAGTTGTTCTTCTGGCAGGATGTGCTGCTAATAGCACGGTATGTGCAGAGTATGTTGCGATGTTTAAGCGATTGCGTTCAATGACCAGTA
>JBELAT010000167.1:0-5890 GCA_049508565.1 Endomicrobiales bacterium | reverse complement strand
GGGGATTATGGTTTGAGTAAGTCCCGCTCCGTTAAGAATAGTGTAGAGACGTGCAAAGGAATCATCATTTTCGGCCTTGTACAAGAGGGCATCATTTCCATTGTGGCCTGCAGCTTTGATTGCCGCGTATTCCTGCAGCACTACATGCAGCCCCGGCGCCCGTATGTCAGCCAACTCGTTTTTCCCGTCATTGTATTTTAGTACCGATCGTTCACTGGTGTGGAGATTTTCGCTCACTAGAGCGATGGCTTCGGCTGAGAGTTGATGCTGACCGAACATCGTATACCCTTTTCTAAATGCCGTTTCCGCAGAATCAGAACCGGGGCTGGCTAGGATGTATTGCAGTGAATCAAGAAAATCGATGAGTGTTATCGAAGCGGGGTTTGCATTCTTGAGTTGGGCGGAATCCAGCGGGAAGCTGAAATATGAGGGCACACCGAGTTCGGAAACATGTTTTAAAACTTCCCTGAACGCGGCTTTGTCTCTAAGTATTTCATCCGAAGTCGTGAACCATATTCTGCCATTTTTGCTTGCTTCTGCTCGTATTGCATTCATCTCCTGTGGTTGTGAAGACTTAATGGTTACCATTTTATAAAGATTTCGTGTCACGAGCAGTTCGGGGCTAACGGAGAATCCGTCGAAAGGTTCCACTACAATTATTGCATCTGGGTTAATGGCGTGAACAGTATCGGCGAGTTCTGTAAACAGAATGTCCGGGGTAAACCCGGCTTCATATATCCTATTATAGGCGTTGATGCCGGACACTGTGACTCCATCGAACCCGAAATTCGCATACCAGTATGCCACCTCCGCTTTTACCGGCTTAAATTTCAAGTTTTCAAGCGCGTGCCAGCTGTACATCACCAGATCGCGCTGGACTTCACCGTTGACTGTGGGGGAAATGAGATCACCGGCTTGGCCGGCTACACCTTCCTTGAATTGTTCAGGATGAAAGAGAACATCGACGGCATTACGCGCTTTGCCCGGGGTATAGCTAAACAACACTTTCATGCCCGTACCGGTTTTACGAGCGTTGCCGACAGCTTCCCTGAGCTGCTTGAACGCAACATAGTACATGTACTCATAGACCTCGGGGTATTGAAGCCATTGTGCTATGTCTGTCTTGTGCACTCCCGTGATTACACTCAGCGATTCGGGCAGGGTTCCTGTAATCCGGGCAGCGGCAAGGTACTGTGCATACTCAGCAACCTGCGGCCAGAGTGTCAACCTTTTTTTAAATGCGGTGAACTCACGTACCGCTCGCTTATTTTGTTTAAATGCCTGATACACCAATAGTCCGGCAGTAAATTGATTGTCGGTCAGTCCGTCGGCTCTGATATCATCTGTCGTAACAGATTCAGGTACCAGCGTTTTTACGTTATCGATTGTTTCTCTGCCTGATCTTCCAGAGCCTGAGAGCACGTGGTCGGCTTCTGCCAACCAACCAATGTAAGAAAGGTCGAGACCAACACCACTGAGTACGCCACTCGCAGAACCGTCAGTTGTAGCTGCAGGGGAAAGTTTTACTTCCATGGTATCGACACCCGCTTTGTTAAGCGCGGTTGCCGCTTCTTCAATGTCCTTATATGACCGTACCGAAACAAGAGAAGCGACATGGGTATTACTGATAATTTCACCGCTATGTGGTTGCCGTTTTGTCTCTCCAAAAGCAACGTGTTCTTTGCTCCCATGCATGGCTGCCCACAGCGGCATGATATATTTTTTTACCGCTGCCGGATCATCATACATGGCTGAACGCTTGACCTCATTGATCAGGCCTTCAAATTCAGGAAATGCGGCAGCTCCACTCACAGTGTCATCGTCATCACTTTCAGCGATGACCATGTCCGCAAAAACGAGCATCGCTGTGGTTAGGTCAATTAAACGCCTGCCTTGTCTGCCTTGTTCGGTTTTCATGACCGAATAATCGAAGATTTCAGGATTGAGTTCTAATCCGGTAGCAGTCTTAGAATCCCGGTCATTAAGAAAAGAAATTGGTATATACCGCTGATCGGCTCCTGAAAGATTTTCTTCATACACACTGTATACCATTGAGTTAAGAAACGGATCATTCGTTAACCGGTTCTGGGAACCGGCACGGTCTATAACTATCGAAGGAAGAGCGTAGACCGCCGGTACGCCGGCAAGATGAACCACCGCTGGTTCTATGTCATGATACGGCAGGTCCAGACCGTCTGTCGCCAATATGCCATCCTTTATCGTTGGTGTGCCTGATTGTATGTCTTTTATGACGGCCAGAGAACCTCTGCCCAGCAAGAGGTTGCGACGATTCTGCCGGAGCTCTGCGGTGCCTTGTTCCTCAGGAGCAAGAAGCATGTCGGCAATGTTTTGAGCGGGGACTGATTCTTGTTTTTCGACGGGTCTTAGTAACAGCCGGATAGATTTTCCCTTATCATAGCCGGCTTGTGCCCATACCTGCACCAGAACGTCGGCCGTTTCAATGGGAACGATGATGCGACCGATGTTTTGAGCTCGGGTGATATCCAGGTCCGAGTTGACCAGCGATATGCCCAGGGCGTTCATATTGTTGCCCGGGCTCTGAGCCATCAGTGCGCGAACGATGCTATTTTCATCATCATAAACGAATACAGCTGTTTTACCATCCAGAGAATTTGCTGGTTCACCGGGTGCCAATAACGCTGCCGCCGTTCCTATTGCAGCTCCTGCTGCTGTTCGGGCAGGGGCTAAAGGGCTTGTCTCTGGTAAGGCGTTGACGCCTGCAGCCAGAGGAGAAGCAGCTTGCTTTGAAGGTAGGGGTTTGGGCGGTTGTGGTTGAGTCGCAGCTGGAGATGGTTTCCGTGCCTTTTTTTCAGGCCCCGTTTTTTTACCGGCGACACGCAATGTATTACGTGTTTGAGGTCGGGATGTGGAGCCAGCAGTTGTGACGCCTGGCTGTGCGTGAGCAGGCGGATTATAGTTTCGTGACAAGCGCGTTTGGTTGAGAGGCGGCATAAATGTACGGAAGTCAAAGGGCGGTAGTTTAATATGTCCATTATCAAGAATTCTAAATAGTTTATGAAAAAGTAGGTACAAGGCTTCATTGGCTACAATTTCATCTCTGCGGTCAAGATACGTTAAGATTTTGCTTCCCCTGGACTTTCTGGTAAGCGGTATCAGGATGTCTCGGTTAAAACTTAACCCTGGCGCGTCATCGCCTATTTTTGTGCTGCTGAGATGCGTTTCTTCATCAAAGTTATATACGTTGTTCATTACCTGGTTAAAATGATCCCATTGTTCCATCTGTTTAAAACTGATAAGCGTTATTCTGGCGTAAACAGGTATCTGCCGTTTTTTCCTGTTTCTGCTGTCATATGCGCCTTGTAAGACTCGTTTTTCCATCGTGTCCGCAAGGGGATCTAAAACATGAGATTCATAAAATGTTCCTACCCTTTCATCGTCTTCTGACATCATTACTCCCAGTTCGTCATCTTTTGACTGCTGATAGCTTACCCAGGAGCCCACTAATGTAACATCGCCTCGTTGCTGGACAGGTCCATCATACCGCATGGCTGCATCAATATACACTATACCGCCTTCATTGTTTTGTTTCCATATGTGCGCTGCTTTATAGGCATTAAAGAGCTGGTACTCTATGTTCATGATGCCACGCTGGGGATCAGCCGTTTTTTTCTTGAGTTCAGTTGTTACTTTCGAATCGCCTTGAACGGGAAACTGAAACGTTGTTCTTGATCTATCCTCACCATCTGTTTTCATGATGACAACTCTCAGCTGCTCGAGGGATTTGCCTCTCAAAAGAGGATACTGCTTTGCAAGTTCCTGCATTTTTTGGGAGTCATGGAGATAATGATGTGCATTGAGTGGTGCCCGTGCGTCAGATAATCCCTCGTAGGGCAGGGTGATAACCGGCACGTCGGGTCTCGATATTATCTTTTTTGTTTGCGCAAAAAGTTTATCATAAAACTGTTTATCTTCTTCCTTCTTTGTCATGATGATAATAATGTCGGCGGAAGGTGAGGATCCTGGCTGCATTTCTTCTTCGAGCACGTCCATGGTTTGCTGCTGTTGATTGGCTAAGGTTTCAGCAAACAGATCGCGCTGGTCGTCAAGCATATATTTCTCTTTATACGGTTTGATCACATTCATTCGTGGTGTATATGATTCGAGCATGCCTGAGATTTGTGATCCCCACGACCAGAGGGTGGACAATCCTATCCCTGCTGAACGGATCGCTGTCCTACCTGTCTTTTATACCAGCCTTTTCTGGTTCCAATGGCATCTTCCTTTTTCGGGATATTGTCAATATAGGCCTTTGCTTGCTGTATAACTATTTCAGGATTCTCATACAGTGAGGGTTCGATCTTATTTCCTGTTTCAATCAATTGCTCGATACTTTTTTCAAACTTCCTTGACGAAAAAAACAGTGTCATGTGAAAACCGTACCAGGCTCTTACGAAACTAAATATGCCGCTCACTTCCCAAAAACCATTCTTTTTTCCTCTATACCCACGTGCTAATTCGATGTTTGAAATTGCAACGGCAAGACTTTCATAAGTGGCACTATATTCCGCCATGCGTGTAAATTCTATCAGATACAGCCTTTTTTCCTCTTTTGCAGTGTCTCCTGCCGGTAACATGTCGTATTGTCTATCAAGCACTCTCGTGATGTTCAATGAAAGAATTTCCATTCTTTCATAGATTCTTTTGAGATCGACAAAGTTTCTTCTTGCCTCTTCGATGTTATATGACGTGAGGTTGTTAATCTCCCTGAATTTATTGATGATTGTCCTTAAATCATCTTCATTGATATTTTCGCGCTTACCAACAAAAATCTGTTCAGTTTCCTCAATAAGATGTCGTGATTTTTCGTAGGGTGTCGATCTGTCATCAATGATTGAGCCGTTTTCTCCCACCACCACATCTGGGAGATGTCTTTTCTGTAAAAATTTCTTTATGATATTAAAAACATAAAATGCTGTACCGCCAACAGCCAGTACCATGATTGAATCAATGAGAATATTATGCTCGATGAGGGAAACAACATAACTGAATGTGTTGAGGTGGCTTGTGAGCGCATGAGCGCCGGAGATCAAGTGCTGTCCAGGCGCACCTTGGGTGTATTTACCGGCGCCGACTTTGCTGAAAGGGAAAGGATAATGAGGGCTGACCGGGGTCGGTATCGGAACCGATGGGTTTATTAAAGCTTTATTAATTATTATGTCTGTTCCGGGCAGCTTCTCTCCAATCATACTGATCGGATATTGATGTCCGGCATATACAAGGGAAGGATCAGCCTTTAAGCTGGGAGTCAGTGCTTCCATCCGCTTAACCAGACTGGTGAGCTGTAGAATTGACGGGTGCTCGATTCCTGCCTTTCGATATAGTTGTTCTGCCATGAGCGACAGATAGTCATGATGGGCAACCGTGCCTACGATGTCATGCCCGCGAACAAAGAAGTGAGTGACCGGCAGTGTCGATGTTGGAGCCGGAGTCGGAGCGGGTTGATTAATTAGCGCAGCATCAATTATTTTATGTGTTCCGGGTAGAGTTTTTCCAATCAAACTGATGGGATATTCGTGCCCGGGGAGCACAAAGTTAGGGTTTGGCTTTAGACTGGGAGTCAGTGCTTCCATCCGTTTTACCAGGCTGGTGATCTGTGGAATTGTCGGATTCTGGATTCCAGCCCGTTGATACAGGTGAAGGGCCATGACCGATAGGCTGTCATGAGGCTCAACCGTTGCAATCACTTCGTTGCCGTGAATGAAAAATGGTTTTGTTGCTGCGAACGCTCTATCTATCGATGCGAACATCACTACGATGACAACTGTAGCAAGGGCCGATAATCGTCCTGCCCACCTTAGCAAAAGGCCACTTCCGTTTCCTTCCTCTGCATTACCTGTTCCTTCAAACT
>JBELAT010000166.1:0-4261 GCA_049508565.1 Endomicrobiales bacterium | reverse complement strand
GCTCGTTCGACAGATCCTGGATATCCATAGTTTCACTGAATTAGACAACTTTTCGGGATAAAAAGTTCCCTGGAAATAACACTACAACGGAGTATTGATGTTATCTAGATCGCTCTTTTGAGTATACCGGGGGGAGCAAACTGTTTCAATCGTTTACTTTATTACAAACTGTTACCAATACGTGTTAGTGGTTAACAATCAAAAAGAACAGATGTAACCTGATGCGTCATTGTAAGCAGCAGTCTATCAAATTTTGCGTGCTATGTGGGCACTGCTTCAGGCAAAAGTGAGAATAAAGTCAGTAAAATAAGAAGTTTTACTATTTTTACTTCTATTTTATTGATGTAGACTGGGATAAGACGGTAGCACGATCATTACTAGGAGGCACCATGAGAACCATCAGTCGTAAGACAGTGTTGTCTGTTATGTTTACGGTATGCGCAGCGGCAGTCGCCCTTGTTAATACCGGGTTAGCCGCGGACCAGACGTCGGCACCCAATCTCTCCATGAAGGTCTCAAGTCCCACCATTGCATCGGGCTCAATGACCATGACAAACCTTATGGACGCGTATAATAGGGAATCAAATGTCCGGGCAGACTATCTTGCCTGGGCTCAGAAAGCTGATCAACAGGGGTATCATAAAGTCGCAGAACTTTTTAGAGGAGCGGCAAAATCGGAAGAGATCCGCATCGCTCATTATGCAAAAAATATAACTAAACTCGGGGCAATGCCTGCAATCACCGGTGAAACGCCTGTTGTCAAAGACACCAGCGAAAATCTGTCAGCAGCAATTAAAGAGATAAACTATGAAACGGGATCTCTTTATCCGAAATATCTTGTTCAATCCCAAACAGACAACATCCCCGCAGGGACCATGTCCTTTAACTCCGCCATAAAAATCAGAGGCAACCAAAAAACAATCTTTGAAAAGGCAGTAATGAATCTTGAATCGTGGAAGAAGACTTCCGGCGGGTTTTATGTGTGCACTGTGTGCGGGAATCTGACCGAGAACCTTAACTTTGCAAAGTGTGAAGTATGCGGCGCACCGTTGTCGGAGATTATGCAGGTAAAATAACTGATCTATTTTTTAAAACCTGACTGCGTGGTGTCAATCGATACATCCTGGGCAATCTGGTTTAATGCCTGACTCATGGCGCAACGGAACGTTGAAGAGCGTGCTGGAGAATTTTTTCAGTAAGATCCTCGTAGATGATACCATCTTTTTCTGCTGAAGCAGCGAAATCCTCTCCGCGCGCAAGTTCAGGGTTTGCGTTCGCTTCAAGAATATAGATATCGCCCTCTGGCGTAAGGCGCAGATCAAACCGGGCATATCCATCAATATACAGGACCCTGAAAGCTATTTTGCATATATCAGCTATTTTATCATCAATACCTTCGGGAAGTTGGTCAGCACACTCGTTTTTGATACCCCATTTCTTCCGGTAGTTTTCATCCCATTTAGCCTTATACGTGGCGATCTTCGGTTCGCTATCAGGCACCCGGGTGAATTTAAGTTCCCATACCGGCAACACTTTTATGCTTTTAGCGGTGCCGATAACCCCTACATATAATTCCCTGCCATCAATATATTCTTCAACCAGAGCATCTTTGCCAAGACTCTGGTGTATAAAGCTTATCCGGTCACGGCACTGGTCTTCGGTTTCAGCAAGTGAGCGCTGGGAAATACCCATTGAAGCCTCTTCTCTCAAAGGCTTCACAAAATAAGGCCGGCTGAACTCCGCGGGGAATTTAACTGTTTCTCCAACACGGAACACGCAAAACCGCGGGACTTTAATGCCGTGGTACAACAGTATTTTTTTCGTCAGAGCCTTATGGTTGCAGATCATCAGTCCCATAGGACTGCACCCCGTATACGGAATACCCAACAGTTCAAGCAGCGAAACAATATTCTTGTCGTTCTGATACTCTCCCAACCACGCCTCAGCGAGATTAAACACTGCATCGGGTCGCCGGACCTTGATTTCATCGAGCAACGGTTTGACGTCATCGTAAATGCCGACAAAGCGTACATCGTGTCCCCGGGCTTTAATCGCGCGATAGATTGATATTTCAGTGCTCCATTCAGGCGTCGACACATGTGCATCGAAATCTTTTTCATCCGGCAGCGGTTCAATGCCATCATGAAGCATCAGAATGTCCAGTTTTTTCATTTCTTCCTCCGGAATCTGCCTGTATAGACGTAGTTCATGATAAGGCTGGTAATATATGCCGTAACCTTCATGACGGGATACGCATCCTGTGTGCCTGACACCAGAGCCAGCTCCCGGCACCGTTTTATAAGGTTCTTAAGGAGCCGGTTGATGATGTATTTGCGTTCTCCCGTCCAGTACGCGACATGGGTGACGATATCTTTTTTATATTTTGTCAGCACCCCGGCAGCTTTTCCGTGACCGCCAGATCCTGTCGATGGAAATATCCGGGTAAGATGAGCATCGTGAAAATCCGGAGAATATTCCGCGTAGAACTCGGTTTTTCGTTTGTAGTGTGTTTTGAGGGTTGTCTTAAGGGTAGTGATGTTCCAGTGCATGTGACCTGATTTTTTGAGAGGAGCCTTTGAAGCAATCTCCTTCATCAGGGTATCAACATACACAAGCTTGTCTAATGCTTTCCATCCCTGATAGCGCTGTCGCCAGTCCACTTCAGGAGAAAGCCATACGGCAAAAGTCTCGGCAAAATCTTCGTCAGGATGATATTGCGCATACCAATCGTCGAGATGCAGGACGAATGACCGGCTGTAGGGACGATATTTGTAACGGTCGGGATATTCATCTGAAAAACGGCCAAACAACTGTTTCCACCGTTTGCGCGTATGAAATCGGTACGCATAATTGATGGCATGTCCGGTTTCATGGCGAAGCAATTTCATGCAGGATTGAGTGTCACCACCTTCGATCTCATGCATGAAGCGTTGTTCAAGCTCCCGCAGACGACAGTGGGCAAGGTAGAACGCAATACCTACAACAGGTTCATTATCGGGTGTTAGCCATTCATCAGCAAGGTAACAGCGGGGTTTAAAGTGCAGACCATGCGATATAAGTTCGCCATACAACGTATTGACACACTCTTCAAGCCAGGTACCCTTGATAGTAATGCCCAGATCACAAAATCGCAGCTTTAGAAGTTCATCATCGCTTATGACGGACAGGTCGTCCGGACGGTTCCGGGATATAGTATCTGTCATCACTCCCCAATTGTTCGAGATGCTGCCCTGCCGCTGCTTTGAATGATTGTATATCTTTACGCAGCGACAATCAAACAATTCTTTTGAAAAAACCGCAGTCTCGACTTGAGTTACGGCAGGGTATTATCATGACGTCTCCGGCACTTAGAGACTTACATGTCCGGGGAATCGACTGATTTGTAATCGCTTTGATGTTTGTGCTGAATACTTTTTATGGTTTTTTCGGAACATTGTTCGCACAATCCATGAGTAAAATCGGCATTAGTATGTGTCGTAATGTATTGCTCTAATGGCTGCCACTCTCCCGATTCGGAACAAATACGTTTACATTGAGCACATATCCTGATAAGTCCCTCCAACGTTTTGAGCTGGGATATAACACTTTGTAATTGTTGATTTGATTTAGTTAATTCATTGATTTTTTTTTGTATCGCTTCATCTGATTTTTTTCGTTCAGTATTGTCTCTCATGACAACAAACGCACCTTTGATAGTACCGGCAGTATCGTATACGGCATTTGTTTTCAGTGATACCGACAACTCATTTCCATCACGGGTAACCAGCGCTATCTCTGCGGATCCTTTTATGCCTGCCATGGCGTCACTAATAAGTCGTGACATTTCTTCCTGATATGGTCTGACGCTAAAATCAACAGGAGATTGATTGATTAATTCGATTTCATCATCAAAGCGAAGCATGGCCACCACTGCGGGATTGGCATACATAATCTGTCCCTGCATGCCGACAAACCACACGCCATCAGCCATGGAATTAACAAGACTTACATCCGAAAAATCACAGACATTTAAACATCTTTCATTGACCATTTCTTCCATGATACACCCTTTCATCATATATGCCCGCCACATATTAGCGAAAAACAACAACTGTTTCTATGGGTATTATACTTAAAAATATGTGAAAAAGATGAGAACACGAATCAAATCATCTAAAATGTTACCGAACGAGAACTGGTCAACTCATGTACAATGTTACCCAAGGGAATTTACACTTGGAGGTTACCAGCATGAGCCTACTTTGGAAATGGGGTTATATGA